>JBKQRH010000068.1:0-38390 GCA_052326045.1 Occallatibacter sp. | reverse complement strand
CCGCGCCAGCCGCGCCATGGCCGTCCTGCGCCCGCTCAAGCTGGTCATCGACAACTACCCCGCCGGCAAGGAGGAGTTCGTCGAGGTGGCCAACAACCCCGAAGACCCCTCCGCAGGAACCCGTGGGGTCCCTTTTTCTAAGGAGATTTACATCGAACAAGAAGACTTCCGCGAGGCGCCTCCGCCCAAGTACTACCGCCTGTCTCCAGGTAAAGAAGTGCGCCTGCGCAACGCATATTTCGTAACAGCACAAAGCGTGGTCAAAGACTCGGCCGGCAACATCGTCGAGGTGCACTGCACTTACGATCCGGCCAGCCGCGGCGGCAACTCTCCCGACGGCCGCAAGGTCAAGTCCACCATGCATTGGGTCTCGGCCGCCCACGCCATCAGCGCCGAAATCCGTCTCTACGACAAGCTCTTCAGTAAGCCCGATCCCTACGACCTGGAAGAAGGCCAGGACATCCTCGACAATCTCAACCCTAACTCCCTGGAGATCCTCCCGGGCGCCAAGCTGGAGCCCTCTCTCGCCCACGCCAAACTCGAAGACCGCTTCCAGTTCGAGCGCGTCGGCTACTTCTGCCTGGACCCAGACACCACTGCGGACAAGCTGGTCTTCAACCGCACCCTCCCGCTCAAAGACTCCTGGGCCAGGATCGAGAAGACCACCTGCGGTGGGGCGGGCGCTCGCTAGTCGATCGCATAAGTGTTGTGCTTTCCCAGGCCACCTGCGGTGGGGCAGCTGCTCGGCACCTGCGGTGCGGCAGACGCTCGGCACCTGCGGTGCGGCAGACGCTCGCTGATCGCTCGCATGAGCGGTATGCTTTCCCGGGTCCAAAAGCGAGACCCGGGGCGCACGGCGGCTGGCGCATCAGGATCACGCCGTCAGCAGTGCAGAGTTAGCAGTGCGGATGGGGGTTCTTGAACTCAACCTCGATCGGCGTCCAGTCTGACAGGCGCTTCGCGTCTACTTCGGCCTCTCCGGCCTGGCTGGAGAGCGACGACGATGCAAGCGCCACGGATATCTTGACCTTTCCCTTGATGCAGTAAGCCCCGAGAAACCTCGACAGATCCTTATTTGCCGCATCCATATAGTCCGCGGGAAGGACGCCCTCGGCGCCAGCGATATCGACCGGAGCCATAATCATCCGGTTCATCAACGGCGCATTTTTCGTATCCGCCGAAGCATCGAATCGCACCACGAGGCTGGCTCTTTTCTCCAGCGCGTCAGGATTCGCCGTGTACTTGATGGCCGGAATGGTGACGCCCGCCGGGTTCGGTTTTGCAGCCTGCGTGTCAAACGCGAGACGGTAGGGGGTCCCCTTCCATTTCGGCGTTACGGGAACGTTGGAAGCCTTGTCCCCCTGGTTTCCGCACCCCGTCAAAAGCGCCAATCCCGCGATCGCCAATATAATGCCTTTTCTCATGTCATCCTCCTCGTTCCTATCAGACGACGTGCCAGAATATCACTTCTGTGTCTCACGGGAACAATGATCGCCGGGCGCCCCAGAACCTGCACTGAGCGAAGCCGAAGGGTCCCGCTCCTGGGACCTGGGATGCAGGCTCCTACTTCCCAATCACATCGATCGCCACCGGAATCGTCTTGGGCGGCATGCAGGCATTCTTATCGCAGGCCTGGTATCGCAGCTTGGCCTCCACCAGATGATTGCCCGCCGTGGCCACGATGCTCGCCCGGATGGTGAACTCCCGGGTGTAGACGCTCAGCTTCGTGCCGGGATCCAACGACAGCGTGAAGTCCGAGCCGGCAGGATAGCTGGCCGCGTCGAGCCGCACGCCGGAGCCCTCGGGAATCGAAAACGTCGTCGGAATGAGTTCGTCTTCCCTGGGTGTATGCGAGTTGATATGCAGCCCTTGCGCAATGCGGAAGTGCAGGTCAATCTCGGTTGGCTTGCCCGCAGTTACCGTCACCTGCTCGGGAAACAGAAACTCGACCGCCGCGCCTTTCAGGATCGACCGTCCCGGCTGGTCGGCCTGCCCCTGAGCCAGCAAGCCAGCCATGAGAAGAACCAGAGCCGTTATACCGATTTGTATCTTCATCCCAGCCATCGTTCCGAATCCTGCGCTCATCGCTGAAAGCTAGTACCTAGAGGCTGCTATTACTTCCCCAGCGCCTGGCGAATATTCGCCTCGATATCGTTCTTAGAGGTCAGCCCCAGTTGCGCGGCGACCACCGTGCCATTGCGGTCCACAAAAAAGGAGGCGGGCAGTGCATCCAGCCCGCCGTAAGCTTTGTCGAGCGTGGCGCCGTCGATCAGCACTGGATAGGGAATATTCATTTGTTGCGCGAAGCGAGCGATCTCACTCTTTTCCTCGCTCAGCTTCTGCGAGTCGTCGCGATCGATGTCGTCCGCCGAAACGCCGAGAATCTCAAATCCCTGCGCGGCGTACCGATTCCGCAACTCAATCAGCCAGGGCGTCTCGATCTTGCACGGAGCGCACCACGTGGCCCAGAAATTGATCAGCACCGCCTTGCCCCGGTAGCTCGCCAGCGACACTTTTCTGCCGCTCAGGTCTTCCAGGGCGAAGGCCGGCGCCGGCCTGCCCTTGAGCGGCGATAAGTACTGCGGCGCGCCGCCAGCCGGATTGGCCGCCAGTTCGCCCTTCGCCGCAGAGGCCAACTGCCACTCGGCGGCCTGCTTGCGGTACTCCCAGTTGGCCCACCCCACCCAGGCAAAGGCGGCCAGGATGAACAGAACGGCAGTGAGAACCAGCGTATTGCGCTTCACGGGAATTGGCCTCTAGGCCATATTGTACGAGAGGTGCGTTTGATCCGGCCCCAAGAGAGTGTTCGAATCAATCCCACCCTAGCCGCAAAAACAAAAACGCGGCGAGGGTGGGGCACCCATTCTTTCTCCAATGATGGGCCAGATCGGGAACTGCGGCGAAACCGCCCGGACCTGATACCATCAAAAGCCGATGAACAGTGATGGAGACAAGCCGACCCCGGCGGCGCTGATCCGCACCGAGGCGGCGGCGCTGGAAGCCCTGGCCGCGCGCCTTGAAGGGCCGATGGCCGAAGCATTCTCCCGCGCCGTCGAACTGATTCTGCGCTGCGGCCATGAAAACGGCCGCGTCGTGGTCACCGGCATGGGCAAAAGCGGCATCATTGCGCAGAAAATTGTCGCCACGCTCAGTTCCACCGGCTCCCCAGCCTTGTTTTTACACCCGGCCGAGGCGGTGCACGGCGACGTGGGCGTGCTGATGCCCGGCGATGTGGTCGTGGCGCTCTCGGCCAGCGGCGAAACCGAGGAGATTCTCCGCCTGTTGGCCACGCTCAAGCGCAAGGGCGACGCGCTGGTCAGTTTCACCTGCGATTTGAACTCGACCCTGGCCGCGGCCAGCGACGTGGCTCTGGACTGCGGCGTGGAGCGCGAGGCCTGCGGGCTGAATCTTGCGCCCACAGCTTCCACCACCGCCATGCTGGCCCTGGGCGACGCGCTGGCCATCGCCGTCAGCCTGCGCAAGGGCTTCCGGGCGGAGGATTTTGCGGAACTGCACCCCGGCGGCAAGCTGGGCAAGCGCCTGGCCAAGGTCCGCGACCTGATGCACACCGGCGACGAGGTGCCCGTGGTCGCTCTCACCACGTCCATGACCGACGTGATCTACGAGATGTCCTCGAAGAAGCTGGGCATCACGACCGTGCAGGAGCAGGGCCAACTGCGCGGCGTGATCAGCGACGGTGACTTGAGGAGGCTCTTGGAGCGCGAAGGCGGCGCAGCGTTGAGCCGTACGGCCGGCGAAGCCATGAACGCCCATCCGAGGACTATTCATGCGGAGGAACTGGCCGCTAAGGCGCTGGCGATTCTGGAAGAGCGCAAGATCACTTCGCTGATCGTGGTGGATGCCAACCAGAAAGTCGAAGGCGTGCTGCACCTGCACGATCTGTGGGGCGTGGAGCTGATTTGAATTCGATAGAAATGACGAAGGTCAGCGAAACTGCGGAGCCATGAGCGCGACCATCTCGAGGTCCCGGTCCAGAATTACGGATTTATCGGGATCGGAAGCGTCGTAGTGCACGTGGACCCTCTTATCCTTGACCTGCCGGACGAACTCATTCGCGTCTTCTTCGCGGCGAAAGCGGTGTACATGCTTGCCTGAACGGTACTCCTCTACGTAATAGGTGTATGTAATCTCGGCCCAGAAGCGCAGCCCTTCCTTATGAACCTGCCCGTTCAGGATTGTGGCATCAGTCGCGGGCCATCCGGCCATCGCTTGACTCTGCCGCCGTTTCTGATAGAGCCTCCGTACGCCGAATGCCGCAATCGCGCCCGGAATGATCCCAAAGACCTTGAGGAGCTTGATAAAGCCCAGCAGAATTGCTTCCCAAGGGATGTGGTGGGGATTCATACCTGAGAGTATGTCACATGGCTCCGGCCAACCGATTGGCGCCTCAAAGAAATGGCTTTTAAAACCTTCCCGGATTCTGAACATTTAAAATGAAAGCTGCTGTCATTTGTCCTTGCGTCCGCAGCGAAACCGGGTCCCCGGCGACAGGTCTTCGTCGCTGGGGTGGCAGGCGGACGGGAAAGCACGCACTCATCGCCATGCATCGCTGGTCCAAGTTGTTTATTCCCACTCTTCGCGAGGCCCCGGCAGACGCTGAAGTGGCCAGCCACAAGTTCCTGCTCCGCGCCGGCTACATCCGCCAGCTCGGCGCGGGCATCTACAACTACCTTTTCCTTGGGGCACGCTCGCTGAACAAGATCATCGCCATCGTGCGCGAGGAGATGGACCGCATCGGCCAGGAGTTCTACCTGTCCGCCATCCATCCCCGCGAACCCTGGGAGCAGAGCGGCCGCTGGACCACCATGGGCGACAACATGTTCCGCCTGAAGGACCGCAAGGGCGCGGAGCTGTGCCTGGGCATGACGCACGAAGAGATCATGACCACCATCGCCCGCAGCGAGCTGCGCAGCTACAAGCAGTTGCCGCAGATCTGGTACCAGATTCAGACCAAGTTCCGCGACGAGCCGCGGCCCAAGTCCGGCCTGCTGCGCGTGCGGCAGTTCATCATGAAGGACGCCTACTCCTTCGATATGGACAAGGCCGGCCTGGACCGCAGCTTCGATCTGCACGACGCGGTGTACCGCAGGATCTTCACCCGCTGCGGACTGAAATTCGTGGCCGTCGAGGCCGATTCGGGCTCCATGGGCGGCTCGCAATCACAGGAGTTCATGGTTTACACCGACGCCGGCGAGGACCTGATCGCGAGCTGTCCTGTCTGCGGCTATGCAGCGAACGTGGAGAAAGCTACTTCGCTCCTGGAGCCGGTCGTCGAGATGGAGCCGACGGGCGACGGCAAGCCGGAGTTGGTTCATACGCCGGGCTGCGGAGCGATTGCGGATGTGGCCGCATTCTTCAAGATTTCTCCAGCTTCCGACATCAAGTGCGTGGCCTATATGGCGCAAATCCGCCAACAGCAAGATACTGCGCCAGGGCAACACGGCGGAGGTCTTCAGGCTGTTGCCGTATTCCTTCGCGGCGACCACCAGGTAAACGAAACAAAACTAACCGGCCTCTTGATCGCTGCGTTGCAGACCCAGGGACCAGCAACCAAAACGCGATCAGTCAGTGAACTGCGGCCAATGGACGCCGATGACTTAGCGCATTATTTCCATGCTCCAGCCGGTTTCCTTGGGCCGGTTGGATTGGAGGTAGCCGAGACACCAATGTCTGGCGGGTTGACGGTGGTGGTGGACAAGTCCCTTGAAGGCCGCAGGAACATGGTCTGCGGAGCGAACAAGCTGGACTACCACCTGCGCAACGTGACTCCTGGCCGCGATTTCACCTGGACCGTGAACGCGGACATCCGCAGCGTCAATGAGGGCGAATCCTGCCCGAAAGACGGCTGCGCGGGCAAGCTGGTGGTCGGCAAGGCAGTTGAAGTCGGCCACATCTTCAAGCTGGGCTACAAGTACTCCGAGAGCATGGGCGCGCGCGTGCTGGACGTGAACGGCAAGGAAGTGACTCCCATCATGGGCAGCTACGGCATCGGCATCGAGCGCATCTTGACCGCGGCCGTCGAGCAGTCGAACGACAAGAATGGGTTTTGTCTGCCGGCCTCGATTGCGCCTTTCACGGTGGTAGTTACAGTCACCAACGTTTCCGATCCGGCTCTCGCCCAAACCGGCGAAAAGCTGGCCGCGGAACTGGAAGCCGCCGGGCTGGACGTGCTGCTGGATGACCGTGACGAGCGCGCCGGCGTCAAATTCAAGGATGCGGACCTGGTGGGCATTCCCTACCGCATCAACGTAGGCAAAAAGGCTGCCGGTGGCCAGGTGGAACTGGTGACGCGCGCGACGGCAACCAGCGTGGATGCAGCGTTGGATGAAGTAGTGGCGCTGGTGAAAGTCCGCGTCGCGGAAGACGCGTAAAAACGGCTTTTAGCTTCTAGCTCTTCCTGTTTGCATTTGCGGCTTCGGTTTCCCACCGATTCCGCCCCCGGCACGGAAAGGCTAGAGGCTAGTAGCTGGTAGCTCAGTTAAAGGAGCAGCGATGGCGTTTAGAATCAGGTTGGCAATACCCAAGGGAAAGCGTTCCTGGTTAACGCTGCTGCTGGGCACTGGGGTGTTTACGGTTGGTGTCGCCGGTATAGTGTTCATTGCCGTCTTCGGTTATTTCTACTTCAAGTATCAGCACATTGTGGATGATCGTCTGAAGCAGCCGATCTTTGCTTCGACTGCCAAGATCTATGCCGCGCCGCGCGAGGTGCGCCCGGGGCAAAAACTCACCATCCAGCTCATCGCCAACGAGTTGCGCCAAGCCGGGTACTCGGCTGATGGCGCCGCGCGGACCTCTGAGTTGGGCACCTACAAGCAAGGCGCGCAGACCATCAGGGTCCGGCCCGGCCCGCAATCCTATCACGCGCAGGACAGCGCAACCATCCGCATCAGCGCGGGCGTTGTGGATTCGATCAGCGACGATCACGGCCAGCCGCTGGCCAGCTATGAGTTGGAACCGCTGCTGATTACCGGCCTGAGCGACGATCCCAACCGCACCAAGCGCCGCCTGCTCGCCTACAACGAGATTTCGCAGAGCCTGATACAGGCGGTTCTGGCCATCGAAGACCGCCGCTTCTTCGAGCACGGCGGCGTCAACTACATCAGCATGATCAGCTGGGCGTGGCATGACGTGATTGGCGACCGCAAGCATCGGGGCGGAGCCTCAACGCTGACGATGCAACTGGCGAAGCTGCTCATCGTCGCCGACACAGGCACGATTCGGTACAAAATCTCCCAGATCGTCGTTGCCTTCCAACTCGAACATCGCTTCAACAAGCACCAGATCTTCGAGATGTACGCCAACCAGATCCCGATGGGCCAGCGCGGCAGCTTCTCCATCAACGGTTTCGGCGAGGCATCCCAGGTCTACTTTGGCAAGGACGTAAGCAAGCTCGATCTGGCCGAGTGCGCTTTCCTGGCCGGCATCATCCAACGGCCCAGCTATTTCAATCCCTTTCACCATCCGGACCGCACCATCGAGCGGCGCAACGTGGTGCTGGATTCAATGGTTGAAACCGGAGCCATTACCAAGGTCCAGGCGGAAGCAGCCAAAGCGGAACCGCTGCACCTGGTTCCCGGCAGCGTGGACGCCAGCGAGGCGCCGTACTTTGTGGACCTGGTTCACGATCAAATGGTGCAGAGACTGGGCGAGCGCGACTTCAACCGCGAAAGTCTGCGTATCTACACCTCGCTCGATCCCGACCTGCAACGGGTAGCGACGGCGGCGGTGGAATCAACGATTCATGTGGTGGACGAACAGGTGGACAGGCTGCACAGGCATCACAAGCCCGGCGA
Source organism: Occallatibacter sp. (assembly GCA_052326045.1). Taxonomy (GTDB): domain Bacteria; phylum Acidobacteriota; class Terriglobia; order Terriglobales; family Acidobacteriaceae; genus Telmatobacter. The sequence continues at coordinate 30,576 of JBKQRH010000068.1, read as the reverse complement.
GACCTGGATCTATCCCCAGGTGGCGCTGGTGGCGCTCAATCCCCATACCGGCCAGGTGCTGGCGTTGGTGGGCGGTCGCAGCTACGGCCTCTCGCAATTGAATCACGCGGTGGCCAAGCGGCCCACCGGCTCCATCTTCAAGCCCTTCGTCTATGCTACGGCCTTTAATACCGCCATCGAGGGCACCATTTTGCCAGGGCAAACCAAGCTCTTCTCACCGCTCACCATTCTCAAGGACGAGCAGACCACCTATGGAGTGGGCACGCCTTACGAGTACACGCCGAAGAACTTTGAAGACGAGTACTGCGGCAGTTGCACGGCGCGCCACGCGCTGATGCGCTCCCTGAACAATGCCACCATCGGCCTGGCCTCGCTGGTGGGATTCGACCGCGTTGCACAGTTGGCTCGCAGCGCTGGCATCAAGGGCGTGCAGGGAACGCCCTCCATGGCCATCGGCTCCTATGACGCCACCCCGCTGGACATGACCGGCGCATACACCATCTTCGCCAACGGCGGACTTCACATCGATCCCTGGATGCTGGCCAGCGTGCGCACCTCCACCGGCGACATCATCGCCGACTACTCGCCTGACTCCAAGCAGATTCTCGACCCGCGCGCCGCCTATCTAACCCTCAGCCTGATGGAGAACGTGCTGCGCAGCGATGTGACCGGCACGGGAACGGGCGCCGGAGTGCGTAACATGGGCTTCACCGCGCCCGCCGCGGGCAAGACCGGCACCGACCACGACGCATGGTTTGCCGGTTTCACCTCCAACCTGCTGTGCATCGTGTGGGTGGGCAACGACGACTATACCGACATCAAGATACAGGGCGCCCACGCCGCCGCGCCCATCTGGGCGGAGTTCATGAAGAAGGCCGTCGCGCTGCCGCAGTACTCCGACACCCACGAATTCAGCGTCCCCGATGGCGTGAACATTGTCTCGATCGACAGCGTCAGCAACCTGCTCAGCGACGCCGCCTGCCCGGCCAGCTTCGAGGCGGCCTTCCTGGCCGGCACCGCGCCCACCGATACCTGCGACCATCCTCCCGACCACCGCAACCTGCTGCAAAAGATATTCGGCCTGGGCAAACCCGCGAATTAGCCATCCAATCTGGAGTTCACCTCGCAAGAGAGCGTCGAAAGGGGGAATGAATTGGGTAGTTCCGAACTGAGTCCATTCGTCCTATTCCCGATCGCCTACCCTGTCGCGGCGATTGTCCCTGACGCAGAGAGAGGCTCAAGATGACCAGAGCGCGGCTCGACGGTCTGTGCCTGCTGCTTCTGGGCAGCACGGTGCTTCTTTTGCTGAGCATCGCTCTCCACAACGCCGTTCCTGCCGGGACGACGGATTTCAAACCAAGTTACTTCTCCGCGCGATGCCTAATTCAACATGGCGACCCATACAGGGAAAGCGAGGTGTTGCGCATCTATCGGGCTGAGGGAGGAGCCGCGCTGAATACCGCGACGGCTCGCCAGATCCAGATTGCGACGCGGTATGTATACCCGCCAACCGCATTCTCCCTCACGGTTCCCTTCGCGATGCTGCCCTGGGGGCCCGCGAACATTCTTTGGATAACGCTCACCGCCGGGAGCCTCATTTTTGCGTCGTTTCTGGCGTGGGATCTCGGGGCAAATTACTCGCCAATCCTCTCTGGCGCCCTGATCGGCTTCCTTCTCGCCAACAGCCAGGTGCTCATTATTCTCGGCAATCCGTCCGGAATTGCGATAAGCCTTTGCGTGGCGGGCGTGTGGTGCTTTCTGCGCGAGCGGCTTGTCCCGGCCGGCATCCTGTGTCTTGCGCTCAGCCTCGCAGTCAAGCCGCAAGATGCGGGACTGGTCTGGCTCTGCTTCTTATTGGCCGGCGGAGTTTACCGCAAACGCGCATTGCAGACCCTGCTCGCGACGGTTGCCATCAGCCTGCCGTGCGTCCTGTGGGTCTGGCGCGTCGCGCCGCACTGGATGCAGGAACTGCACTCCAATATTCTGGCGTTTGCGGTACACGGCGGTCTCAACGATCCTGGCTTTGCCGCAACGGGTGGACGCAGCCTGGATATGTTGATAAGCCTGCAAACGGCCGTCAGCTTCTTCCGGGACGACCCGCGCATCTACAATCCGGTCAGCTACCTTATATGCGGCTCGCTCCTGCTGCTGTGGGTGTTTGCCATTCTCCGATCCCGCCCCTCGACACGGAGAGCCTGGCTGGCGATTGCGGTCATCGCGCCTCTCTCCGTGTTGCCTGTCCACCACCATCTATATGACGCCAAGCTGCTGCTGCTCACGGTTCCCGCTTGCGCCATGCTGTGGGCCGAGGGCGGCTTGATCGGGCGGCTCGCGCTCCTGGTGAATACCGCGGGGTTGGTGTTGACCGGAGATCTCTCGTGGGCGATTTATTTTGGTCTCACCAACAATCTGCACCTGTCCAGAGCGGGGATGTCCGGACAGATACTGACGGCCGTGCAGGTCTTTACAGTCCCGCTCATCCTGCTGGTCATGGGCATTTTTTATCTATGGGTTTATCTGCGGCGCCGTTCGGGCCGAAGCAGAGAATAGCGCCAACGCCGAAGAGGCCGCATCGCGTACCATGATCCTAGCCGGGAGCGCCCATGCGAGACCATTTGGCCACACTCCTCGAAGACTTCCGCCGCTACGATCGCGAGGTCGCCGTGGTCCGCCACCAGGGCAATCGACGCCGGGTAACCACTTACGGACAGCTCGCGCGCTTGGCCGGCCGTTTTGCAGCGCTGCTGGCTGAGCGGGGCATCGGACCCGGCGACCGCGTGCTCATTTGGGCCGAAAACAGCGCGGAGTGGATCGCCGCCTTCCACGGCTGTCTGCTGCGCGGCGTGCTGGCCGTTCCTCTGGACGTCTGCGGGACCGCGGAATTTGCCATTCGCGTGGCCGCCGACGTTGCTCCCAAACTGGCTGTCGGCGATGCGCTGCTGCTTAGCCAGTTGCAAACTGACGGTTCGCAGCTCGCCTTTCCCTGTCTTTCCTTTGAATACTGGCACTCCATCCTGCCCGCTACTGAAGCCGGCCCCGTTTCGGGACTCGCGCAGGATACCCCACTCGAAATCCTCTTCACCTCCGGCACCACCGGCGATCCCAAGGGCATTGTGATCACCCACGGCAACGTGCTGGCCAGCGTGGGACCCATCGAGGACGGGGCTCAGCCCTATATGCGCTACGAGCGGCTGATCCATCCCCTGCGCATCCTGCACACGCTGCCCCTGAGCCACATCTTCGGCCAAACCATGGGCTTGTGGGTTCCGCCCATCTTCACCGCCGAGCTGCACTTCGAAAATCGTCTGGTCGCGCCCAGGCTCATTGAGACCATCCGCCGCGAGCGCATCTCCGTATTGGCCGCCGTGCCGCGCGTTCATGCGCTGCTCAAGACACACCTCGAAGCAACCCTACCCTCGCTCGCCGAACGCGTCACCGGCTCCAGCGGCGCGGCCGGGGACCCCGGCGACAGGTCTTCGTCGCCGGAGTGGAGGGCAAAGGGCGTACCCGTCTGGCTCCGTTGGTGGCGTTTCCGCGACGTCCACTCGGCCTTCGGCCTCAAGTTCTGGGCGCTCATCTCCGGCGGCGGGGCCTTGCCCGGTCCACTGGAGCAGTTCTGGAATACAGTCGGCTTTGTCGTGGTGCAGGGCTACGGGATGACCGAAACCACCGCGCTCATTACGCTCAACCACCCCTTTCACGTGGCGCAGGGAACCATCGGCAAACCGCTGGCCGGCCGTGAAGTCAAACTGGGCCCGGACGGCGAGGTGCTGGTGCGGGGCGCATCCATCTCCGGCGCCACGTGGTCCGGCGGCGCACTCCAGCCGCGCACGGACGAGTGGCTGGCCACAGGCGACCTGGCCGTGACAGAGCCCACGGGCGAGCTGCGCTTCCTGGGCCGCAAGAGCGAGGTCATCGTGACCGCGGCGGGCCTGAATCTGCACCCCGAGGACCTGGAAGCCGCCATCGAGCAGCAGCCGGGCGTCGCGGCCTGCGCGGTGGTGCCCATGGAAACAGCGGCTGGCCCCGAGCCTTGCGCCGTGCTCGCCATTCGCGGGCCGGGCGGCCAGGCCGCGGCCGCCATCGAGCATGCCAACGCCCGCCTGGCGGAGTTTCAACGCCTGCGCCGCTGGGTGCTATGGCCCGAACCCGACTTGCCCCGCACCTCTACCGGCAAGGTCCGGCGCAAGGCAGTGGCAGAGTGGCTGGCCAGGATGCAGGCTGCGGCTACTCAAACCGGCACGCCAAACCCTGCCGGCGCCGCGGCCTTCGGGGCATCGGCGGATTGGTTGCTTGTGCTGATCGCCCAGATTTCGGGCGAAGCCCCCGCGGGCGTCGGGGATGAGCTGCGCCTGACCGAAGACCTGCATCTCGACAGCCTGGGCCGCGTGCAGTTGGCCGCCGCCGTTGAGGAACGGCTGGGCATGGTTCCCGAGAGCGGGCTATTGGAAGATGTGCAAACCCTGGGGGAACTGCGGCAGTTGCTGGCCGCGAACACCGCCCCGGAAAGCGCACAAAGGCCAGGCGCCCCAGCGCCCGCTTCCCAGATCTGGGAAGCCACAAAAGCAGAAGAAAAATCGGACGAGAGGCTGGGAAACCACGAACCGCGAACGGCGTCCGTTCCCCAGGAGCCGCAAGCCGGACCGGCTCCGGCAGCAAGCTATATCTATCCGCATTGGCCCTGGTGGTTGCCGTTCCGATGGCTGCGAGTTGCTTTCCTGGAAGCGGTCATGCGCCCCCTGGTCTGGCTGTTGGCCAACCCTGCCGTAGTCGAAACCGCGCCCGGCCGGCTCAACGCGGATGAGCCCATGCTGATCATCGCCAATCATGTAACGACCTACGACGGACCCTTTCTGGAATACGCGCTCCCCGGCCCCATCCGAAGACGCATGGCGGTCGCCATGTCCGGAGAAATGCTGGAGGAGTATCGCCACTTTCGCAATCCCGAGCCTCTCCATCCCAGCGGACGATTCTTTCTGCCCGGTCCTTTGTTCTATCTGCTCGTGACGGCACTGTTCAACGTCTTTCCCTTGCCCAGGCAGCGGGACTTCCTGCGCGGCTTTGCCCATGCGGGCGAGGCGCTGGACCGGGGTTTCAATGTGCTGGTTTTTCCCGAGGGGACTCGCTCGGCCGAAGGCTCTCTGGCGCGCTTCCGGCCGGGGATCGGTCTGCTCGTCAAGCAATCGGGAGCCCCGGTGCTGCCCATGGCCATGCGCGGCCTGGGCGAGCTGAAGACGCGCCGCCGGGACTGGTTCCGGTCCGGCGCCATTGAAGTGCGCGTAGGCCAGCCCATCCGCTTTGCACCGCAGGATTCCGAGGCCGCCATCACCGCCCGTCTGCACACCGAAGTGGAAAAACTGCTCAACGGCTGAATCGGCGTTCAGGGTATGGGGCGAATTGAAAAGTCTCAATGCATTTGACGTAGGAAGCGAGACGAACGACAATGGCTCAGACTGCCTAAACAACTTTCCGAGGTGATTTATGAAAGGGCTATCGGGACGCACATGGGCCGTTATCCTCCTGGTGGCGGCGGGAACGCTTATTCTCGGATCATGGATGTCAGGGCAAGGTCCTCAACCCAGATATCCCTTGGATCTGCCGGTCTCACTTGCAGTGGGTCATGTGAGGACCCCGCAGTTCGAGGTAAAGAAGGGGCACTATAACATCGCCATCGAGGCGAAGCAGCGCCTTCCGCTCGACGATATGAATTGCATGATGGGATTGGTCGATCCAACGCCATTAGTTCCATGCAGTCGCGGCAAAGAACTTCAGATCCAGGCGAACTGGACGCTGTGGAGTCACGGCCGGATCGCCGATCAAGGATCCAGCACCACCCATAAGAACGATGGGGGGTGGGAGAATAGTGTGGTTATACGCGTCATCGGGGACTTCAAAGGCGAAAAAGGAAATAAATATATATTGGATGTGAACTTTACCAAGGACGGCTCCGCGCTTGCCGTGACCGACCCTCATTTGATCGTGAGGGCAAGCACTGAATAGGCGATGTAGCGGTAGTATGGCGGGTAACCCGGGGTTCCCAGGTTTTGCTTTTAAGGCCTGGGAAACCATCTCAGCCCGCGCCTGGCCCGCTAACTCGGCTGTCTCGGCCTGAAGTGGCAGGTTCCGCCGGCCAGCACCGAGGTCCAGACCGACGGATCCGCAGGTTGTTCGGTCGATCCGAGAAAGAGAATCCCGTCCGGCGCCAGCAGCCGGTGAATGTTGTTGAGCAAGGCGCGCCGCGTCTCCTGCGAGAAGTACAGCATCACGTTGCGCAGAAAGATCACGTCGAAGCGGTCGTCGGCGCGGCGGAAGGGCGGTTGCGGCGCGCACAGGTTGGCCTGGCGGAAGGCGCACATCTTCCGCACCTCCTCCTTCACCACCCAATCCTCGCTCACATGGTCGAAGTAGCGCACCACGAAGCGGGCGGGCAGCCCCCGGTTCATTTCGACGCGGCGATAGCGGCCGGACTGGGCGCGCTGCACCACCTCGGCGCACAAGTCGGTGCCCTCGATGCGGATGTTCCATCCGCTCAGCATGGGAAAGGACTCGCGTATCAGCATGGCCAGACTGTAGGCCTCCTGGCCGGTGGAGCAGGCCGCGCTCCAGAACCGCAGACCGCGAACGAGCCGCCGGCCTTCAATCAGCTTGGGCAGCAGATCGGCGCGCAACAACTCAAAGGGACGGCCGTCGCGGAAAAAGCTGGTTTCATTGACAGTCATGGCCTCGGCGACGGCGCGCTCCAGCACCGGGTCCTTACTCCGCCGCAAGGACTGCACAAGCTCTTCCAGGCGGGTCATGCCCTGGTGATGCAGGACCTTGGTCAGGCGCGTATCGAAGAGATAGTCGCGCGAAGGGTCCAGCACGTTTTGCGAGTAACTTAAGACAAGGTCGCGCAAATAGCCGTAGTCGACGCCCGTGGTTGTTGCCATGGCTAGACCGCCAATTCCCGCAGCTCACGGGCCTCGCTGTGCGTCCGGCTGGCAATCCGGAGGATTTCGGGAACGATTGCGTTGAGCGGCAGCACCTTGTGGGCCAGGCCCTCATTGGCCACCGCGCCCGGCATTCCCCACACCGCGCTGGTGGCCTGGTCCTGGACCAGCACGCTGCCGCCATGGCCGCGAACGATGCGGCAACCCATCAATCCGTCAGAGCCCATCCCGGTCAGAACCACGGCTAGCACTCCGGCACCATAGACCCCGGCCGCGGAGCGAAACAGCGCGTCCACGGCGGGCCGGCAGTGATTCTCCAGCGGGCCCTGGTTCAGGTGCAGCGTGGCCGGCGCGCCGCCGAGCGCCGCCGCCAGCACCTCCATGTGCCAGTTGCCTTTGGCAATGGATATGGTTCCAGCGCACACCACATCGCCCTCCGCGGCCTCGCGAACACGCAACTTACACCGCCCATCCAACCGCTCGGCAAACGGCTTGGTGAACCGCTCCGGCATGTGCTGCACGATCATCACCGGCAAGGGGAAATCGGCTGGCAGCGCCGGCAGCAGAAGGTCAAGAGCCGCCGGGCCGCCCGTAGAGACGCCGATCGCCAGCACCAACGAAACCGACGAGACCGGAACCGGCGAGACCGGCGGCGCCTTGAGCGGCGGCGTCAGGGGCGGCGCCAGCGGAACGCTCGCTACACCGGGGTAGGGCGGCTGCATTTGCGGCTGGCTGGCCAGTGCATGAATCTTGGGAATCAGTTCCTGCGCGAGCGCCTGGATCGCCGCCTCGCGGTCCGATTGCCCGGTGGGCTTGGTTACATAGTCCGATGCCCCGCCGGCCAGGGCCTCAATGGTCACCTTCGCGCCTCGATGGGTCAATGAACTGCACATGATTACCGGCATTTTGTATCCCCGCGCGCGCAACTCCCTGAGTGTCGCCAATCCGTCTTTCACCGGCATTTCCACATCCAGAAGAATCAGGTCGGGGTGAATCATTTCAATGACTCGCAAAGCCGCTTCGCCGTCGGCCGCGCTTCCAGCCACTTCCAGGCCCGCATCGGCGCAGACCACCGAGCGCAACAGACTCCGCATCACCGCCGAGTCGTCTACAATCAAAATCCGGGTCCGGCAACCGGCCGCCATCGCTTAAGCCTCCACCAGACCGAGCATGGCCAACTTTTCGCTCAGCGCTTCTTCGTCGAAGGGCTTCATCAGGTATTCATCGGCCCCGGCATCCAGTGCGCGGGTAATGAAATCGTTCTCCGCCTCGGTGGTCACCATCAATACCTTCATGCCGTCGAATCCCTGAGCGCGCAGTTGCCTGAGCATCTCCAGTCCGTCCATCACCGGCATGTACCAGTCCACCAGGGCAACGTCGAAGCGCACACCGCTATTCAGCCGGTTCATCCCGGCCTGGCCGTCGGCTGCCTCCTCGCATTCGATTCCCATCTCTTCGAGCATGCCGCGCAGATAGCTTCTCGCAAACCTGGAATCATCGACAATCAGGGCTCGCATTCGCTACCTCCATGCCGAAGCAGGTTCTCCCGCCTGCTCCTCTTACGCCGCCAGGGCCGCGCCCAACCGCATCGGGTCCAGCCGCTCGGGGTCCAGCATCACCAGCAGGCTGTCCTTGAGCTTGTACGCGCCGGCAAACAAGGCTCTCCGGCGCTCATCCAGAATGGATGGGTTCGGCTCATAGTCGGCCGATGAGACCGTCAGCACCTCGCCCACCGAATCCACCAGTAGCCCAAAACATCCGCCCGAACTATCGAGAACCAGGATGTCCTGCGGCCCGTCCCTGGGCGGAAGCGCGAGCAACTGGCGCAGGCTCACCGTGGTCAGCACGTCACCGCGGTAGTGAACCAGCCCGCCCACGTAGCTGGGCGCCAGCGGAACCGGTTGCGGCCGCGCCGAGCCCACAATCTCCAGAATGTGGGTCATGGGCACGCCAAACAACGCCTGCCCCAGGCGCACCGAACACATCTCAACAAGCGTCTCAGCCGCCTTCTCCCTGCGATGAATTGCCGCCCCCGCTGTGCTCATCTCGCTGTCTCCGCCCACTCTTGGGTCGCGTTCTCCGCGGCTGCCAACGGCACCACGCCGCCCAGGTCAACCACCCCGGTCACGCGATCCTTCAGCAATGTCACGCCGCCCGTGCGCCGGCTCGTGCCGGCCTCAAACAGGTCGCCGCCCGCGGCCACATCCAGCACGTGCGAAACCGCGATGCCCACATGCCGGTTGCCCTCCCGGCACACCACCACAATCACCTGCGCATGGGGATTGCCCTGGGCCGCGGCCAGCACCCCGCCCGAATCCTCCACCGGCAACAGTTGCCCCTCGAAGTTGAGCACCGGCCGGCAGCCGATGTACTCGATGCGCGAAGCCGGGAGCTGTTCGATCCGCAGCACGTCCTTGAGGGGCACCGCGGCCTGCCGCCCGGCGGCCTCCACCAGCAGATACTCCAGGTCCTTCGCGGCCCCGGTTTCGTCTTCGCCCTCCGCCGGGCACGCGGCCTCATCCTCCGCGCTGAGCGCCACTCCGGCCTTCATCGCGATGGCACCGGGGTCCAGAATCAGCGCCAGATCGGCGTTGCCCAGCACGGTTGCGCCCGAATAAAGCCCGATATCCTTGAGCACCGCGGAGAGCGGCTTCACCACAATCTCCTCCGGATCGGCCAGCCCATCCACCACCAGCCCGAAGTGGCGCCCATCGGCGTCCAGAACGGCGATAAAGACATCCCGCTCCACGGCGATTTTTTGTTCGGCGCCCGGCATCAGCAGCCGGTCAAGAAACACGAGCGGCAGCAGCTTGCCGCGCAGCCGGTAAAGCGGCGCGTTCTCAATCCATTCGATGGCCGTGGCAGCCTGTTCCGGCGGAACGTGCACCAGTTCGGAAAGCGCGCCCTGGGGCAGCGCAAAACTCTGGTTCACGCTGCGCACAATCAGCGCGGGAATGATGGCCAGCGTCAGCGGAATGCGCAGCCTCAGCGTGGTTCCCTTGCCGGCGCGCGAGTCGATCTCTACCTTACCGCCGATCTTTTCCACGTTGGTCCGGACCACATCCATTCCCACGCCCCGGCCACTCACGTTGGTGACGGTCGCGGCGGTCGAGAAGCCCGGCACGAACAGCAATTGCAGCAGCTCCCGCTCGCCCATGTGCGCAGCGCGCCCCGGCGTAATCAGCCCGCGCTCGATAGCCTTCTGGCGCACCTTCTCCACCGCAATCCCGGCGCCATCGTCGGAAACCTCGATCACGACGTGGCTGCCTTGCTGCGCGGCCCGCAGCTTGAGGGTTCCTTCCGGGTCCTTGCCCGCCGCCAGGCGCGCATCGGGCGGCTCGATGCCATGATCCAGCGCGTTTCTGACCGCATGAGTCAACGGGTCCTTGATGGCCTCCAGCAGGCTCTTGTCCAGCTCCGTGTCCTGGCCCTCCACCTGCAGCCGCACCCGCCGGCCGAGCGACTGCGAAAGGTCGCGCACGATGCGCGGCATCTTGGAAAAAATGTTCGACACCGGCTGCATCCGGGCCTTCATCACACTCTCGCGCAAGTCTGCCGTCACCATGTCCAGACGGCGCGAGAGCATGGTCATGTTGGGATCGGCCGCGGTGGCCTGCAGCACCTGGTTGCGGGTCAGCACCAGTTCGCCCACCAGGTTCATCATCCGGTTCAGCAGGGTTACGTCCACGCGCAGCGTGCTTTCCGCGGCAGTCCCCGCTCCCTGCACGCCGGGCCGGCCGGGATCGCCTGCCGTTTCAAGCGGCGCCTTGGGAACGGGCGCGGGCTCGTGGGCAGCCTCCGCCGGCTCCGGCGCTTGCGCGGCGGGCGCGGCCGATACGTCTGGAGCGGATGCGACTGGAAGGGGTGTGGCCGGAGGGGTTGCGGGCGCGGCTCGAATTGGAAGTTCAGGCGCGGCTGACGCTGCGGGAACACGCTTCCTGACGGTCTTCTGCCGAACGGGCTGCTTCGCTGGCTCCTGTGCCAATTTTGGAGCCTGCAATTCTTCCAGCCACCCGATCAACACCCCGTCCTCGCCGTCGCCCTCGCTGTTGTCCGCTTCAATCGTTTTCAGAATCGAACGCAAACCGTCCAGAAGTTGCAAAAGGCCGGTAATGATCTGCCTGTCGGCGGTCAGCTTGCCCTCGCGCAGCATCCCCAGCAGGTTCTCGCCCGCGTGCGCCAGCTTCTCCAGCCGCTTGAAGCCAAGAAACCCCGTGGTTCCCTTGATCGTATGCACCGAACGGAAAATATCTCCGATCAGGCCCGCATCCTGCGGCCGCGCCTCCAGGTCGGTCAGGCACCGCTCCATGTGGTCCAACCCTTCCTGGCTCTCGATCAGGAACTCCCGCGTCAGTTCGTCCACTGCCATTGCGCCCACTCATCCGCCCAGCCGGGATCAACGGCCCGGCACAGCGAGCATCAAGTCCTTTATCGGTAAGAAAAGGCGCGACATGAGAAACGGAGTTCTGCCAAGGGGTTAGATCGCCGAGGGCCTGAATCAGGTTCCCGCCGTTCCCATGTACAGCGGGCGTGGAAATGCTTTAGCCTCAACTTTGATGCCGAACGCGGACGAAAACCCGATCGGCCTGCCGGAGCCAGCCCTCGAGAACCTGCTCGAAGAGGCGCGCCAGGCCGCCCTGCACTCCTATTCGCCTTACTCCGGCTTCCGCGTAGGCGCGGCCCTGCAACTGACCAACGGCCAAATCGTAACCGGAACCAACGTGGAAAACGCCAGCTACGGCCTCACCATTTGCGCCGAACGTTCCGCCCTGGTGCGGGCCATCTCCCAATTCGGCCCCGGCATCCGCATCGAGGCTGTCGCCGTCGCCAACCTGAACCACGCCCCCAGCCCTCCCTGCGGCGCCTGCCGCCAGGTCCTGGCAGAATTCATTTTGCCCCAGGCGCCGGTGATCTTTCCCGCAGCGGAGGGACTGCGGATGATGCCGTTCTCAGAACTGCTGCCGCTGGGGTTCGACATGAAATTGAAATAAGGCTGAACCTCAAATGACGCAATCTGATTTCAAACCAACCGAGACCACCACCCCCGCTCCCTTCCATGTGATCGACCTCATCCGCAAAAAACGGGACGGAGGCTCTCTGGACGCGCGCGAAATAGGCTTCCTCGTCTCCGGCGCGGCCGACGGCTCGATCCCTCTCGAACAGCTCTCCGCCTGGCTGATGGCCTCCTGGCTGCGCGGCCTCTCCCTGGACGAAACCCGCTCGCTCACCCTCGCCATGCGCGATTCGGGAGAAAAACTTGATCCCCTCCGCCTGGGCAAGGTGGCTGTCGACAAGCATTCCACTGGCGGCGTGGGCGACAAAACCAGCTTCCTCGTCGCTCCCATCGCCGCCGCCTGCGGGCTGGCCGTGCCCATGATCAGCGGGCGCGCGCTGGGCCACACCGGCGGGACCCTGGACAAATTGGAGTCCATCCCCGGCTACCGCACTAACCTCACACTGTCCGAATTTGAGACAGTTTTGGCCCGCTGCGGCACATCCATCGTCAGCCAGACGCCAGCGCTCGTTCCCGCCGACCGCGTGCTCTACGCCCTGCGCGACCGCACCGGCACCGTCGAGAGCCCTGGCCTCATCTGCGCGTCCATTCTGAGCAAAAAACTTGCCGCCGGCCTCGACGCCCTGGTCCTCGACGTAAAGACCGGCTCCGGAGCCTTCCTGCGCAAGCAGGAGGAGGCCGAATATCTGGCCGCCCTGATGGTGGCCACCGCCGAAGCCGCCGGAACCCGCACCGTGGCCTTGCTCACTGACATGGGCCAGCCGCTGGGCCGCGCCGCCGGCAACTGGATCGAGGTAGCCGAGTCCGTCGAGCTGTTGCGAGGCGGGAGACCAGCGGAAAGCGAAGACCTGCGCGAACTATCTCTGATCCTGGCTGGATGGATGATCCATCTTGGCGGCAGGGCATCTACGCAAGATGCCGGCCGTCAACTCGGGGAAGCAGCTTTGGAGGACGGCTCCGCGCTGGCCGTCTTCTTCAAGATGATCGAGGCCCAGGGCGGCGACACTACGGTTTTCGACGACCCAACCTTTCACAAGCCCGGAGCTACGGAAGTCTTGAAGGCCTGGGACAGCGGATTCATTGCGGAGATGGACACGACAAAGATCGGCTGGGCCGTGCAGCGGCTGGGCGCGGGCCGCGAGAGGGCGGGCGAGCCGGTGGACCCGCATGCCGGGATCGAGTTTCACGCCCGCCTCGGCGCACACGTCCAGCAAGGCCAGCCCATCGCCACGCTTTACGCCACCACCCCCGCGCTGCTGCCCGAGCCCATCGCGCTACTGAAACAAGCAATCAGCTTGTCCAAAGCCCCGCCCGACGCAGTCGCGCTGGTCAGGTGCATTTTTAACCGCGAAACGGCGGAGAACTATTTGCGGAATGCTGTAAGGTAATCGAAAGCCTTTCTAGAGCGGTTTTCCAATCAAGGAGATTCGATTTGGATCGATTCACCGGAGTGCTGGGAATTCTGGCCGTGCTTCTGGCAGCCTGGCTGGGCTCGACAGACCGCAAGCGCATCCGCTGGCGCACGGTCGCCTGGGGACTGGGCCTGCAACTGGTCTTCGCCTTTCTCGTGCTGCGCTTCGACTACGGCCAGCGCGCCATGAGCTGGGCAGGCGGCGTGGTCAATTCCATGCTCGCCTCCACGGCCGCCGGCACCAAGGTTCTGTTCGGCGCACTGGGCACGCCCAACAGCTCACTCGGCTCCATCTTCGCCTTCCAGGTGCTGCCCACCATCATCTTCATCTCCGCATTTTTCGCGCTGCTGTACCACATCGGCGTGATGCAAATCGTCATCCGCGCCCTGGCCTGGGTGATGCTCATGACCATGCGCATTTCCGGCGCGGAGAGCATGAACGTGGCCGCCTCCATCTTCATGGGCCAGACCGAAGCCCCGCTCACCATCCGCCCCTTTCTCGCCAAGGCCACGCGCAGCGAGTTGATGACCATCATGACCAGCGGCATGGCCCACGTTTCCGGCGGCATCATGGCCATGTACATCGCCCAGGGCGTGGCGCCCCAGCACCTGCTGGCCGCGGTCATCATGACCTCGCCTGGCACCATCCTGGTGGCCAAGATGCTGGTCCCCGAAACCGAAGTCCCCGCCACCGAGGGCAGGGTCGTCATGCCCAAGGATGAGTTGCACAAAGACGAGAACCTGATAGGCGCCATTGCCCGCGGCACCATCGACGGCGGCAAGCTGGCCTTCAACGTAGCCATCATGCTCGTCGCCTTCCTGGCGCTCGTTGCCCTGCTCGACAGCCTGCTGGGCTGGACGCACGGTCTCAACTACATGCACTGGGTTCCGGGCTCGCTCGGCCAGATTCTCGGTTTTCTCTTTGCTCCCGTCGCCTGGCTGATCGGCGTTCCCTGGCACGACTGCGGGGCGATTGGTAATTTACTGGGCACGCGCATGGCCCTCAATGAGGTCATCGCTTACATCTCGCTGGGCGCGCAAAAAGCCGCGCTGGCGCCGCGCTCATTCACCATCGCCACCTTTGCGCTGTGCGGATTTGCCAACCTCAGCTCGATAGGTATCCAGATCGGCGGCATCGGCGCGCTGATTCCCGAGCGGCGCAACGAACTGGCCAAGTTAGGCGTGCGGGCCATGTTAGCAGGCACCATGGCCAATTTAATCTCGGCTTCGATTGCGGGGATGTTTTTGGGTTAGGGGCGTCGGCATAACGATGAGTGTGTTGCGGTTGAGTCTTGCGGCTTCCCACTCCAGCCACAATAATCCGCCGCGGCGGACGGCGAGGGTAGGGTGGCCACTTTGGATAATGACGCGCCGGGTGGCAAAGTCCGATAGCGGCCCGGACGATGCTTCCCCTGCAACTTTTCTCTCCCGGTCCGCGTAGACTTATTCCGTGAACCCGGAAAGGAAGCGCAATGTCAAAGACTCCGATGATGACCGTAGAAGCGTCTGAAGCCCAGCCTGAATCGAAAGCGATCGCGCCGGTCTGGCACACCGCCGGCGTACTGCTTCTTCTTCTGGGCATGGCTGCGCTCACCCTGCATCTGCGCACCCTCAACCTCGTCGGGCAGACGCACGGCCGGGTCCTTGCCTACATCGCTACCATGACCGTCGAATGGCTTATCATGGCCTTCATCGCTTGGGGTGCGCGCTGGCGCGGCGCATCGCTGCGCATCCTGGCCGGAAGCTTTGCGCCAACCTGGCGCTCGGTCCTCCGCGACCTCGGCATCGCCGCCGCCTACCTCATTGCGGCAAACATCGTTCTGGGGATCCTCGGCGCAGTCCTGGGTCGCCTCATCCACTCCGCGCCCAATGACTTCATGAAAAACATTCTTCCGCACACCGGCCTGGAGTACGCAGTCTGGCTGCTTCTGGCGCTTACCGCCGGCATCTGCGAGGAGATGATCTTCCGCGGCTATCTGCAACACCAGTTCACCGTTTGGACCAGCAGTGCGGCTGCTGGAATCGCTGTGCAGGGCATCCTCTTCGGAGCCGCCCACGCCTACCAGGGTCCAGCCATGATGATCGTCATTGCCGTCTACGGCTGCATGTTCGGATCGCTTGCCTTGTGGCGCAAGAGCCTCCGTCCCGGCATGATGGCCCATTTCATCCAGGACGCCATCGGTGGGCTGGCGCTGGCAAAATATGCTCTGAAATAGCCATTCCTCACTGGGTGTCCCTAGTCTCGTCCGCCGCGGCGAAGAGGCATGGGAAACCACAAACCTCATCCAGCCACGCCAGCCCGCGCCTGTAGAATCTGAAAAAAACGCACCGTCAGGCTCAAAAATGACCTACTTCAACCAAGTCACTGAAGCCGCCGCCTTCCTCCGGCAAAAGCTAGGCCCTTTCAACACAAAAATCGGCATCGTCCTTGGTTCGGGTTTGGGCGCGGTAGCCGATGCAATCCACGACCCGGCAATCGTCCCCTACGCCCAAATCCTCCACTTTCCCCAATCCACCGTCGAAGGCCACTCAGGCCGCATCGTCGCCGGGCTGCTCGCCGAAGTCCCCGTCATCGTGATGCAGGGCCGCGTCCATTTCTACGAAGGCTATACGCCGCAGCAAGTCACCTTTCCCATGCGCATGCTGGGCGCGCTCGGGCTGCGCGCCGCCGTCCTCACCAACGCCGCAGGAGGAATCAAGGAAGGCTACCGCGCAGGCCAGCTGGTCGCCCTCGCCGATCACATCAACCTCATGGGCTGGAACCCACTCACCGGCCCCAATGAGTCCCGCTTCGGCTTCCAACCCGGCTCCGGCCTTCGCTTTACAGACATGACCGAAGCCTACTCGAAGCGCCTTCGCACTCTGGCCCGCGAAGCCGCCGCCGCCGAAGGCTTCCCGCTCGAAGAGGGCGTCTACCTCGCCGTCCCCGGTCCCAGCTTCGAAACCCCCGCCGAGATCCGCGCCTTCCGCGCCCTGGGCGCCACGCTGGTCGGCATGTCCACCGTCCCTGAAACCATCGTCGCCCGCCACATGGGCATGGAGGTTCTCGGCATCTCCTGCGTCAGCAACCTCGCCGCGGGCATGGGCGCTAGACCGCTCAGCCACGAGGAGGTCAACGAAGCCGGCCGCCAGGTCGAACACCGTCTCGCCCGCCTCTTCGAACGGCTCATCCCCCCGCTCGCAGCCCTTCTGAAGCCTGAGCCGTGAGCGGGAGAGACGCAAGCGACTCCGTCGCGCCTGGCGTCAGGCTCATTCCCAGATTGAAAACCGATAACTTCCTGCTGCGCCTTTTGGTTCATTCATCAGAAATTAATTGCATAATTCTCCGCATTTCCGTGTCGATATAGATAGGGTGGGGAAAATGGTCAACAGATTCTTAGACACGGTAAAGCGCAACGCCGCAGTCTGGCTGCGCCAGGGCATCTCGCCCGGGCGCCTGGCGCTCACCCTTGCGCTCGGATTCGCCATCGGCTGCATTCCCGTGGTGGGCATTCCCACGCTCGTCTGCGCTGCCCTGGCGCTGGCCCTACGGCTCAATCTTCCCGCCATTCAGGCGGCTAACTATGCCGCTATGCCGCTGCAGCTCCTGCTCATTGTGCCCTTCGTGCGGCTGGGCGGGTGGCTCTTCGACGCCGGCCCCATTCACGCCGCACAGGTTGCCGCTCTGCTGCATACCTCGCCCGTCTACCTGCTTTCGCAGTTAGCCGGCCTCTTCGGCCACGCATTGCTGGCTTGGCTGTTGATCGCCGTTCCCTTCGTCGTGCTGCTCACCTTGATGCTCACCGTGTTGCTGCGCCATCTTCCCCATCTGGCCCCCGCCGAAGCCGCAGCCTGAGCGAACTTACTTTCCGGCGTAGGGATCGGGCACAGGCTTCGCGCTCTCCAGCCAGGCGGTGTAGATCATATCGCGCAACATACTAGCTCCGGCAGCCAGCCGTTCGGCGGTAAACTCCCGCGACTCAGCCGTTCCCGCGCCCACGAAGCCTCCGGCCTTCTCCAGTTGGTAGACCCTTTCAACATACGTTGCCGTGTGGCGCAGGTAGGCCACATAGCTTAAGAAGATGTCGCCGTCGATGGCCCTGGGCTCCGTCATCCTGGCCCGCACCTCGGGCTCATGAAGATTCGCGGCCACAAACGGCCCCTCGAACTGCCAGTGAATCAGGTGGCCGGTCGTATAGCCTCTGGGATTCGGTCCCACCCAGCCGTTGTACTTGTCCGTCGTGTGCAGCGGTTGCGAGCCGTCGCCCACGTAATGGCCCAACCAGCCTGCATAGAAGAGCGCCGCCGCTTCCACGCCGCGCGTGTCTTTTCCGGCAGCCTGCAGGCCGCGGTACTCCCGCAGCGCCGCCTTCAGCCGCTCCCAAACCTCGGTCGTCTCCCACGGCTGCAGGCCGATCTTCTCCGGCCGTTGCCCCGCGGCAAAGACCTTGGCCTCGAAATCCAGCCGGCGGCGCGGCAAGGGGCCCAGCGCGTCAGCCTCTTCCAGGTCGATGAAGTGTTCCGGGGCCTGCGCCGCGCTCAGCTCCAGCTCGGCGGGCGAACGCCAGCGATCCGGCTCGGGACCCAGGTACTCGATCTCGTTCACCGCCGCCTCCGAGCGCAAGAAAGCGGGCACATCGGCGGGCAGCGTGCTGGCCGCGATCCGGTTGATGAGGCGATGGCCTTCATTGCCCCATGCGCGGGCGGCCGGCGGTTGAGCGAGAACGCAAACCAGCCCGGCCACTGCCAGGGCTGCGTGAATTGGACGGGACGGCAAAGACACACGTAACATGGGGCCAGTATAGGTTGGATACGGAGGGAAGGCGGTTAAATATCCGGCAAACTGAACGCTTGCCGGTCATTCTATCCCGGCAGTTTTCTCAGGAACCTTCCCCCTGGGTCTTCTTGAACGCCGTTAACTGGAGCGTTTCGTCGGGGGAAACACTGTTTCGATTTGCATAGATAGTCTGGAATCAATCGCATATACTACCTGCAAATCGTCTTGGGACAACGTTCGTTGTCCCAAGGGCTGGGGAAATCGGTTATTTGTGATCGGTAGCCGCTTTCCGATGCCGCCAGTCGCCGCGCAACGGCTGCGGCACTGGTAGAAGCGCCTTGGGGGAATGATGCAGGACGAGCCCAACCAGGAAACCCCGACCGGAAAAGCGCAAGCCAAGCGTGTGGGCCGGAGCCTCCGGTTCCTGATCTGGCCCACCGTGGCGGGCATCCTCCTCGGGCTGCTTGCGGGAACCATTGCGCACATCCTGGCCATCGGCCCCCGGTCCGAGACATTTCTGAATTTTGCCGGCGGAGTTGCCGGGGTCGGGGCCGCCGCCCTTGCTCTGCGCCTGCTGTTCCGCATCACCCCTGACCCGGCAGCCGTGGCCGAGGCGCTGAAAGAATTGCTCGACTCGGCTGGCCCCATGGTGATGGCTGCCGGTCTCGACGGCCGCTTCACTTACCTGAATTCTGCCGCGGAACGGCTCCTGGGCTACCGTGTCTCGGAACTGATGAGCATGTCGAACGCGGGCGAGGTCCTGGCCCCCGGCGAGGGGGCGCGCCTGTTCCAGGAGATGTTGAGACTGGGAGGCGGACCTAAGTCGTCCGAGCTATCCGCAGGTGGTGAGTTGGCGGACTACGTCGATTCCATTCGTGCCCTTCCGGCCAGCCAGGTACCCAGCTTCGACACTTACTTGCGTCACAAGAATGGCGAGCTTGTCCACGTTGCGCTCCACCTCTCCGTCCTTCGCGACGGCAATGGCGCAATCACCGGGTTGGCGGCGGTGGCGCTGGAGCTGGATCAGACCGCCATCATGCGCCAGGAGCAGGCGCTGCGCGATTTGCAGGAGCGGTATAGCGACCTGTTCGAGAGCTCCAGCGAGATGATTGCCACGCTCAGCCGCGCTGGACAGTTTCTCTATGCCAATCCCGCCTGGAAGCGATGCTTCGGCAAGGACAAAGCGGCGCTCCTGGCTCTTGGTTCGTTTGAAGAGCTTTTTGGACCCGATAGCCGAGGCGAGGCGGGCGCGCTCTTCCGCCGCGCCCTGGATGGCGAGGTGATAGACCGCGCGCCGTTGCGCCACCACACACCCGACGGCCGCGTACTGGAGTTGGAACTGAGCCTGAGCCAGCGCCAAATGGCTGGCAATCCAACGACGCTGCGTTGCCTGCTCCGCGACGTGACCCAGCAGAAGCAACGCGAGCACCGCCTGAGCCTGCAACTGGTAGTCAGCCAGATCGTCGGGGAAAACGCCTCCCCGGAAGTCGCGGCTATGCGCATTTTCGAGGCCCTCTGCGTCTCCCAGGGCTGGGACGTGGCCTTCAAATGGGAGGTCGACGCCAAACAGAACCGGCTCGAATTCTGCACAGCCTGGTGCGCTCCGGGCCGGCGCGCGGAAACCCTCATTCAAGAGAGCATGGGCCACACGCTGGCCAGCGGCGTCGAGTTGCCGGGACGGGCCTGGCAGGATGGCCGCCCCGTCTGGATCGCCGATCTGGCTTCCATGCCCCTCAGCCCGCGCGTCCAGTCTGCCCTGCGTGAGGAGATGCTCTCCGGCTGGGCAGTGCCCGTCCGTGTAGGCAACAAGGTGCTGGCCGTTCTCGAATTCTATTGCCATTTCTGTCTTCGCGAAGACCGTGAGGCCCTCGCGGCCGTGGAGACGGTGGCCGCCTCGCTGGGACAGATGATGGCGCGCTCTCAGGAACAGGGTTGGGCCGAGGAGCTCTATCGCCAACAGGAGATCCTGCTCGACTCGGTCGCCGACGGCATCTGCGGCGTAGACCGCCGCGGCCTGGTCAGCTTTGCTAACCCTGCCGCAGCCCGTCTGCTGGGCGCCGCGGCCACCAACCTCACCGGCAAGTCGGTTCATGAACTGATGCACGGCTTCGCGGCGCCCAACCAACAGTGCGGGGAGGATTGCGCCCTCCGACGCTCCACTGGCCACCAGATGACCGCGTCTGGCGAGGAGACCATCTTCCGCGCCGGCGGCACTTCTTTCCCGGCCGAATACGCCCTCACCCCCATCCTCGATCGCGGCCGCTTTTCCGGTTCCGTGCTCAGCTTCCGCGACATCAGCCAGCGCTATGCGCTGGACCGCCTCAAGGACGAATTCATCTCCACCGTCAGCCACGAATTGCGCACCCCGCTCACCTCCATCCGCGGGGCCCTCGGACTGCTCTCCTCCGGCATTCTCGGCGAAATGAACGACAAGGCCGCCAACCTGCTCCGCATTGCCCTCACCAATTCCGACCGCCTGGTCCGCCTTATCAACGACATCCTCGATCTGGAGCGCGTCCAAAGCGGCCGCGAACCGCTCGCCTTCCGTTCCGTGCAGTTGGCGGAGATCGTCCGCCAGGCCATTGACGGCATGCAGCCGGTGGCTGAGGCAGCCGGCGTCCAACTTATCCACGACACCACCCAGGTGGAGATCGCCGCCGACCCCGACCGCCTGCTCCAGGTGCTCACCAACCTGCTTTCCAACGCTGTAAAGTTCTCTCCGCCCAACTCAACCATCTCCGTCATGCTGCGCCCCGGCGCCACCGGGGTCACCCTCTCCGTCATCGACCAGGGCCGCGGCATTCCCGCCGACAAGCTGGAGGCCATCTTCGGCCGCTTCCAGCAGGTGGACGCCTCGGACTCCCGCCAGAAGGGCGGCAGTGGCCTGGGCCTGGCCATCTGCCGCAGCATCGTTCTGCAACACTCCGGCCGCATCTGGGCGGAACGGAATCCCGTACGCGGCTCCACCTTCCGCGTCTTCCTGCCCTACCGGCCGGTCCCTGGCGAGACGCCGGGGGAGGGATACCTGAGCGAGCCCGGCCAGGGCACTGTCCTGCTTGCCGACGCCAACGAGGCAACCCGCCCGGAGATCGCCGCCCAGTTGACCCGCCATGGTTACCAGGTGGTCCAGGCAGCTACCGCGGAGCAAACCCTAGCCGCGGCCCACAAGGGCGTCGAGGCTATCCTGCTCGATACCACCCTCGACGGGATGAACGGGTGGGAGATTCTGCCCCACCTGCGCCGCCTGGACCCCGAGGCCAAAACTCCCGTCGTTCTGCTCAGCGTTGACAATCCGCAATTGCCGGCAGACCTGTCCGCCCACGCCGAGGGACGGGTCGAAAAGCCGCTCAATGAAGATGCCTTGCTGGGCGAGTTGGCCCGCGTGCTCTGCGGACCCGGAGAAAAAGCCCGCATTCTCGTCGTCGAGGACGACCAGGACCTGGCCCGCGTCATCAGCGATCTTTTTCCCCGCGACACCATCGAGGTCCAGTTGGCCCACTCCCTCCAGGCCGCGCTGGACGCATGTCTTGCCTTCAGGCCCCAACTCCTCGTGCTGGACATCGGCCTCCCCGACGGCGACGGCTTCAACCTGGTCGACTGGCTCCGCCAACACGAAAACCTCGCCCGTCTGCCCCTGGTGGTCTATTCCGGCCGCGAGTTCTCCCCGGACGAACGCCGCCAGCTTACCCTCGGGCCCACCCACTTTCTTACCAAAGCCCGCGTTCATCCCCAACAGCTCGAGGCCCTGGTGTTGACGATGTTGCGCAGTTCGCGTCTGATGGAAGAAGCTTCAACCACGCAATCGACTGTCCCCAATCCCTGATTGGGATGACTCGCCGGCGCTGAACCGAGGTTTACAGTCATGTCCCGCCGCATCCTGATCATCGACGACGAGGCAGACATCCGCGAGGTTGTCGAGCTCAGCCTTGAGAGCGTGGCTGGCTGGGAGGTCGTGACGGCCAACTCCGGCGCCCAGGGCCTGGCCCGCGCCATCGAGCACCAGCCCGACGCCGTTCTCCTTGACGTCATGATGCCCGGCATGGACGGCCCCACAACCTTCCGCGAACTGCGCAGCAATCCCGCCACCGCCCACATCCCCGTCCTGCTGCTCACCGCCAAGGTGCAAAGCACCGATCAGAAGCGCTTCGCCGACCTCGGCGTCGAGGCCGTGCTCTTCAAGCCCTTTGACCCGCTTACGCTCTCCGAGCAGATCGCCGGCGCGCTGGGGTGGGATTAGAGCGGGACCGGAGTACGCGTGCCCTTACAAAGAGTCTCCCCAGTGGCTCGCCGCGGCGGGCCACTCGGCGGGCTTGCTTTCGAGATACATCGACTCTGATTCCGCTATAATGCCCGGAACCGAATCCCGGAAACCCATGACAGACCCCGCCGGACAGCCCGCTCTCACCGCAGCCCTCAATCGCCTGTGGGTCCAGTTCCTGCCGGAAATGGAAGAGCGGGTCGCTATCCTGGAAACCGCCTGCGCGGCCCTCGCCGCCCACCAACTTTCCATCGAACAGCATGAGGCCGCCCACGCCGCCGCCCACAAGCTGGCCGGCGTGCTCGGAACCTTTGGCCTCGCCGAAGGCACCATCCTGGCCCGCGAAGCTGAGATCCTCTGCTCCGCCGAACCCGAGCCCGGTCCCGCCGCAGCCGCGCGGCTCACCCAGATCGCCGCCCAGTTGCGCGCCATCGTCGAGAGCCGCAAGTAAGCCAGTGAAATCACGGTTCACATCCGAACTTTAGAGTCGTGGCCTTGGCTACGCGAATCGTGGTTTGGCTGTAGTCGCTGCATGGTTAGATGACGAAACGAACTGTTCGCCGATCTTATCGAAATGGTCCACATTTCTATTCGCAGCGAAGAGCAATAACCGGGTCCACCCTCGCCGCTCTCCGGGCAGGCAGGATGCTGGCTCCCAGCGCGACAAGAAGCAAGACCACGGGTACGCCCAGGAAGACTGTAAGATCGCGCGGGCCTATTCCATAGAGCAATGCGCGCAGAAGGCCCGATGCCGCCAGCGTCACCGGCAGCCCCAGGAGCACGCCCGCAGCCGCGGGCAGCGTGCCTTTTTGCAATACCAGTCTGAGCACGCTCCCATACGAGGCCCCCAGCGCCACCCGAATGCCCATCTCGTGCGTGCGTTGGCGGACGGAGTAATCGACGATTCCATAAATCCCGATGGCATCGAGCAAGAGGGCAAAGAGAGCGAAACCTGCCAGGAATTGCATCAACAATCTGGTCCCGGAGAGCGAGTCGGAGACCACCTCCCGCATGGTGCGAATCTTCAGCAAAGGCAGGTCCGGATCGAGGCCGTGAATCGCCGCGCGCGCCATGCCAGTGAGTTCCGCTTCATCGCCCCGCGCACGCAGCGTAATCCACATCCAGTTCGAAGGCGACTGCGCGTGGGGGCAAAAGAGCCCCGGCACGGGCGGATTCATGGGTTGCTGGCTTTTGACAGATCCGACCACTCCCACAATCGTTCGCCACTTGCCGTCGTAGGCGTCCTTGTAGCGCTGCCCGATGGGGTCCTGGCCGGGGAAAAACCGCCGCGCCAGCGTGTCGTTCACAATGCCTACCGGCAGCGAGGCCTCGGTATCCCGCGCGTCAAAGTCGCGGCCGCGAAGAATTGGAATTCCCATGGTGCGAAAATACCCCGGCGTCGACCTGCTGTACTGCACGCTTGTGTCGACCCAGTCCGCGGCTTTTGGCCGGCCCTGCACCTCGAACGCGCCGCCTTGCATTCCCCCGGTCATGGGCAGGGTGCTGACACCGGCCGCTGCCTCAACTCCGGGCGAGTTGCTGAGGCGATCCACAAGATTGCGATAAAACATCGCCGCCTGCGGCGCGGAGGAGTATTTAGCCTGCGGCAGAGCCAGTCGAAACGTCAGGAGATGATCCACGCGAAGACCCGTTTCGACACGCAGCGCGGTAATAAAGCTCTTCACCAGCAGACCGGCGCCGGCCAGCAACATCACGGAAAGCGCCACCTCGCCGGCGACGAGCGACGACATCAGTCGATTGCGGGAGCGAGACCGGCTCCATGCGTTTCCATCGTTCTTCAGAGTCGAGCTCGGCTCGCCGCCCGACGCACTCCATGCCGGAACAAATCCGGAAACGATTCCGGTTAAAAGAGAAACCAGTAGCGTGAATAGGAGCACAGCGGGGTTCAGGTGCAGGGCTGCATCCAACGCCAACTGCTGCGGAGCGGCCCTGCGCAGCACATCCATAAGCCAGAGCGCGAGCAGAATTCCCGCGGCGCCGCCGGAGACGCTCAGAAGCACAGTTTCTGTCAGAATTTGCCGCACAATCCGGCCGCGTCCCGCTCCCAGCGAGGCGCGAATGGCAATTTCCTTCGCACGTCCCGAAGCGCGCGCAAGCATCAGGCCGGAGACGTTGACGCAGGCCAGCAACAGAACAAAGCCCACCGTGCAGAAAAAGATCTCGACCGGCGTGCGCACCTCCTCGGCGAGGGCATCGCGGAGCGGCTGCACCTTCACGCCCCAACCGGTGTTGGTAGCGGGGTACTCGAGTTCCAGACGGTGGGCGATGGTGCTCATATCGCTCTGCGCCTGCGCCATGGTGATGCCCGGCTTGAGCCGCGCAACGACGCCGTACTGGTGCTGCGTGCGGCCCAGCGAAGAGGGTCCATGCAACGGGGCGAAAAAGTCGCAGGCTTCAATGCCGGGAAATACGAAACCGGGCGGAAGAACCCCGACAATCGTCAATTGGGTTCCATCGACGGTCATCGCGCGCCCCAGCACGCCGGGATCAGCATTAAAACGCTGTCTCCAGGACTCGTACGTGAGAATGGCTACCCGCGGCTCGCCGGGCTGATCCTCCTCCGCGGTGAAAAACCGTCCCAGCGCCGGCTGGATTCCCAGCACGCGCAGAAAGTCCGCCGTTGTTCCGCCGCCAGCAATGCGTTGCGGCTCGCCCTGGCCCGTGAGCGTGTATTCGCCGGTCCAGGGGGTAATCGCCATCGACTCGAAGACGGCGTTCTGCCGCTGCCAGTCGAGGAAATCCTGATACCCGGTATTGCCGTTCTTGCCGCTGATGTGCCGTGCCTCCACGGAGACGATGCGGTCGGGTCGTGGAAACGGATAGGGGTTCAGTAGAAGAGCGTGGACCGCGCTGAAGATGGCTGTATTCACTCCGATGCCGAAGGCCAGCGTAAGAACCACGATGAGGGTGAAGACCGGGTTCCTGCTCAACGAGCGAACCGCGAACTTCACATCTTGCATGAAGTGATCGACCACGCTCCAGCCCCACGCTTCACGGCTCCTCTCCTTGAGCAGGGCCGCATTGCCAAAACGGCGGCGAGCCGCATACCCCGCCTCCTCTGCGCTCATTCCGTCATCGCGGTTCTGTTCCGTCTTGCGTTCCAGATGGAAGCGCATCTCCTCTTCCATTTCGCGATTGAACCGGCCTCCGCGAAGCAGAAAAAGAAGCCGCCGCCAAAGTTCACCCAAACGTTCCATCTGCGTCTCGCTTTCCCCCCGCCGCTCTCAGGCGGGCTGGATCACGCGCGCGATGGCCTCCATGACGCGCGTGAATTCGGCAACCTCCGCGGTCACCTGTTTCTGTCCCGCCGGCGTGAGCTTGTAATAACGCGCACGCCGATTGTTCTCCGATAGGCCCCATTCCGCCTTGACCCACCCCTTCATGAGCATCCGCTGCAGAGCGGGATAGAGCGAGCCTTCCTCTACCTGCAGCACCGATTCGGACATCCGTTGGATATGCTGCGCGATGCCGTAGCCGTGCATAGGCCCAATCCGGTCCAGGCTCCTCAGAATGAGCATGTACAGCGTTCCCGGCGGAATCTCTGTTCTTTCCATAGGTAGACTATGGAAAGGATGCGCCGGCTCCGTGGAGATTGTCAAGAGTGCGGCTTCGGACCGCGGCAAATCGTTGAATGACGGTGGATTGTCGAGCGGTTCTCCATAGCGGAACCAGGGAAGATGTATCCGAAACCATGACGTACAAGTCGACGCGACCATCAGGAAGCGGCGACCCTGCTCAATACTCAACAGCACACTGTAACGCTGGTTTCGCTCCAACTCACGCGCCCTCGCCGACATCGAGCAAGGTGGCTTTTACTTCCACCCCAGCGACGAAGACCTGTCGCCGGGGATCCCGGAAAGGAAAAAGCCTCTCAGCGGCAGTGGCTTCGGGGTATCGCAATTGGAGAACCGCTGTAGCCAACAGGACTTCGCGAGCATTGAGTGGCCGCGTTCCTGCGAAACGGCATTTACGGTAAATTGCCGAAATGCGTTCGGGAATTCGCCCACCATATCCACAAATGTCCCGTGCCCATCCTTTCGCCAGCTTTTCGGCAAGAAGACCGGTGTAAGGGTGAAAGACCACCAACCTCAAACCAGCGCACGCCCAGCGCACCAAGCCCAGCCCGCCCCCGCCAATTACACTTTGTAAGCAATGCCACCGCAAGATCCATTCGCGCCCCAGCTCGGTCTCAGCTTTGAGGAGCCTCGGCCCGCCCGCCGCATCTGGCCTGTAAGCAAACTGGTCGCCCAGGTGCGCGAACTCGTCGAGCAGCAGTATGGCGACGTCTGGGTCGAAGGCGAAATCTCCAACTACCGTCCCGCCCCCTCCGGCCACGTCTACTTCACCCTCAAGGACGCCGACGCCCAGCTCCCCACCGTCGTCTTCCGCCGCCAGGCCATGCTGCTCCGCTTCCGCCCCGAGGACGGCCTCCACGTCCTGGTCCGCGGCCGCGTCAGCGTCTATGAACTGCGCGGCCAGATGCAACTCGTCGCCGAAACCATGGAGCCCGTGGGCGCCGGTTCGCTGCAACTGGCCTTCGAACAGCTCAAAGAAAAGCTCAAAGCCGAAGGCCTCTTCGAGCCGGCACGCAAGCGCCCGCTGCCAGCCTTCCCGCGCACCGTCGGCATCGTCACCTCGCCCACCGGCGCCGTCATCCGCGACTTCTTGAACATCGTCGCCCGCCGCCACTCCGGCCTCAGCGTGCTGCTCTTCCCCGTCTCCGTACAGGGCGACTCAGCCCCCGCCGAAATCGAATCCGCCCTCGCCACGCTCAACGATTCGGGCCTCGTGGACGTTATCGTCTTGGCCCGCGGCGGCGGATCGCTGGAAGACCTGGCTGCCTTCAACAGCGAGCGCGTCGCCCGCGCCATCGCCGCCTCACGCCTGCCGGTCGTCTCCGCCATCGGGCATGAAACCGACTTCACCATCGCCGACTTTGCCGCCGACCTGCGCGCTCCCACCCCTTCCGCCGCCGCCGAACTCATCACCGAGGCCCAGCACAAAATCGCCGAGCACCTGGCCACGCAGTCCCACCGCCTGGAGCGCGCCGCCCGCTTCCAACTCCTGCAAGCCCGCCAGCGCCTCACCCGCTCCGCCGTGGCGGACCGCGCCGAGTCGCGCATCTCCACGCTTCTGCACCGCTGGGCCCAGCGCCTCGACGAGCTCTCCTTTCGCATGGAATCCGCCCTCGGCAGCCAGCTCCGCCAGCAGCAGCGCCGCGTCGCCGATTTC
Source organism: Occallatibacter sp. (assembly GCA_052326045.1). Lineage (GTDB taxonomy): Bacteria > Acidobacteriota > Terriglobia > Terriglobales > Acidobacteriaceae > Telmatobacter. The sequence goes on along the minus strand of JBKQRH010000068.1, from coordinate 2,955 downwards.
ACCGCCGCCGTCCTCCGCCACGATCCCCGTCAGGGTCTTGCCCAGGCCCGCGAACGGCTAGCCGTCTGCCGCGCCCGCCTCGACCGCTCACTGGAACGCCTTCTGCACGCCTCCGCGTCCACTCTTAGCTCCCTCGACGCGCGCCTCCACTCGCTCTCGCCTCTCGCCGTGCTAGACCGCGGCTACGCCCTGGTCTTTACCGCCGAAGGCGCCGTAATCCGCTCCATCGCCCAGCTCGCCTCCGGCGACCAGCTCACAACCCGCCTCTCCGACGGCGCCTTCACAAGCCGCGTTCAAGCCACAGAACCCAACAAACCCGCTCCCAAAAAAGGAGCGAAGAATTGAGACCCGCTCCGTTTGCCGCCTTGCCGATACAATGGGCAAAGTGGGTCATTTCTTCCTGGGAGGGGTGAAAGCTTTGCCGTTGTACGCGTATCGCTGTACGCAGTGCGGTTACAGTTTTGAAAAAATCCAGCATTACCGGTCGAAGCCGGAGCTTGTGTGCCCCGAGTGTCACGGCGTGCTCGAGCGCCCGCTCACCGCCCCCGGCCTGCACTTCAAGGGCACCGGTTGGTATGTGAACGACTACGCGGCCAAGAGCAGTGCGCCCGCCTCAGAATCTGGTTCCGAATCCGCCACTGGGACCGCCGCGGCAGAGACCAAAACGCCTTCTACCTCCAGCGAAAGCACGGCCAGCGCCCCCGCTACCACGCCTGCTGCCAGCCCCGCCCCCGCAACCAACTGACAAACGCGAGACTTTCTATGCCGCCGGCGCGGACTGTATCGATTCCGCCACCGTTGCCGTCCTGGGCCGCAGCAGCAGCACAGCTGTAATGCCCAGCGAGACGTTCTGCGTCATGATCTCAACGATGTGGATGTAGCGCTGCGTCGCAATCATCATGGGATTCGGAACCAGCAGGGCAGCGGCTCCCCCGGCGACCCACACCAGGACGCCCACGGCCAGCGCGGCATGCCAACGCCGCAGCCGCAACGTATAGATGATGGGAAGCACGGCCAGCACCATCAGCGTGCCCCGCGCCCACTGGTAGAAATAAAAGAACACGCCCAGCGCTCCCACCTGTTCCACGGCGTGGGGGTAGTACTGCTTGGTGAAAAACTCAAAGGCGATCATTCCGAAGACCTGGTAGTAGAGCACATAGGAAGCGCCCGCCACCAGAACCAGCGGAATGGCCATCGCCCAGGGGCGATGCGGGACGGCTTGCTCGGCTGGTTCAGTCAGCTTCAGCACTTTCGCCAGAGCCACCAGCACGGCAGCCGTAATGAGATACATCGTCGCGCCGCCCATCAGGTCGCGCAGCGCTTCCGCCTTCATGGCGGGATAAAACAGCACCGCCTCAGAAAGCGTGCACACCAGCCCCACCACCACCAGCGTCAAATAGATGGCGCCCATAAGCGCCAGCGGATGCCGCGGCCCAAACCGCGCCACCGGTGCCAGCGACGCCACCGTCACTGCGCCGGAAAGCCACCACAACCAGAAGTGGCCCGCGCCCAAAGCGGAGACCGTGAAGCATAGCCCGCCCAGCAGACAATAAAGTCCAATTCGCCAATTGAAATTCATTTCAAGTTCCTCCTTCTTTGTTCGTAAAACGCTATTGATGTTCTGGCCCACCGGAGCCGTGATTCGTACTCCTCAATACCCCACTCCATGGCCAGCCGGCTGGAGAGCGTCATCTCACCCGCGTGAGATTCGAGGTATTGCTGCAGACTGGGGATATATCCGGCCATCTGCCCGGCAAACTCGCCCAGGAAATGCGCCGTCCGCTCCTCGCCCACCACCTCGTCCATGAAGGCGAAGCGCACCATCAGGTCCGCGATGCGGCGGATCACGTCGTCGCGCGTCACGGGCTTCTTCAGCCACGCCTTGAAGGCCTTGAGCCCCTTGGGCGTGATCTTGAAGACGCGCCGTTTGCGCAGGCTCGACGACTCCTCGACCGTCCCGCGAACCAGCCCGCGCGTCTCCAGCCTGCGCAGCGCTGGATAGATCGCGCCAGGGCTGTCGCTGAAGGTGCCCCACGCCGTGGACGCGAAAATCTTGCGCAGGTCGTAGCCTGACATGGGCTGCTGGTGAATCAGGCCCAGGAGCGCGAAGCCGAGGAGGGAGTCATTTTTCATAGTACGAATCGTATTATTACGCTGCGTACTATTGATGTCAAGTGATTTTTTCGGTGTCGTTTCTTCCGCCGGTTCGGCTTCGCCGCGCACCGGGTCTGGGTTCCCAGGTCCTGCTTTTGGTTCGCCGCGGCGGAGAGAGATAAGAAGCCAGGTCAGCCCGCAGCCACCATCCCCACCGCCTCTTCCGCACTTGCGGCCACCCGCAGCAGCGCCCGGTTTTTCTGCTTCACGAAGCCCGCCGCGACCGCCGTATCCAAAAACTCGAGCAGCCCATCCCAGTACCCGGCCGTGTTGATCAGGATGCAAGGCTTGGCGTGCAGGCGCAACTGCGCCCAGGTGACCGCCTCCAGCAGCTCCTCCAGGGTTCCATAGCCGCCCGGCAGCGCCAGAAACGCATCGGCCAACTCGGCCATGCGGGCCTTGCGCTCGTGCATGGTGGAAACCAGTTCCAGCGAACTCAATCCGCTGTGCGCAATTTCCTTTCCCGCCAGCACATCCGGGAGCACGCCGATCACCTCCGCGCCACCCTTGAGCGCCGCATCCGCCACCGCGCCCATCAGCCCCACGCTGGCCCCGCCATAGACCAGCCCCAATCCGGCGGCGGCAATGGCCTTGCACAGGGCCTTGGCCTCAGTCAAATATGCCGGATTGTTTCCGAAGGCCGAGACGCAGTAGACGGCCACGCGGCGGGCAGGCTTTCGCCCCCGCGATGAAGAACTGTCTCCGGGAGCGCGAGGGTTGCTTGGCAATGTCATGGTGTCTTCAGGATAACGTGCCGGCGGTTTAGGTCCGCTCCAGATAATCAGCCGGCGAGAGAATCGC
>JBKQRH010000067.1:0-47230 GCA_052326045.1 Occallatibacter sp. | reverse complement strand
AATTTCCCCCATTTCGTCGTCGCTCGTCGCTAAGATACACCCGGTATCTGTCCCTCCTCGCTCCTAGAACTGAGAGAAATTGGCTCCCGTCGCTGCCGTTCTATAGTTCATAACAGACTCTAAGGTTCGGGCGTATGGCGGTTGTTCCGATAGGTCGGCCTCATGTTGAAGGTCTTTTTGCCTTCCGCCGGCGCTGTTTCCGGCTTACACTCACCCCATGGACAACGAACGCATCCGCGCCATTTGCCTGGCGCTCCCGCACGTGGCGGAGACGCTGAACTGGGGCCATCACCTGGTCTACTGGGTGGGCGACCGCGATATTGGCGGCAAGATGTTTGCCATGACCGACCTGGACGGCACGGGGACCGGCGTCCTCTGGTTCCATTGCGGAGCGGAGCGCTTCCACGAGCTGCTGGAAAACGAGGGAATCTTCGCCGCGCCCCACCTGGCCAGAGCCTATTGGGTCGCCGTGGAGCGCTGGGATGCGCTGCGGCCGAGAGAGATCGAGGACGAACTGCGCCGCGCCCACGCGCTGATCTTCGAAAAGCTGCCCAAACGCACCAGGGCCGTGCTGGCCATGCCGGACAAAGAACGCTCCAAGCTCATCCGCGAACGCAAGAAGCTGCTGGCCGCGCGGGCGAAGACCAAGCGGGGGTGAGCGCGAATCCCATCTCTCAAAATCGAAACTTGGAGTATCTGGCAGCGGGAACCGCTCGCGCCGTGACCTCGTATCATGGGAGGGACCGCTTTGGGCGCAAGCCCGTGCGCAGTGAGGTGCTGAAGCCATGACGAAGTTTCTCCTGTGGTGCATTCTTCTGGTGTTGTGTTGGCCGCTGGCGCTGGCTGCCCTGGTGCTCTACCCGCTGGTCTGGCTGCTCCTGTTGCCGTTTCGCCTGGTTGGCATCGCAGTGGGCGGCGTGCTGGAACTGGTGAGGGCTATCATCTTCTTCCCGGCGCGGCTTCTTCGCGCCATCTGATTCGTTTTTTCCCCGCTTGTCTGCCGCCATGAGGGGCTTTTCTCTTCGCCGGGGACAAGAGTGCGCCGCTGGCCCTCGACATCCTTTCCGAAAATGCGATAGCGTGAGTCTTGAGACCCAGGCATTGGCTGCTGGAACCGTCCAATGGTTAGAGGAGAAAAGCTCATGCGCAGAGTTCTGCCGGTTACGCTGGCGATGCTGATGCTGGCCTGGCCGCTTGCAACCCAGACTCAGGCCGCGGACGACGCCGGCGTGAACAATGCCAAACAGGCGCGCGCTGCTCTCGACGCCATGGTGCAGGCGCTGGGCGGCCAGGCCTGGCTGACCATGAAGAATTCGATGCGGCAGGTACGAGTAGCCGGCTTTTTCCATGGCAAGCCCAGCGGCGGCATGGGCGCATTCTGGGAGTACCATGCCTGGCCGGACCAGGACCGCATTGAATTCAGCAAGCACAGCGACGTGGTTCAGATTTACCTGGGGCGCCAGGGCTGGGTGGTGAACTCTAGCGGCAAGAAGGCGCTGCCTAAAGAGCAGATGGACGACTACCTGCGCCGCCGCGATCACTCCATCGAGACCGTAATCAAATCCTGGCTCAACGATCCCCGGACTATCCTGATCTACGACGGTCAGCGCTTGGCCGAACGCCACCTGGCCGATCAGGTGACCCTCATCTCGGCCCAGAACGAGGCCGTAACCATCCAGATGGACACGCAGACCCACCTGCCGCTCCGACGCACCTTCGAGTGGCGCGATCCGGTCTACAAAGACAAGAATCTCGACGCCGAGGAATACGACAACTACCACACTGTCGACGGCTTCCCCACCGCATTCACCATCACCCGCTTCAAGAACGACGACCAGACCCAACAGCGATTCCTGGTCCATGTGGCCTACAATCAGCAGTTGGCGCCCGATTTCTGGAACGTGGACGCAACCGAGCACAGCATCAAAAAATAGCCGGCGCGCGCATCTGTCCGGCATGAACTGACACTCCGGCGCGGGCCTTTCGTTATAATCCAGAGGAGCGCAAAGCGGCCCCGCCAGTCGCTCTCTGGAGCCATGAATGACATTCGATATCCAGGAGATCCTGGGTTTACTCCCCCATCGCTACCCGTTTCTGTTGATTGACAGAGTCGTCGAGTTCGAGCGCCGCAAGCGCCTGGTCGCTATCAAGAACGTGACCATGAATGAGCCCTTCTTTCAGGGCCACTTCCCCGGTTTCCCCATCATGCCCGCCGTGCTGGTCATCGAGGCCATGGCGCAGGCCGGAGCCATCATCATGATGAGCGAGATTCCCGACCGGCATAAGAAACTGGCGGTCTTCACCGGCATTGACAAGGCCAAGTTCCGCAATCAGGTGACGCCCGGCGATCAACTGCGCATCGAGGTGGACGTGCTGGCCTTCAGGAGCCGCATGGGACGCATGGAAGCCAGGGCCACAGTGGACGGCAAGCTGGCCTGCGAGGCCACGCTAAGCTGCGCAATCGTGCCGCGCGTGCGCGAGGCCGCGCCCGTTGCTGAAGCCCAGCCAGCGCCGGAGGCGGTGACCGGGGAGTGAGCGTCCATCCCAGTGCCGTCGTTGCTCCCGGAGTCGTGGTTCCGGCCTCGTGCACCGTCGGCCCCTTTTGCACCATCGGTCCTCAGGTCGTATTGGGCGAACATTGCACCCTCATCTCCCACGTGGTGCTGGATGGCCGCACCCGCATCGGCGCCCGCAATGTCTTTCATCCCTTCTGCGCGGTGGGCGTGGCCCCACAGGACTTGAAGTACGCCGGCGAGCCGACCGATCTCTTGATCGGCGACGACAACACCATCCGCGAGTGCGTCACCATCAGCCGCGGCACGGCGGGCGGCGGCGGCGTAACCAGAATTGGCTCCAACTGCCTGCTCATGACCTGCGTGCATATCGGCCACGACAGCCAGGTGGGCAGCCACTGCATCCTGGCCAACGCAGCCACGCTGGCAGGCCACGTGATCATCGAGGACTACGCCACCGTGGGCGCGTTCTGCCCCGTCCATCAGCATTGCACGGTGGGCACGTACGCTTTTATCGGCGGCGGCACCATCGTCACCCAGGATGTACTGCCCTTCTCGCTAACATCGTCGCGGCGCGAGAACAAAGCCTTTGGCATCAACAAGATAGGTCTCGTGCGGCGCGGCTTCTCGCCGCAGCGGCTGCAACCGCTGCAAAAGGCCTTCCGCCTGCTGCTGGCCTCCAAGCTGAACACCACACAGGCCCTCGAAAAAATCAAGGAGTTGGAAGGCGAGGACGTGGCCCTGTTGGCCGCCTTCCTGGAACGCAGCGAGCGCGGGGTCATCAAGTAGAGGTTTTTGCCGCCAGATTGTATGTTTGACGAATGAGTGGTGAGGTATAGAAATGGGGGCTTACAACGCAACATTTCCCAAGGGATCAAAGGTGCGAGTGGTTTCAAAAGTCGCATTGGAGGCCTTCCTGCAGGACTGGAAATACCATCACAAGCTTAAGCCGGAACAGTTGGAGTATGCGGGGGCAATAGCAACCGTGAAGGAGGTCGTCTTCTATCATGGAGGCGACCAATTGTATGTATTGGAGAATGTGCCTGGAATCTGGAATTTGCCTTGCATTGAATCCGCGCAAGGAACGGAAGCCTGACTGGAAATGTGAAGGAGTCCGATTGTGCCTACAATTAGCCAATTTTTCGGAATTTTGATTCGTATGTATTTCGACGATCACCCGCCGCCGCACTTCCATGCAAAATATAATGAACATCAGGCGGTGATTGATATTGATCGCCTTGAAGTCACGGAAGGTCATCTGCCGCGGCGAGCATTGAGCCTGGTTCTGGACTGGGCCGAGTTGCACCAAGCCGAGTTGCTGGCTGATTGGGAACTTTGCCGGAGCAAACAACCGCCCCTCAATATTGCGCCATTGGAGTAACACTATGAACTGGAATGTAGTCTCGGTCCAACCTACCTCGCCGCTGGAGCTTTCCGTTCGATTTGAGGATGGCACCGAGGGCAAGGTGCGCTTTGAATCCAGCCATCTGAGCGGGGTCTTCGAGGCGTTGAAAGCCCCGGATGTCTTTCGTCAGGTGCGGGTTGAAGAGGGTGCGGTCACGTGGCCCGGCGAAATCGACCTGGCACCGGACGCAATGTACCGCGAGATCAAGCGCTCCGGCGAATGGGTGCTGCGGTGAGACAGAACCCATTCACGCGGTGGGCTTCGGTTCGGCGGGCATTATGAAACTAGGCCTCATCGCCGGCAACGGCCGCTTTCCGTTTCTGCTGCTGGATGCGGCGCGGGCGCAGGGATTGTCTGTCGTCGTCGCGGCCATCCGCGAGGAGACTGATCCTGAAATCGACCAGCGCGCTGCCGCCGACAACGGCATTACCGTCCATTGGCTCTCGCTGGGCGAGCTGTCCCGCTTGATTGAGGTCATCCACCAGGAAGGCGTCCAAAAGGCCGTGATGGCCGGACAGGTGAAGCATAAGAACATTTTTTCCAGCATCCGCCCCGACTGGCGGCTGGCCAAGCTGCTCCTCAATCTGCCGGCACGCTCGACGGACATGTTGCTCGGCGCGGTGGCCAAAGTCCTCGCAGACGAGGGCATTGAACTGGTCAGTTCCACCGCCTTCCTTGAACCGCTGCTGGCCCAGGAGGGCGTTCTGACCGCGCGCGCCCCGGATGAGGATGAGCGCAAGAACATCGAGTACGGCCTGGGCGTGGCCCGCGCCGTGGCAGGATTCGATATTGGCCAGACCGTGGTGGTGGCCGCGCAGGCCTGCGTGGCCGTCGAGGCCATGGAAGGCACGGACGCGGCCATTGAGCGCGCCGGCCTGCTGATGCGCTCGCTCGGCGACGACGCCTCCACCCTACACCCCGGCGACGTAGACCTGTCGCTGGGGACCCCGACGCTGGAGCGCCGCCTGACCGTCGTCAAGGTCGCCAAGCCCAACCAGGACATGCGCTTCGATGTACCCGTGATCGGCATTGCAACCGTGGAAACGATGATCCGCGCTGGGGCCAGTTGCCTCTCCGTCGAGGCTGGCCGCACTCTTCTGTTCGACCGCGACACGTTGCTTGCGCGAGCCGCCGAGGCAGGAATTGCCATTGTGGCAACTCCGCGCGGAAACTGAGCTCCGCAAGGATTTTCAGAGTCCCGTTCAACCCCTTCCCCGTCCAATAACCTGGAGGTCCCCTCGTGATAAAACTCTTTCTCTTCGTCCTTGCCACAGTCCTTGTGCTCGGGGCTGCGTTCGTCACAGTCCGTGCGGCCGATCAACCGCAAACCCTGCCCTCCGTCGGGCAGGCCGCGCCCACTTTCACCCTTCCCTCGCAGGATGGCTCCCAGATCTCGCTGGAGAGCTTCCGCGGCAAATGGGTGGTGCTCTACTTCTATCCCAAGGACATGACTCCGGGCTGCACCATCGAGGCCCACAACTTTCAGCGCGATCAGGCCAAGTTCGACGCCGACAACGCCGTCATTCTGGGCGTGAGCCTGGACACGCCCGACAGCCACAAACAGTTCTGCACCAAGGAAGGACTCACCTTCCGCCTCCTGGCCGATCCGGAACACAAAGTGGTAGACGCCTACGGCTCGCTGGGCCACTTTGGCCCCATGACCATAGCCAACCGCAACACCTTCCTCATCGATCCCCAGGGCAAGATCGCTCAGGTGTGGACTAAGGTGGATCCTTCGCACCACTCGGAGGAAGTGCTGGCCGCGCTTGCCGAACTCAAGAAATAGGCCGCTGCAACAGATCGAACCATGCGGCCCCGGCAACGGGGCCGCCGTTTTAGGATAGGGTAAAATCCGATCGCCCGCCCGATAGTGGAGGAACGCATGACAACCACGCTTGCCCGGCATTTTCGCGCGGAACTTGACACCATTCACGCCGTGCTCGTTGCACTTCCACCCCAGCTTGCCGACACTCCCTGGCGCGAAGGCGGCTGGTCCCGCAAGCAGATTGTCGGGCACCTGCTCGATTCGGCGGCCAACAACCGCCAGCGCTTCGTCCGTGCCGCCGCCGACGGCCACTATGCTGGCCCCAAGTACGCGCAGGACGCATGGGTAGCCGCGCACTGCTATGCCGCCCAGCCTTGGGAAACTCTGCTCAGATGGTGGGAGGCGGAGCACGAAATCCTCGCGGCGGTGGTGGACCAGATACCTGAAGACCGGCTCAATGCAAGCTGCATCGTTGGCGACGACGCTCCGGTCTCGCTGCGCTTTCTCATCGAGGACTACCTCCGGCATCAGCGTTGGCATCTCGCGCAGCTCAGCTCCCCCAGTTCTCTGCCTTGACCCGTACGCCTCCGCTAGACGCAAAAAGGCCCGCCGAGGCGGGCTTTTTTGCTTGCCTTGATTGGCCTGTTGCCGTTATTTCTTGGATTTCTTTTTCGCAGCTGCCTTCTTGGCCTTCTTGGCCTTCTTGGCAGCTGCCTTCTTCGCCGGAGCCTTCTTTGCCGGCGCCTTCTTGGCTGCTTTCTTGACGGCCAACTTTTTACCTCGTTTGGCGGGTTTGCCGGCGCGCTTGCCAGCCGCGGCCTTCTTGGCTACAGCCTTTCTGCCCTTTACGCCAGCGCTCCTCTTCTTGACGGCCGCTTTCTTTGCGGCCTTCTTCGCCACAACTTTTTTCGCGGCCGCCTTCTTCGCCACAGCCTTCTTGGCCGGAGCTTTCTTCACCGCGGCCTTCTTGCTGGCCGGCTTTGATACAGGTTTTTCCACGGCCACGATCACGGCCTCTGCAACCACTCCCTCGCCCTTATCCGAGGAGGTCAGCACGCCGGAGGTTTCGACTTCTTCATCCTCTTCGAAGTCTTCTTCCAGATCGGGGTCGAACTCTGCGGGCTCCCCATTGGGGTTGCCGTCATTCATCGCGTACATCCTGAACACTTCTTCCATTCCACTGCCTCCAGCGGCTTGCCGCTGCCGTTATTTTGGTTTGTCTCTTCGCGCAACAGACGCACATGCTCCGCTCGCGGAATTCATTGTAGCAATAGCTTGCACGCAAACGCTATCAAAACACAAGTGGGTAATGAGCTACCAGGCATTTTTTTGCCTCTACGAGGAAGACTTTTCCTTCGCGGCGGCCTTCTTTACCCGGCTTTTCTTCGCGCTCGACGCCCCGCCTTTCTTCGCGCCGGCTCCGGTCCCGGGGCCCTCCGCGCCTCCCTTCTGCGCCTCCGGTGCGCCGTTGTTCTTTGTGGCTGGGCGAGACGCGGGCTCTTGAGCAGAACCCTTTGCCGGGGCCGTTTCATGCGCCTTTGCGCCATTCCCCCCAGACATCCCAGCAGAAGCTCCGGGGCGGCGGCTGCGTCCCGTGCGCGGCGCGCTCGAAGGCTCGGCCACGTGCAGGCGGCGGCCCGGCTCAACCTTGATCCCGGTGATCTTGTTCCAGCGTCGCAACTGATTGAGCGAGACGCCGAAACGGTCGGCAATGGTCACCAGAGTATCGCCCCTGCGCGCGGTGTACATCAGCATGCGCGCTGGCGCCGCCGCGGGCGCCAACGGCACCAGCAGCGCTTCAACCCCCTCGATGCTGTCGCTCTGGCGCAGGTGATTCGCCGCGGCCAGTTCAGCCAGCGTCACGCGATACTCCCTCGCCACCGATGCCAGCGTGTCCTCCGCGGCAACGCGGTGGTAGCGCCATGCGTTGCGCTTGGACTCGGGAATCTGGGCGACGCGCTGGGTGAACAGCGTGGCCGTGCCGGCCGGCAGGTGCAGGTCGAAGGAGGCACCGGGTGGCGTGACCAGCCGCAGCAGGCTGGGATTCAGCGCCATCAACTCATCCACCGGCGCGCCCACCAGGTCTGAAACCAGCCGCAGGTCGGCGGAATAATTGATGGTCACCGTATCGGTGAGCACCGGGGGATCGAGCGTGAGATCCTCGAAGCCATACTGTTTGGGATTGTTGGCGATGATGATCGCCGCCAGAATCTCCGGCACGTAGTTCCTGGTCTCGCGGGGAAGATTGTTGCGCTTGTACAGCTCCCAGAAATCGGCGTAACCGGTCTTCACCACCGCGCGCTGCACATTGCCCGATCCCCAGTCATAGCCGGCCATCGACAGATACCAGTCGCCCAGCTGTTCGTAGATGTACTTCATGTACCGGGCGTAGGCGCGGGTGGACTTCTCCGGATCGAAGCGCTCGTCCACATAAGCGTTGCGCACCAGGCCGTAGTTGCCGCGAGGCATGAACTGCCACATGCCGCCGGCGCGGGAGCGGCGATTGAGCGCCCGCGGCTGAAAGCCCGACTCAGCCACCGCCAGGTAGATCAGGTCTTGCGGCACGCCCTCCTCCGCCATCACCCGTTGGATCATCGCCTTGTAGCGGCCGGCGCGCTCAAACGCGTGCTCCAGCGTATTGTGGCCCCGCTGCGTATTGGCAAAAAAGTTGATGTAACTTGCCACATAGTCGTTCACCACCAGCGGCAGGTCGGACTTGGTGGTGGCCAGATTGGCCGTGGCCTTGGCCACAATGTTGGGGTTCACCTCGAAAGTCACGTCGCTGGCCGCCTCGGCCGGCGTGGGCTCTTCCTTGGGCACAAAGCCGTTGCCCTGCTTGAGCGCCTCCATTTCCAGCGCGTTGACCCCGTCGACAATGCGGTCGAACTCCTCCTGCAACCGCTCATCGTTCTTGATGTCCACGCCGCTCAACAGCATCAAGTCCACCGCGCGATCGAACTCCGCCTTGGCCTCGGGCAACTTCCCCTTGCGATAGTCTTGCTCCCCACTGCTGTAAGCGTCTTCCACCTGCTGGATGAGCACGCTCACCCGCTGCTGCGCAGGCGTCGGTGGCGGAGGCGCTGCCGGCGCTGCGGCTTGCGGCGGCGGCGCGGCGAGCGTAGGCGCGGTGGCCTGGGGCTGGGCGCCCTCGGGCTTCTTTGCGGATTGCGAGGGATCGCACCCCGCCAGGATGAGCGCCAGCATGCCCGAACCAACCAAACGATACTGATTCCAAAGAATGTGCATGAAAGGATGCGCCCACCGCGATCTGGATCAGCCCACGGAAGGCGCTATGCCGATGATAAGCTATGCCCTGGAGGTCCGCTGCGGCGGACGCGCTGCTACGGCGCAAATCCTCCGTTCGGCAAGCCCCGCATGGACGCCCGCTTCCTTCGCAACTTCGCGATCATCGCCCACATCGACCACGGCAAGTCGACGTTGAGCGACCGTCTGCTGGAACTCACCGGCTCGGTCACCGGCCGGGAGATGCAGGCCCAGATCCTGGACGATATGGACCTGGAACGCGAGCGCGGCATCACCATCAAAGCCCATGCCGTGCGCATGATGTACAAGGCCCACGACGGCAACACCTACCAGCTCAATCTGATCGACACCCCCGGCCATGTGGACTTCAGCTACGAGGTTTCCCGCTCGCTGGCCTCCTGCGAGGGCGCGCTGCTGGTCGTCGACGCCAGCCAGGGCGTCGAGGCGCAGACTTTGGCCAACGCCTATCTCGCCATCAACCACGGCCTGGAAATCATTCCCGTCATCAACAAAATCGACCTGCCCTCGGCCGACATCCTGGGCACCCAGGAGGCCATCGAGAAGGCGGTGGGCCTGGACGCCACCGACGCCATCCCGGTGAGCGCCAAAACCGGCCAGGGCGTGGCTGAAGTGCTTGAAGCCATTGTCCACCGCCTGCCGCCGCCCACCGGCGACCCCGACGCGCCGCTGCAGGCTCTTATCTTCGACTCCTGGTTCGATGCCTATCGCGGTGTCATTGTGCTGGTGCGGGTCATGCAGGGAACCATGCGCAAAGGCCAGCGCATCCGCCTCATGTCGAATGGGAAGTCCTTTGAAGTCGAGTCCATGGGCGTGTTGATGCCCAAGCCGGTCGAGATCGGCGAACTCTCCGCTGGCGAGGTGGGTTTTTTTGCGGCCACCATCAAAACTGTAAGCGACACCAAGATAGGCGACACCGTAACCGACGACGCGCGGCCCGCCGCCGCCCAGTTGCCGGGCTTTGAAGACATCAAGCCGATGGTCTTCGCCGGCCTCTACACAGTGGACTCGCACGAGCACACGCTCCTTCGCGACGCTCTCGAAAAACTGCGTCTCAACGATTCCTCGTTCTTCTTTGAGCCGGAGAGCTCCGTCGCGCTCGGTTTCGGCTTCCGCTGCGGTTTTCTCGGCCTGTTGCACATGGAAATCATCCAGGAGCGGCTGGAGCGCGAATATGAGCTGGACCTGATCACCACCGCCCCCGGCGTGCGCTACCACATCACGCTCACCGATGGCAGCGTGGCCGAGGTGGACAACCCCTCGCGCTGGCCCGATCCTGGCAGCATCGAGGCCATCCGCGAGCCGGTCATCACCGCCAAGATCCTCACCAACGAGGAATACGTGGGCGGCATCTTCAAGCTGGTCGAGGAAAAGCGCGGCCGGCAGTTGAACTTCGAGTACGTGACGCCCACCCGCGTCATGCTCACCTACGAGCTGCCCCTCAACGAGATTGTGCTCGACTTCTACGACCGGCTCAAGTCCATCTCCCGCGGCTACGCTTCACTGGACTATCAGCTCGCCGGCGAATGGGTGTCGCCCATGGTCAAGCTCGACATCCTGGTCTCCGGTGAGCCCGTGGATGCGCTTTCCATCATCGTCCACCGCGACTTTGCCTACGAGCGCGGACGGGCGCTGGTCTCCAAGATGCGCGAATTGATCCCCCGCCAGCAGTTCGAGGTGGCCATCCAGGCGGCCATCGGCGCCAAGGTCATCTCCCGCGAGACGGTCAGCCCCCTGCGCAAAAACGTGCTGGCCAAGTGCTACGGCGGCGACATCACCCGCAAGCGTAAGTTGTTGGAAAAACAGAAGGAAGGCAAGAAGCGCATGAAGCGCATCGGCAAGGTGGACATTCCCCAGGAAGCTTTCCTGGCCGTATTGCGGGTCGGCGAAGACCAGCAGAAATAGCAGCTTTTCTGTGATCCAATACACATTCTGTTTACCGGACGTTCATCGGGAATTGTGGGAAAGTCTTGAAAGCTGGAGCCTGCACTTGCCTCCGAGGGCGTCCGGCTGCGGAACAGGGCGTTCCTCAAGCTTTCATTGATATATAAGGGTTTACCTTGCTTATCAGAATCCAACTGATGTTGGCAAGAGAAAAAATTGGAATTTTTGCACGGATTTCGCGAAAGATTTCCACATTCTTTTCCACAAGGAAGCGCACTGAAAGAATGGCTTTTACCTTCCCCGCCATGCAGCCTTATTTGTCCTTCAAAAAGCTTCGAGCGCAAGCACGAGAGCCCCAATCCTTCACCCCACGGACAAAGACCCGTCCGTGGGGACCCCGATCCTGTTGGTCGCGTCAACTTCCGCCTTTTACCGCTCTCGGCGGACTCCACGCGAACTCGGGAAATGCTCTAGCGTGCGGCGGGTGGCTTCGGCGCCGCAGCGGCCGGCAGCGCCGGTTGCGCCGGCACGCCCGACTTCAGGTTGTACGCGTCGATAACCGCCTTGGTGATGTCCAGCGACGGGCTCGCATACAGTACCGGACTCTGCTGCTGGCCCATATCCAGGACCAGCGTGTATCCCTGCTGCTGTGCGTAGCTTGTCAGAACGTCATAAACCTTCGCCGCCAGGTTGCTGTACATCTCCTGCATCTCCCCCCGGAAGTCGTTCTGGGCGTCCTCGGCATCGCGGTCAAATGCTTTCTTCTTTTCATCGAAGGTTCTGGAGCGGTTGGCGCGCTCGGCATCGTTCAATGTGTCGCCTTGCGCCTGCAACTGCTTGGTCATGGCGTCAAGCTCCTCGCTGCGAGCCCTGAGTTGCTGGCGCTTGGGTTCATACTTCTTCTGCAGGTCGGCGAAGTTGCGCTGGCCCTCGTTGGTTTGGCCTACCGCCGACTCGAAGGCGATAACGGCAATCTTGGCCGGCGCGGCGGGAGCGGACGGCGTTTGTGCGGCTGCGCCCAGTGCAAAGCCCGAGGCCAGCAAGATAACGAATGCAAGCGAACGCTTCATTTGAATGGAATACTCCTTCACATCAACCGGTGGCAAACCGCGATGCAATGAACCCCGTCACGATCGGCGCCGGTGTTTGTCGTCTACTGATGATCCCTCACCGGATAGAGACCCCGGAAAGCGAGGCCTCTACCTGCGTTGGACTTCTCGATCAGTGCGCGACGGGAGCCTTGGGCGCCGGCTTCGGCGCTGCGGCAGCGGGCTGCTGCGGCGGCGGAGCCGGCACGCCCGACTTCAGGTTGTAGGCTTCGATGATCGCCTTGGTAATGTCGGTGGTAGGGCTTGCGTAGAGAACCACGGGAGCCTGCTGCTGGGTCCCGGTCCCGTCCACCACCAGCGTGTATCCCTGCTGCTGTGCGTAGCTGTACAAAAGGTCGCCGACCTTGGTCGCCACACCCTCGAAGACCTGTTGTATCTCCTGCTGGTAGTCGCTCTGGGCGTCCTCGGCAAAGCGCTGGGCCTGCTTCTTCTTGTCGTCGATGGTCTTGGCGCGGCTGGCGCGCGCGGCCTCGCTCAATGTGTCGCCCTGCGCCTGCAACGCTTTCTCCATACCGTCAATCTCATCGGTCATAGTCTTCAGCTGGGCGCGCTTCGGTTCGTACTTCTTCTGCAGGTCGGCAAAGTTGCGCTGGAATTCGTTGGTTTGGCCCACTGCCGCCTGGAAGGCGATCACCGCAACCTTGGCGGGGACGGCCGGCGCCGCGGGTGCGGGCGATGTTTGAGCGGCTGCGCTCAGGACCAGGCCTGAGGCCAGCGTAACAATTAATGCAAGCGATCGATTCATTTGAGTCGAAACTCCTTCGGAATTCCTGTGTGGCTGTCCGCGTTTCAAGGCGTTTTCACAGTATACTCGCCCTCTTTGCCGGTTGGCGGGTGGCGTTTACTTCCACCCCAACAACCAAGACCTCGCTGGGGACCCCGGTTTGAAAGGCTCCGCGACGGATGGCGCAGACACGGCAAAAGACGCGAGCGGAGACATCAGCAGGAACTGCATGGATTATAGGAGGGCAGAGTCGGAGCGTCAAACCGGCATACCGTGCATTTAGCTTAGCCAAAGAGGATTCCGGCTGCCGGACGGTTCAGGCGCATCCGCGCAAAAGACATTGGTTGCGTTGTCTTGGTCCTCCGTCGTCCACGCCGCTCGCAGACAAAAGGGCCATCCGCCGTGGCGGAGGGCCCCGAAAGCTTCCTTTTGAGCGTACTGTCGCCTAGAACGTTGTGGAAATCGTGAACCGGAAGGTCTTGCGCGGCTCCCGGAACAGATACCGCGCGCCGTAGCCCTCCAGCGCCTCCTGGTACGTGTAATCGCCCGCCCCGCCCGGCGGGAACAGATCGCGGGTAATCAACTCCGCCGAGCAGCTCTGCTGGTTGCTCCCCAGGATGACGTTGTTGCAATAGGGCCTCTCATACAGGCGCAGCGGGTTGTACGCATAGTAGATGCGCATGGGCGCGTTGATCACCGGCATGATTACCGAAAGCTCGGCGCCGGTGGACATGCGTGGAACAAAGTTGGTGCCTGAGATAAGCCGGATATTCGGCTGGAAGCCGACCTGCGAACCCGGAATGCCGCCCTGGCAGGAGCCGTTGTTGTACACCGGGCAGCCATACAGCGGCGCGGTGAGCGACGCAAAGCCTTCGGGACTCTGCTTCAACTGACCTTTGTTGAGGACCGTGTCGATGCCGAAGTCGTCGAAGAACGAGAAGGTTACCGGACCCGCGATGGGAATGCGGTACTCGGCATTGGCCGTGAGGTTCGTATCGCCGCCGATGGAGGCGATGCCGTAGACCGGCAGCGGCACCTGGATGCACTGGTTGTCCTCCGGATTCGTCGGGTCGCGCGGAACGCAGCTGCCGTCCGGATTGGTCAGTTGAAGAGTGACGCGATTCGGAACGTAGCCGTATGGCGTGGCGCCGCGAATGTCGAATCCGCGCAAGTCACCCTCGCCGCCGGTGTAGAAGCGGTTGTTGGGCGGGGCCACGTCGCCCCCAAAACCTTGCACATAGCCCAACTGCGCGCGCAGCCCCAGCACGTTGCGCCCGTTGGGAGACGGCATTAGGTAATGGATAGGCATAAACCGCTTGTAGGCCACCATCGGCGAGAAGTACCGCAGGTTGCCGCCGATGCCGGAGACCTGGAAGGCGACGGTGTATTCCTTGCCGTTGCGCGGGCGAAGCGGGTTGTTGATGGTGTTGTAGATATAGGTGAATGAGGCCGAGCTGTTGACGATGCCTTGCAGCGCATCGGCCCCCTGAATGCCCGACCGGAAGCTGATCGTCTGGAAAAAAGTCTGCGAGGCCGTGCTGAACGCCGTAATCGACGACTTGTTCAGCGAATAGGTGAAGCCCACGCGCTGGAACGCGTGCCGCTTGAGCGGATAGCTGACCGAGACGTTAGTGCCCTTCGAGGACTGGTTGTAGTTCTGCGTCAGCGACTGCTGCGCCGCGGTCAGGTTAGCCGACGTGCCTTTGGCCGTCTCGTAGTTCTTGGCCGCGTTGTAATCCTGCTTGGAGTTGAAGAGCTGGAAGCCAATGTTCAGTGGCCGGTTGCGTATGTAGGGCTGTGAGAAACCGAACATGAACGTGCGGGCCACGTTGCCTATGTTGCCCTGCAGGCTGAGGGTTTCGCCCAGGCCGAGAAAGTTGTTGGTCTGGTAGTTCACGCCCAGGAAGGCGCCCGAGAGGCCGCTCACGCCGCCATTGATGCCGATCTGGTTCTTGCCCTTCTCCTTCACCTTCAGCAGCAGATCCACCGTCCCCGCCTCGGCATCCTGGTGGGCCTCGGAGTCCTGATCCACCTTGAGCGGTTCGAAGTACTCCAACTGGTTCAGGCGCAGAAGGCTGTACTCCCATAACTGGGAGTTATAGACATTTCCTTCGTCCACCATCAGCTCGCGCCGGATGACGCGGTCGCGGGTGATCGTGTTGCCCTCGAACTCGATCCGCGAGATATAAAACGGCTTGCCCTCGTCGATATCGATCTCCAGAGAGACGGTCTTCTTCTGGTCGTCGAAGACCGGCTTGGGGATGGCGCCGAAGTTGATGTAGCCCAACTGCCCGTAGGCCTTCTTCAGGTTCTCCAGGCCCTTGCCGATCAGCGTGGCGTTGAACCAGTCGCCGTCTTTCACGGCAAAGGTGGCGCGCAGGGCCTTCATATTGCTCACTGCCTTGTTGCCGGTAAAGGTGATGGTGCCCAGCCGGTAGCGGTCACCCTCTTCAATCGGCATCAGAATGTCGATGCGCTTGCCCTTGTTTGGGCGGAAGGTTAACCAGTTCAGTCCGCCCTCGTCGCGGATCTGCGTCCTCGGCTCCTCCACCGCCGCGTTGTAGTAACCCTTGTCCCGGTAGGCCTGGCGTACCCGCTCCGTGTCCTCTTCCAGCTTCGAAGCATCGAAGGCCTGCGCGAACAGATTCTCGAAAATGAGCGAATACGGAATGCCGATGGGCTTCAGGTTCTTCATCGAGCGGCGCAACACGAGTCCGCTCAGGTGCTGGTTGCCGGTGAACTTGATTTGGCCCACCTTCACCGTCGGCCCTTCCTTGATGTTGAAGTTCACCTGCACCGAGGCCGGAGGAATCGTCTTCACCTCGGGCTTGATGGTGGCAAACTGGTGCCCGTGCTCCGACAGTATGTCTTTGAGCACGGTCACAGCCCGCATGATCTTCGTCGGGTCGTACTGGCTCTCCACCGACAGGGCGACCTTTTCCTTCTTGAACCGGTCCAGAACGTCCGACACCGAGACCGAGTTCAGTCCTTTGTAGTTGATCTCGCGGATCGTGGGCTTTTCCCGTACGAATATGTTCAGGATGATGCCCTTCTCCGAGTCCTCGCGCTCGATGCGCAGGTCTTCGAAGTACCCGGTGTTCCACAGCGAGTTGAAGTCGCGCTCGATGGAAATCGGATCGTAGGTGTCGCCGGGGTGGGTAAACAGCCGCGCCAGCACAGTCTCCTTCGGAATGCGCCGGTTGCCGATGACACGAATCGAATCGATGGTCAGCGGCTGCTGGGCCAACGCTGTGCCGGCTGTGAACGCCAGCGCCAGCAACAACATCATGCGCGCCATGCGGCTCGCGGTCCGCATTGTGCTGGAGATGCAAGTGTGCTTTGTCTTCACTGGGCTGGAGCCCGGCGCCGAGCACAAGTACTGGTGCGGTCCATAGTTTGCCTTCAAGTTCGGCTTCACCGGTAGAATATCGACACCCTCACTGCTGAAAATCTGACTCTGCCTCGAGGAAAGACTGATTTTACCACCCCAGCGGCGAAGACCCCGCCGCGGCCGGCTGGGACCCCGGCCATTACCACCCCGGCTATTGGGGACACATCCACCAGTCTACCGGAAGCAGACGGGTCGGGACGGGATGTAGACGGGTTAGATTCGCTCTGCATCCCCGCCGCGCCTCGTAGCTTCCCTCTTAGACGCAGCTAAGGCGCGCAGGACATCCACTCTGCAAGATGGTTTTCCGGTATGGGATGCGAGCCCTTGCGCGCCATTCCTCGAGTTTCCTCGCAATTCTGCATTTGCCGTGGCGCATGAGGTATGCTTGCTGCATATCTGGCTCGAATGCCCGCCTTTTTTTCGTAATCTGGACTGGCTTTCCCAGAGAAACTTGAGCGCCGGGAGGCAATGATGCGCCGAGATCTTCCCATGATCCTGATTCGCGTGATTGTGGGTCTGGTATTCCTGACTGAAGGCATCCTCAAGTTCATCCACCCCGATGAGCTGGGCGTGGGACGCTTTGCCGGGATCGGCCTGCCCTTCCCTCATCTGCTGGCGCCGCTGGTGGGCGGCATCGAGATCGCCGGCGGCGCCGCAATCCTCCTGAATTTCTATGCCGGGGATGCCGCTCTGATGCTATTGCTGGTCATTGTCACCGCGCTCGTCACCACCAAGGCGCCTATCCTGCTGGGCCATCCCCTGGGGCCTTTTCCGCTCGCCAAGCTCCCCCATTATGGCTGGCTCAGCTTTCTCCACGAGGCTCGCACCGACCTGTGCATGATCTTCGGCTTGCTGGCCGTGCTCATCGACTCCGGGCTGCGCATTGGGCGCAGGAGACGCTGGTACCAATCCAGGGAACTTTAGGAAATGTGCACGTCTGCCGGCGCCGCCATCGGCATTCTTCCCAGTGGCGCTGCGTACAGCGGAACCAGAGTAGATGTATCCCGGAAGCAAGCCCGCCAAGTGGCTTTTTCCTGTCCGGGGTCCCCACGGACAGGTCTTCGTCCGTGGGGTGGAAGTAAAAGCCACCCAGAAGACTCTCTGCAAGGACACGTTTACTCTGGTTCCGCTCTAAGCCCCCTCAGTTGCCCGCACCGCGCCCCAATCGAGATGTCAAGTCCTGACCTCTCCTGCGATTCAGTCTTTCGGCCCCTGCTCCCAGTGCCCGGCCGACGCGTAAACGTAAACCAGCATCGCCACGCCGATCAGACCCGGAATCAGGCCGATCAGGTAGGGAGCGCCTCTATCTGCGGGGCCCATTAGCCCTCGCACGAAGATCGCCATCGCCACGCCGACGGCAACGCAGATCAGGCCGCCGAGTTTCAAACCTTCAAACCTTTTGATCCGCTCCATTCGGCTATCTTCGCGCATCAATTCAATTGCTGCCTTGGCGCCCTCGCCGGGGGCCTCGGTGATCCGCCGCAGGGTCTCCGACTTGTAAAAGGCCTCGCGCTCCTGTTTCCGCCCGTTCATCCACACCTTGACGGAACAATAACTGAAGAACATCACGAAAAACACGGTTGGAACGAATACTCCTACTCCTTCTAGTCCTCCTGGAATCATAATCTCCTCCTTGCCGGGGTTTCTCCCCATGCGTCAGGTAGGACAGCAGCCCTGAGAATTCGGTTGCATAATCTTGAAAGAAAGATTTTTGCGGAAAATGCAACCAGAATAGAGCTGACGCGGTCTTACCACACGCCAAGGTGCAGATTTCGAGATGAATGCCCCGACCAGCACCGCTGAAGACCTACAAGACGTTGCTCGCGTCCTTGCTGGTGAGAACCGCGCCTTTGAGGGCATCGTCCGCCGCTGGCAGGGGCCGCTCATCAATATGGCTTGGCGTTACTGCCGCGACCGCGGCCGCGCCGAGGAGATGGCCCAGGACGCATTCCTCCGCGCCTGGCGCGGGCTCGCCCAGTGGCGGCGCGAATCCAGCTTCTCCACTTGGCTCTTCGCTCTGGCCGGCAACGTCTATCGCTCCGAGTTGAAGCGCTTTCCCACAGAGACGCTGCCTCTGGACATCGCTCCCGAACCCTCCGGCCCCGCCGCGCAACACAGCGACCTGGCCGCGCGGATGAGCCACGAAACAGTCCGCCGCGCCGTTTTGGCTCTGCCTCTGCGCTATCGCGAACCCGTAATTCTCTTCTATTTTCATGAGATGGATGTGGCCGCGGCGGCGCGCACCATGGGCCTGCCCGAGGGAACCCTCAAAGCACGCCTCTCCCGCGCGCGGGCTCTCCTCCGACAGCGCTTCCCGCACCTGGAAGGCGAGTATGCAGGTATGGAGTTTCCCGCTCTTCAATCTGGAAAGGAGGCTTGAAGATGAACCGGATCAACAACCACAGTGAAGAGATGGAATTGAACAGGATCGATCACATTCTGGCGTCGGAAGAGCCGTTGATCCCCTCTTCGGGCTTCCTGGCCTCGGTGATGGAGCGCGTCCACGAAGAGGCAACCGCGCCTCCGCCCATCCCATTCCCTTGGAAGCGGGCCGTTCCCGGCATGGTGCTGGCCGCCGGAGTCCTCGGCTGGAGCGCATTCGAGCTTGTGCGCTACGGCCTGCCCGCCGTGGGCTCAATCGCGCAGGCCTCGCCGCATCTCTCCGCCGCTTTCGAGCGGCCACTCGAACAAGTGGGCTGGGTCGCGCTGGCCCTCGGAGCGTCGCTGCTCTCCTGGCTTCTTTCGCGCCGCCTCGTCGGCCGTGGCGGGCTGCTGTAGCTGGGCGTTCCGAATCGCTACTCGATCGCGTAGACGGCGTAAACGCTGGCCACCCGGCTCACCTTGCGCGGCTCGATGGATAGTGGAGGAGCCATTGAGGCGCCCGCTCTCGCTGAAACTCCTTCACTCAACTGTGCTAGAGCGGCAAAATTACGATTTTCAAATGATATCTCTGAAACCTGGTTGGACACGTATACAAGCGCCCCCAAATGCACACCCATCCCTTTGGCTAGCACTGCGGCCTTTTCCCTGGCGCGAGTACAGGCCTTTTCCAGCGCCTGATCTTCGAGCGCCTTTTCGTCGTTCACCGTCCACTCAATCTCGCCGCTATCGGTTCCTCCGGCGGCAACAACGATGTCCAGTATCTCGGCAGCGCGTTCTGGTGGAGTTTTCACTGTCCAGTGTTGTACCAGTTTGTACTTGCGCGCTTTGGAGTCGTAGCTAATCAGTTTCTGCGATTCGCTACGTATTGCCGACTCCTGAATCCTCGCCTGCTTGAGCGTGGCAATAATATCATTGGAAATCTTTGCGCCTGCTGCATAAGCACTCTTGGCGTCGGAGAACGGAGTCTCAAAGCCGATATGCAAAATGGCGATCTCCGGATCAGCGGTCACCCGCCCCTCCGCATTTACCGTCAGTGTGCGATTCGACGGCTCAATCTTCAGTTGTACCTGGCTGGTTTGCTGCGCGCCGGCTGCCGCGCAACCTGCAATGAGAGCGAATGCTGCGATTGTTTGCTTGAAGTCCATAAATAGCGTCCTTTCACCCCTTGGACGCACAGCATACAAGATGGGAACAGGGAAAGTGAATGGCAATTCCAGTCGGGAAGTCTATGGGCGATTGACTTGAGGATCGACGCAGTTCAAGAAGCGTACTTCGCCCCAAACTCCCGCAGCTTGGCCAGCGTCGCCGCCGCCTGCCCGGAGTCGATAGCCTCGGCGCCCAGCCGGACGCCCTCCTTCAGATCCCCGGCCAGCCCCGCGGCCACCAGCGCCGCCGCGGCGTTCAACAACACAATGTCGCGCCGCGCGCCGGGAACGCCGGTCAGCACGTCATAGAGCAGAGCCGTGTTGGTCTTCACATCGCCGCCGGTGAATTGATCCAGGGTCGTGCGCGGCAGTCCGGCCATCTCCGGCGTCACGCGGGCGGCCTTCAAGGTCGGCGCGCCGCCTCCTTCCGGCTCCTCGATGCGGGCCACGATCGACTCGCCGGTCGTGGTCAACTCATCGATTCCGTCCGTCCCATGCACCACGAAAGCCCGTTTGGCGTCCAGAGCCGCCAGCGTTCGACCCACCAGCAGCACCTTGCTTGGCGCCAGCACGCCGATCACCTGATTGCGCGCCCCCGCCGGGTTGGTCAGCGGGCCAACCAAATTGAAAATCGTGCGGAAGCCGAGCGCCCGGCGCAGCGGCCCCAGCGCCTTCATCGTCGGGTGATAGAGCGGCGCAAAAAGGAAGACGAAGCCGGTGGTGCGGAGACATTCGACAGCCAGTTCCGGGCCGAGCGCAATGGGCACGCCCAGGGCCTCCAGCACGTCGGCCGCGCCGCACAGCGAGGTCACCGCGCGATTGCCGTGCTTGGCCACTTTGGCTCCCGCGGCGGCCGCCACCAGCGCCGCGCCGCAGGAGATGTTGAAGGTCAACGGTCCCCCGCCGCCGGTGCCGACTGCGTCGACCAGATGGTCGCGCTCGGCGGGCGTAAAGGGCAGCGGCATGACGCGCCGGCGCATGACATCGACAAATCCAGCCAGCTCCGGCGCCTGTTCGCCGCGCGTGGCCAACACAGTGAGCAGCGCCGCCGTCTCAACATCCGGCACGCCGCCAGCCAGTATCTCTTCCAACACGCCGGCCGCCTGCTCGCGAGTCAACGCCGCGCCATCCTCGGCCAGCGGCTTCAAAAGCTCCTTCAATGAGGCCATATCCTTCCATGATAGCGGCCAGCCAAGGCAACGCCGCACTCCACCGCAAATTGAGAATGCTCTGCGCCTTCCGTTTGCCCCTCCTTTGGCGGGCGCGATAGTATTTTGTTTACCGCTGGCACGGTCGCGCGGGCTCGGAATCAGACGGGTCCGGTTCCGAATTCTCAACCACAGCGGACGCGGGCGGTCCCAACCGACATGAAGATTCATGAGTATCAAGCGAAGGAAATCCTGGCCAGGTACGGCGTGCCTGTGCCCAAGGGCGAAGTTGCCAACACGTTTGAAGAAGCGCAGGCCGTGGCGCGCAAGCTCTTTGCCGAGGGCGCGTCAGGCGTCGTGGTCAAGGCGCAGATTCACGCCGGAGGCCGCGGCAAGGGCGGCGGCGTAAAAGTTGCCCTCACCCGCGAGGACGCCGAGTTCTACGCCAAGAATATCCTCGGCATGCAGCTCGTCACGCACCAGACCGGGCCGCAGGGCCAGAAGGTGCAGCGGCTGCTTATCGAGGAGACCGCGGCCATCGACCGCGAGCTCTACCTCGGCATCGTTCTCGACCGCGCCGCCGGCAAGCTGGTCTTCATGGCTTCGCAGGCCGGCGGCATGAAGATCGAGGAAGTGGCCGCCAAGACGCCCGAGGCCATCTTCAAGGAGAGCATCGACCCGGCCGTCGGCTTTGGGGCGTGGCAGGCGCGCAAGCTGGCCTTTGCGCTGGGCCTCAAGCCCACGCAAATCAACGCGGCGGTCGCCTTCTTCCAGAGCCTCTACAAGGCCTACATCGAGAGCGACGCCTCGCTGGTCGAGATCAACCCGTTCATTACGACAAAGGACGGCAAGCTCTTCGCCCTCGACGCCAAGATCACCTTCGACGACAACGCCCTCTTCCGCCATCCTGAGATCAAGGCGCTGCGCGACACCGCCGAAGAGGACCCGCTTGAAGTGGAAGCCAGCAAGTATGCGCTCAACTACATCAAGCTCTCGGGCTCCATCGCCTGCATGGTCAACGGCGCCGGCCTGGCCATGGCCACCATGGACATCATTCAGTACGCCGGCGGCAGCCCGGCCAATTTCCTCGACG
Source organism: Occallatibacter sp. (assembly GCA_052326045.1). Taxonomy (GTDB): domain Bacteria; phylum Acidobacteriota; class Terriglobia; order Terriglobales; family Acidobacteriaceae; genus Telmatobacter. The sequence continues at coordinate 25,389 of JBKQRH010000067.1, read as the reverse complement.
TAGGCGGCGGAGCCACCCCGGAACAAATTGAGCACGGCTTCGAGATCCTGCTCAGCGACGCGCACGTCAAGGCCATCTTCATCAACATCTTCGGCGGCATCCTGCGCGTGGACCGGCTGGCCACGGGCGTGGTCGCAGCGGCGCGCAATCTGAAGGTGAAGGTTCCCATCGTGCTGCGGCTGGAAGGAACGAATGTGGAGGAAGGCCGCAGGATTTTGAAGGAGTCAGGTTTCAATTTCCAAGTTGGGGAGACTATGAAAGAAGCCGCTGAACTTGTGGTAGCAGCTGCGAAGTAGGTTGGCTTTGAAAGGGCACGACTTCAGTCGTGACGAATTTGACGCATAATGAGTAAGGGCTTTAGCCCCTGAGGTAATTTCTTCAGGAAAACAGGTTTGGGGTGAATTCGCAATGGACAAGGACAAAAAAATCTATTCCTTCAAGTGCAAGGGCTGTGGCAGTGAGCGTCAGTTTGTTGATCAAGGCGTAAAAACCGAGGAGACGACGTCCGGAACGTTTCGAGTTCGTCTAGCGTTTAATCCCGACTTTCCCGGTTCGATTTCTTGCGGACACTGCGGCGAAACACACCAGTATGAAGTAGGGGATGTGCGTCGTGTGGAAACCACCAGCTAGATCTTTGCAATTAGGAGCTTGTTTCAATGGCTGTCCTCGTTAATAAGAATACTCGACTCATCGTGCAAGGCCTGACCGGCAAAGAAGGCACTTTCCACGCCATGAGCTGCGCGGAATACGGCACGAAGGTTGTCGGCGGAGTAACGCCAGGTAAAGGTGGCTCGACTCACGAGGGCTGGCCGGTTTTCAACACCGTATCGGACGCGGTGGTTGCTACCGGCGCCAACGCCACCGTAATCTTCGTTCCGCCGCCCTTTGCTGCCGACGCCATCCTCGAGGCCGAGGATGCGGGCCTTCCTCTCATCGTGTGCATCACCGAGGGCATTCCCACCCTCGATATGGTCAAGGTGTGGGCCAAGCTCAAGAACTCCCGCTCTCGCCTCATCGGCCCCAACTGCCCCGGCGTGATCTCGCCCGGCAAGGCCAAGATCGGCATCATGCCCGGCCGCATTCATAAGGAAGGCTCGGTCGGCATCGTCTCGCGCTCGGGCACGCTCACCTATGAAGCCGTGCACCAGCTCACGCAACGCGGCATCGGCCAGTCGACCGCCATAGGAATTGGCGGCGATCCCATCGTCGGCACCACGCACATCGACGCGCTGCGCCTCTTCAACGACGACCCGGAAACCGAAGCCATCGTACTCATCGGCGAAATCGGCGGCTCAGCCGAAGAGGCTGCGGCTGAGTTCGTCAAAGAGCAGGTCAAGAAGCCGGTCGTCGGATTCATTGCTGGACAGACCGCGCCGCCCGGCCGCCGCATGGGCCACGCCGGCGCCATCATCTCTGGCGGTCAGGGCACTGCCGCCGACAAGATGAAGGCCATGAAGGAAGCCGGAATTCACGTGGCCGTTTCGCCTGCCGAAATCGGAGCTACGCTGGCGCGGGTGATCGGAAAAGCGTGAAAGAACGGCCTTCGGTCGACGGCCGGGCTCGGAGATGGCGTCTTGCCCCTTGGAGGCCCTTGACGCCAGCCGCCGCCACGCCTGTGCCTCCGTATGCTCTTCTTGCGCAAGCGTTCGCTCCCCTCCCCCTTGACAAGGCCGACGCCGTTATAATGCTTATTGCACTCAGCGTGCAGTATCGATTTCGCCGGATGCCATGCACATGGCGATGGGCTGGGACCTGGCGAAAGTGAACGTGAATGGCGGGGCCATCGCCCTGAGCCATCCTACCGGAGCATCGGGGCGCCGGATTCCGGTGACCTTGCTCCACAAGACGCATTCGTACACAAGGAGTCATTTCATGGCAGAAAGTAGCAATATTGGCAGTACAGGCAACATCAGCGGGCCGGCGACGGACTCGCTCAAAGGCAGAGTCGCCCTGGTGACGGGCGGATCGCGCGGCATCGGAAAGGCTATCTCGCTGGAACTTGCCCGCAATGGGGCAGCGGTGGCCGTCAACTTTGTCAGCAATGTGGCCGCTGCGGAGGCGGTCGTGGCCGACATTCGCGCCATGGGCGGCGAGTGCTTGTTGGTGCAGGGCGACGTGTCTAAAAAAGAGGCTGCGCGCAGTGTCGTCGGCAAAATCCTGGAGGCATGGAAGAAGATCGACATCCTGGTCAACAACGCCGGGATTACGCGCGATCGCACCCTGAAGAAGATGACCGATGAGGACTGGGAAGCGGCCATCTCGGTAAATCTGAATGGGACCTATTACTGCACCAGTGCCGTAATGCCGGTCATGATCGAGCATAAATACGGGCGCATCATCAACATTGCCTCTGTCGTCGGCCAAACGGGAGCCTTCGGCCAATCCAATTATGCCGCCAGCAAAGGCGGCATCATCGCGTTCACCAAGTGCCTGGCGCTGGAGTTGGCGAAAGAGAACATCACCGCCAATGTGGTTTGCCCGGGGTACACCGCTACGGAAATGGTAGAAGCGATGCCGGCAGAAGTTCTGGAGAAGATCTGCGCCAGGATACCGCTGCGCCGGCTGGCAAAACCCGAAGAGATCGCCAAGGCGGTTCTCTTCCTGGCCCGGGATGCGGATTACATCACCGGAGCGGAGTTGAACGTAAACGGCGGGCTGCTGATGTCCTGAGGCCTGCCTGGATTTCGCGCGGATTTTGGAGCCAGCCAGCCATCGAGCTACGGCCCAGCGCGCTCGCTGGCTCCACTTCCCGCCAGGAACCTGGTCTGCCCTCTGCCCGGACAAGCCCGGGCTATTTCGTCTGCTGCTGCGCCTCGAGCTCGAGCAGGTGCTCGCGCGCCTCCTCGGCGCTCTCGTAAATGCGCGGAGCGACATCGCGCTCGGCCAGGGCGTCCCCTAGTTTCATGCGCGCGAAGCCGCTGGTCGTGTAGCGGGTTACGCCCGAGTAGCAATCCTCCATCAATTCCTTCACCATGTCGGTATACGGCCCCAACAGCTCGGGAGAAATCGAGAAGTTGTCATAATTGACGATGGTGTATACCTTGCCGGGCGCCTGCTTCAGATGCTCGCGCACAGCCTGGTTGATGTGGCTGATCTGTTCCACGCTGCGCACCGCGTAGCCTTCGAAGTTGACGAAGAAAAGATTCTGTTTAGGCTCGTAGCTGAGCCGGCTCTCCAGGGGCAGATCCAATAGATCGCTACGCAAACCCATGGGCTTGGGCAGGAACAAGCGCGCGTCCATGAGCTTTGGCTGGTTCACGATGGGCTTGAAATCCATGTGCGCCAGGATGTCCTTTTCGATATCGATTCCCGGAGCTGCCTCAATCAGTTCCAGGCCTTCCGGCGTGAGGCGGAAGACGCAGCGTTCGGTTACATAAAGCACCGGCTGTCCGCGCTGGCTGGCGTATTTGCCGCTGAAGGTTCGATGCTCCACTTCGTGCACGAACTTTCGCGTGCGGCCCTCCGTGAGGATTTGCACTTTGCCGTCCGCGAATCCGAGTTGGAGACTGCCTGCCGTGAAGGTGCCGCAGAAGACCAGGCTCTTGGCGTTCTGGCTGATATTGATGAACCCTCCAGCGCCCGCCAATCGGGGTCCGAATTTGCTCACATTCAGGCTGCCCTCGCGGTCCGCCTCCGCCAGGCCGAGGAAGGCCAGGTCGAGTCCGCCGCCGTCGTAAAAATCGAACTGGTAGGGCTGATCGATGATGGCGTGGGCGTTGACCGCGGCGCCGAAATCCAGCCCTCCGGCCGGAACTCCGCCCACCACTCCGGGCTCGGCGGTGAGGGTAATGAGATCGATGATCTTCTCCTCATTAGCCACATTGGCCACGCCTTCGGGCATGCCGATTCCCAGGTTGACCACGCTGTTGGTCTTCAACTCCATCGCCGACCGGCGCGCAATCACCTTGCGCGCCGATAACTCCATCGGCGCAATGGCTGCCATCCGGGTACGGATCTCCGCGCTAAAACCGGGATTGTACACGGTAGCGAAGGTCTGCCAATGGTGCTTCGGATCTTCCGCAACCACCACGCAATCGACGAGAATTCCCGGGATCTTCACCTGGCGCGGATTGAGCGTTCCGCTCTCGGCCACCCGCTCCACCTGGGCGATGACAATCCCCCCTGAGTTGTGCGCGGCCATGGCGATGGAGAGCATTTCGATCGTCAGCGCCTCGCGCTCCATGGTCACATTGCCCTCGGGATCGGCCGTGGTGCCGCGGATAATGCCCACGTTGACCGGAAACGTCTTGTAGGACAGGTACTCCTGGCCGTCGATGGTCACCAACTCGACGAAGTCCTTGGTGGTGCGGTCGTTGATTTTGCCGCCGCCGTAACGCGGATCGACGTAGGTTCCCAGGCCGACTTTGCTGATGTGCCTGGGACGATGGGCGGCGATATCGCGAAACATATGCGAGATCACTCCCTGGGGGAAGTTATAAGCCTCGATCTGGCCGGCGACCGCCAGCGCGCCGAGCTTGGGCACCAGGCCCCAATGTCCGCCAATCACGCGCTTCACCAGACCCAGATGACCGAGGTGATTCAGCCCCCGTTCCTTTCCGTCGCCCTGTCCGGCTGCATAGACCAGCGTCAGATCGCGAGGCCGTCCGTTACCCACGCCGAGTTCCTCTTCGGAGGCCAGGAACTGTTGCTCGATGGCGACAGCTATCGCTTCGGGAAAGGCGACGCCCACGAAGCCTCCGGTCGCTACTGTATCGCCATCGCGAATCAAGCGCACGGCATCGGCGGCGGAGACCAGTTTGTGCCGCTCCGGAGTACGCGCGGCGGCCAGCGTGGCTATAGGGTGGGTCTCAAAAGAAGTGGTCAGAGGATTGGTAGGCATAGCTATTCTCCCTGCGAGTGATAAAGGCGTGCCTGGCGGCACGCCTTCGAGCATCTTGTTCTAGCGCGCCGTCCAGCCCAAATCGATGTCCAGGGCCGCGCCGGTTATGCCTGCGGCTTCGTCCGTGCACAGGTACCGCGCCAGCGAGGCCACTTCGCTGGGTTCCAGCAGCCGGCGGATGGCGGCGGGTTGAAGCATGATCTTCTGAACCACGTCCTCCTCCGAAATGCCGTTAGCTTTGGCCTGATCCGCAATCTGCTTCTCCACCAGCGGAGTGCGCACGTAGGCGGGACAGATGGCATTGCAGGTAATGCCGTTCTCGGCCTGCTCCAACGCCACTACCTTTGTCAACCCCATCACCCCGTGCTTGGCCGAAATATATGCCACCTTGAAGGGCGACGCCACTCGGCCGTGCAGCGAGCTGATGTTGATAATCCGGCCCCACTTCTGCTTGATCATGTGCGGCAGGGAATACTTGCAGCAAAGAAACGCTCCGGTAAGCATGACGCCTATCAGCAGGTTCCAGCGCTCTTCGGGGAAATCCACCACCGGCGCCACGTATTGCAGGCCCGCATTGTTGACCATGATGTCGAGGCGTCCAAATTTTTCCACGGCGGCATCGACGAGGTGGCGCACGTCCTCGGACGAGGAAACGTTTGTTTTGACAAAAAGGCTGGCAAACCCGCCCTCTTTAAGTTTCGCCTCCGTTCGTTCCCCGCCGGGAACGTCCATGTCGGCAATCACGCACTTCACGCCCGCTTGGGCCAGCGATTCCACAATCGCCAACCCAATCCCGCTCGCACCACCCGTTACGATCGCAACTTTTCCCTTCATGATCTGCTCCTTGCGACTCTACCGTCCGCTGTTTGGCTCTGTCTGGATTCTGGGTGTGTGCCTTGGGCGCACGCCCACCGCTATAGATTCAATCGACACTGACACGCTGAGTGCAATAAGCATTATAACGGCGTCGGCCTTGTCAAGGAGGAGGGAAGCGAATCCTTGCGAAAGATGAGCATACGCGGCGCCTGTTCGCGAGCGGAGGCAAATGGGGGCAAATTGGTTCGCAGCCGAAAGGCAAACCGGATATTCTGGTTTACAGCATCTCCGAAAACGCTATAGGAGCAAGGAATGGCAGCACCCGATCCCATCGTGATTGTTAGCGCCGTCCGCACGCCGATCGGCGCGTTCCAGGGCGATCTCAAGGAGCTCTCCGCTCCTCAACTCGGCGCCATCGCCATCCGCGCCAGCGTCGAGCGCGCCGGCATACCGCTCGATTCCGTGGACGAAGCGTTCTTCGGCTGCGTGCTTTCCGCCGGCCTGGGCCAGGCTCCCGCGCGTCAGGCCGCGCTTGCCGCCGGACTGCCGGCCTCCACCGGCGCGGTCACCATCAACAAAGTCTGCGGCTCGGGCATGAAGGCCGCCATGCTGGCGCACGATCTGCTGCTTGCCGGCAGCGCCAGGATCATGGTCGCGGGCGGCATGGAGAGCATGACCAACGCCCCCTATCTCCTCGATCGCGCGCGCAGCGGCTATCGCATGGGCCATGGCCGCGTCCTCGACCACATGTTTCTCGATGGCCTTGAAGACGCCTACGATAAGGGCCGTTCGATGGGCGCGTTCGCTGAGGAGTGCGCTGATAGCTACGCCTTTACGCGCGCGGCGCAGGACGAGTATGCCGTGGCATCGCTCACGCGGGCGCAAAAAGCCACTGCCGACGGCAGCTTTGCCGCGGAGATCGTTCCCGTCACGGTGAATGCAGCCAAGACCCAACGCCAGGTGAGCCACGATGAGCTGCCGCTGAAAGCAAAGCCGGAAAAGATTCCGTTTCTCAAGCCTGCCTTTCGCGAGGGTGGAACGGTGACGGCGGCAAGTTCCAGCGCCATCTCCGATGGCGCCGCCTCCCTGGTGCTCATGCGGCGCTCTGAGGCGGACCGCCGCGGCCTCGTGCCGCTGGCAACAATCGCAGGTCACGCCACCTACGCCAACACGCCTGCGCTCTTTCCCACGGCGCCCATCGGCGCCATCCGCCGGCTCTTGGAAAGGACCGGCTGGACGCTCGACACGGTCGATTTGTTCGAGGTCAGCGAGGCCTTCGCCGTAGTCGCCATGGCGGCTATGCGCGATCTGGGCCTGCCCCATGAAAAGGTCAACGTCCACGGCGGCGCCTGCGCTCTCGGCCATCCCATCGGCGCATCCGGCGCGCGCATGCTGGCCACGCTGCTTGCGGCGCTCGCAAAATACCGATTGCGCCGCGGCATCGCCTCCATCTGCATCGGCGGCGGCGAAGCGACCGCCATGGCGGTTGAGCGCATCGGCTAACCTGAAAAGCCATGATTTCGCTGCGCCTTGTCCATGGCCGGCCCGCTTGCCCTGACTTCGCAATGATGATTCCGGAGAAGCCGTCTTTCCAGGAATGGGCATGACAGCTTGCTCAAGTTCCACTGTCGAGCCCACTTGCTGAGCGCGGCAGGCGCGACGGCCGGTACAGAGAGATTGCAGTTTACTGTCTGCAGGACTGCTGGCTCACCTGTCAGTGCTACTGCCGCATGAATTTTTCTCCAGCTACCGAAAAGTCCCTGGTTCTAGAGGAAATTGCGGAATTGTGCTTTTGACAAACCCAAGCTGTTTCAAACCTTCACAAACTCGACCTGTTCTTTTTTGAGGTCAAGATGCCGGGTCTCATAGCCTGCGTCCATCCACGCGTTTCGTTGAACGTGTCGAGAAGAGCCACCCTCGTTCGCCCACCATTGCGGCTTTATGCGTGCTGTATCGGGAAGCACGAAGCCTAGGATGGTTTCAACCTGCTCAAATTCGAGCGGAATCTTTGTAACTTTTTTCATCGCTTGAGCGCACAGCCATTTGTACAGCGGATCGTATTTGCTCATTTGCTACCTTTCTTCGTTGGCTTTGGTTTTTCCGGCGGCTTCACCTTGAGCACGTCCGCTATCACTTCCTGAAACGACATGGGGATGTGGGGAATTGGCTTCGAGTTGGTCGTTCGCTTGGGTGTTTCCTATTACTCGCTCATTCGATTCTCTTATAGCTTCCTAAGAGCTTGCCCAGGACGGGATGTATTCAGCGAACTTTTTTGACTTGTTTTCTGGATTGGCTGCAATGATGCGCCCCTCGTCAATGGCTTCTTGAATAAGAACGGACACCATAGAACGCTGCTTTTCCGGCATCTTGAGCCTTTCTCGCAGCGATTTATTTGTCATGGCCGAACTTGAGAAATACTTCAAGACCGCATGTTGGTAGCATGCATTGATCCGTTCCTGATGTGTCATTTGCGCATAAGTTCGTGGCGCATAGAGTGTGACCTTGAAATGATTTGATCCTTCCTCGAACTTGATTGGAGGCAACCCGTGTAATTCAATCTGTATGCCTGCCTTCAGTAGTCCAGAGCCTCTTTCCTCGCATATTTTATACATTCGGAAGGCGCGCGCCAATTTCTCGTTCCTTGATTCCGGTTGAGTACCAATCAGTCTGTCAAGGCTCTTAGAAGGAAGTAGCCGACCGGGATTAGAGATTTCGATTCTATCGCTATATATCTCAATGAGCGGACCAGCGCCAGAGACAACGAAATCCTGATGGATTAACGCGTTTGCGATAATCTCGCGGAGGGCCAATTCGGGGTATATTGTTCTCTTTTGCCTCAACGCCTTTTCAATGACTTCGCTAGTTGGAAGAAGAGCACAAACGAATCTAAGAAGCCGCTGAAAACTCGCGGCGTATCCCAGTGCTCCCTCCGTCTCATTGCGGGCTTTGGCCTTATTAAGTCCTTCATACATGATTACTCTAGGTGCCTTGCGTGCAAGTTCGGGGAATTGAGCAAGGCGTCTAGCCGCCGCAATCGCACCAAGGTTTGTGACATACCCGCCGCCAGCGGGGTGGCGTTCAATGAACGAAGAATCTGCCATCCAGTTCAGACGTTCTTCAGGATGAGACAAAGATGGTGTCCCAAGCATTTCAAAAATTGGGTCAATATCTAAAGCCCCCAAAAGTTCTTCGTCTGACATCAGCACGGTGGCATGAAGGTCTTCCCATCTTGGAGTTTTGCTTTGCAGCATCATTGATCCAATTTCCTGGCGGCTTGCGGTACGCGTTGTACCGCCGGATCTGATATACGTCTCGCTCTCTGGGCGTCCTCTTTTATGGACAGGTTTGATTGCCGACTCTGGTATATGTACAAAGAGAATCGGGTGACCATTGAAATCCGTTCCTAGGTGGTCAAGTTGGAGTGATGGTTCAACGGCATCCCTTCCTAGGTTTGCTAGTTGGTTAATTGCAATCTCGATCTCATGTGGGGTAATTCCAATAAAACTACAATCTGATTTGATGCCATAAACCAACCATCCGCCGCCAGGATAGTTGGCGAACGCGCAAAGATGTTCAACCAGGCGTTGTTTATTGGGAGAAACAGCGCTTTTCCAATCGATCTCGTTGAGTTCGTGATGTGGCGGCTCTAAGCTGCTTGCCAAGAGCGCTTTCGCTCTTTCTACCCAAGGCTTCATGGACGTATTCCACTCATATAAGAAGCTGCCTACAATCAACATCTTACAGAAATCTTCCGTTTTGGATTCAAATAAAGCGTTTGCCTCACTTTTTCAATTTGGAAGCCGTGAGTCCCGCAACATCAGCCGTTTTCCAGCCGTGCTGTTCAACGTTTGCAAGGTCCTCATGGAGTCCGTCTCCTTCCGGGAGTTGTATCGGAAATCGAATTCCGTGAGGTATCTGTGCAAGTGCTGCTGGCCGACATGATGGTATACCCCGTTGATGCCTCGCTTCAAGTTGGCGAAATAGCCGGGTGCCCCAGGTCTCGCTTTGGAGACCTGAGATCCACTTCACCCTACACCACCACCTGCAACCGCACTCCTTCATGCTCCTGCAAGCACGCGATGATGTTGAACAGATTCGCGGCAGTCGGATTCCCCTTGGGCCCGAACATCTGGTGCAGCGTCTTCACGTGGATGCCGGTCTTCTCAGCCAGCGCCGAAAAACCCAGCGTCGCATTGATGTAGTCGCGTAGAATCCCCCGGCCCACAGCGGCTCTCCAATACCCGCCTCCTGAACCGCTGCCGCCACGTAGTTTCTCGCCGGTGGGACCGCCGCCCTCCACGCCGCTGGCAGGACGGCCCGGACTCCAAACCCACTCACGAGTCCCCTCGCCTGCCAGCAGGGATTCGACGGCGCCGCCCAACACAACGCGGCGAAACCTCTCATCGCTCCGGTACCGCGTCTGCACCCTCTCCCGGAACTCCCGCGTCAACCCCATGCTTCCGATCCTCTTCCGCTCTTCGTGTCGTTCAATAGTAATATATATACTACTATAGGTTGAGAATCGGCCCCAAAATGAGCCGAATTCCTGCCAAAAAAGAGACCAAAAACACGCAAAAACGCACTGTTTTCGCCGACTTTTTGCATATTCCGCTGTCCTGCAAGTCGGCATTCCTCTTATTTCCGCTCGCCTGCAAGCCCACTTTTGTCGATTTTGGTAGGAATTGGGGCTTTCGTCCACCTGCAAGTCGGCATTTCGGTCGGTCTGCAGGCCGACTTCCTCGGTTTCCGGTCAAGCCCCGCCCGCGCGCCTCAACTCCGCGCCTCCCCGCTCCGCTTCCGGAAGACCACCTTCAACTCCCGCCGCCAATGCTCGCTGAGGGCGATCAGCTCCCACTCCACCTGCGGCGAAAGGTAGCGGAGCACCGGCTCGTTGGCCGGATGAATGCGCAACGCCGGCCCGGCCAGCAGCAGCCGCGGCGCCAGCGGGGAAACCTCCGCGCCCGGAAAGTACCCCTGCCGCTCGAAGGCCGACAGCGGCCGTCCCCCGCCCGCGCCAGTCTGGCGGTCCTCGTTGAGCGCCCGCACGCGAATCCAGTAGTCCAGCGCTTGCAGCGGCAGGTGCAGGTCCTCGTCGGCCTTCAGCTCGATCACCGCCAGCCGCCCAGTGCGGTCGAGCGTCAGCAGGTCCAGCAGCCCCCGGTCGCCAACCGAGAGCGCCGGAACCTGCGTATACAGCAGATCGCCGCGCAGCCCCGGCAACACTTCGGCGATTCCGCCCCGCAGCCGTGCCTCCAGCCAGCGCTCCGGTTGCAGCCGGAACAGCGGGTCGGTATGCGCCCCGTCGGCGTGCCGGCTCAGAAACAGCCGCGCGCACAGATCCCGGCAAAGTCCTTCGTTTTCATCGCTCAGCGGGCTCTCGTTGGCTCCCGCGCCAAACGTAATCTCGTTCTCGCGGGCAAACGAGTGGGCCGCCGCGCCGTGCCGCACCCGCGCAAATTCCAGGCCATGCAGCAGCAGCCCCACCTCGGTCGATGAAGCCGCCCGAACCTCCACCCGCTCCCTGGCTGCGGGGGGAACCAGCCCCAGCAGCCGGTCGATCCCGGCCTGGCAGCGTTCGATGGCCGCCTCGGCCGAAAACGCGTGCACCAGCCGCGACTCCAGGTTGCCGGTGTCGCGAAACTCCACCGGCGTAAGCTCTTCGCTCCGCTCGTCGAGGGTAAAAAGCTGAAAATCGGCGGCCCCGTGGTTCAGCCAGGCCATCCGCTCCGCCGTCGTCCGCCACGCCCCCGCCGGCACAATCACCTTCAGCCCGCCAAAGTGCCGCCGCCCGTCGCCCTTTTGCCGGCAATGATCCAACCACAGAATCCCCAGCGTCAGAATCCCGTCCACGATCGCTCCGGACTCCGCCGCGCCCACCCCGATCACCGCATCGGCCGCCGTTCCGCGTAACAGCTTCCCGCGCGCATACGCCGGCCCAAAGCTGTTCTCCAGGTCCATCGCCGACCGCATTCCGTCCACCTTTGAGCCGACAAAAGCGCGCCCCAGCGCCCGTTCCAGCACCCGCTGATAATTTCTCCGCCCCGCTTCCCGGGCAGTGGGGGTGCGCCGGTCGCTGGTAGGCACCAACTCCAGTGGCTGCGCCTTGGCTGCGCCCATGCGCCGGGTGGTCAGCCGCAGGCATTGCGCGCGCTCTTGCACATCCACGACCGTGCGCATCAGGTTGCGCTCCTCGCTCCACAGTTGCAACAAGCAGCGGCCATGCGACTCCGTCACCGCGTAGTGGGCAGTGCGCATGTCGAACAGGACGCGGCCATCCTCCAGCACCGTTGCCGCCGGGTGGTCCGCCAGGTACTCTTCGATGCTTTTGGACAGCCGTTCCGGAGTTGCAGCGTCGGCGGCAGCGGCCATGCGGCCCTTACCAGCCCCTGCGCGCGCGCAGGCTGGTGATGTGCGCGGTATGGTGGCGGCAGTGCCAGTCGTACATCGCCAGCGCCTTGGCCAGGTTCTCCTGGCCCCGCTCGGGATGGTTATAGCCCTTCTGGAAGTCCTCATCTGAGAGCGATTCCAGTAGCGCCACCCAGCGCCCATGCAGCGCCTCGATCAGCGCCAGCGAAACATCGACGGGCAGCCGGCTGTCAGCCAGTTCGGCCCATGCCGCCTCGTCATAGCGCGCTTCCGTCGGCCAATCCTCGGTCAGCGCCTGTTTGCAGCGAGTGTAGGCCATCGCGTGGCTGTCCGCCAGGTGATGCACCACCTGCCGCACCGTCCAGCCGTCTTCGCGGTAGGGCGTGTCCAGTTGCGCATCGCTCAATCCGGCAACGGCGGCCCTCAGGCGCTCGGGCAGCAGGCGCAGCGTTTGAATGTGCGCCGCGCGGATACCAGCCAGGCTGCTGGCCAGCGGGCTGAAGCGGCCGATAGGATAACGAAGGTCGTCCAAATCGTTCATGGCGCGAACCTTACCTTGCTTTCTTGCTCAGGACCTGCCGGCTGGACCGAAAATCAAACCAGGCTTCGCCGCTACGGCCCTGGCGGTAATGCTGCCTCGGGCCGGGGTCCGTTGTTAGGCGTGATGGTGGTGATGATGGTGGTGATGGTGGTGATGATGGTGCTGCTGGGCGGCGAACGCCGGGCTGGCAAACACCATCAACAACAAGGCTGCGGCAAGAATCTTTTTCATGGCATGAATGTAGCACGAATCCGGCACGGGAGGGTAGAGGGTCGCTGACGCCGCATCCACAAAGGAAATGGGCGCGGCCAATCGCTCGCCGGCACGCAAACCGGGGTCCCCAGCGACGGGTCTTGGTCGCTGGGGTGGAGCGACGGGTCTTGGTCGCAGGGGTAGAAGACCAGCGTAAACTGAAGCCACGATGACGAATCCGGCTGCTTCCCCGCGCCCAAGCAACAAACGGTATTTTTTTCAGAAATTCGGAATCACCGAGCGCCTCCTGGAGCGCTGCCTGGGCGAGGCCCTCTCGGCCGGTGGTGACTACGCCGACCTCTACTTCGAGTCGGTCACAGCCACCTCGCTGGGCGTCGACGAGCAGATCGTCAAATCCGCCAGCCAGGGAACCAGCGCCGGCTGCGGCATCCGCGTCCTTTCCGGTGAGCGGACCGGCTACGCTTACACTGACAATCTCAGCCCCGGCCGCCTGCTCCACGCCGCCCGCACCGCCGCGCTCATCGCCTCCGCCCCGGCCAAACAAACCGTGCAGGGATTCACCGAAGCGCCTGTAGCCGATCTCTATCCCATTCCGCTGGGCGGCTTCGACCTTGACCTGGCCGCGCGTCTCGAGTTGATTCTGCGCGCCGATCGCGCTGCCCGCGCTTACGATCCCCGCATCGTCCAGGTCCGCGCCGGTTACTCGGAGGAACTGCGCCGCATCCTCATCGCCGCCTCCGACGGCGCTTTTGCCAGCGATACTCAGCCCCTCTGCCGGCTTAACGTCCTGGTCATCGCCAAAGACGGCGAAACCACCACCAAGGGCGCTGCGGGCGGCGGCGGCAGAGCGGGTCTGGAACAATTTACAGGGTCCAAGAGCCCGGAGGGCCTGGCCCGCGAGGCCGCCCGCGGAGCGATCCTGCAGCTCGGCGCCGTCCCCGCTCCGGTGGGCGAGATGGAGGTCGTCCTCGGTCCCGGCTGGCCCGGCATCTTGCTCCATGAGGCGGTGGGTCACGGCCTGGAGGCCGACTTCAACCGCAAAAAGACCTCCGCCTTTACCGGGCTCATCGGGCAACAGGTGGCCAACCCCAAAGTCACCGTGGTGGACAACGGAACCATCGCCGGCCGCCGCGGCTCGCTCAACGTCGACGACGAAGGCTCGGCGACGCAGGAAACCGTCCTCATCGAAAACGGCAACCTGCGCGGCTATCTTACCGACAAGCTCTCCGCCCGGCTGATGAACGCCGCCAGCACCGGCTCCGGCCGCCGCGAGAGTTATCAGCACATTCCCATGCCCCGCATGACCAACACCTATATGCTGGCCGGCCAGGACGCCCCCGAGGACATTCTGCGCAGCGTCAGGCGCGGCCTCTACGCGGTTAACTTCGGCGGCGGCCAGGTGGACATCACCAACGGCAAATTCGTCTTCTCCGCCTCCGAGGCCTACCTCATCGAAGACGGCAAGATCACCGCCCCGGTCCGCGACGCCACGCTCATCGGCAACGGTCCCGAAGCCCTCAAGCACGTCTCCATGGTCGGCCACGACCTCAAACTCGACGAAGGCATCGGCACCTGCGGCAAAGACGGCCAATCCGTCCCCGTCGGCGTCGGCATGCCTACCATCAAGCTGGACAAAATGACCGTGGGGGGCACCGGAAGGTAGCTTTGGAGTGAAAGATGGCTCGTATGGTTCAGGTGAAAGTCAGGAAATCGTCTGGTATTGGTAAAGACCGAACCTTTGGATGGGCGTGTGGCGCAGGTCAGGCTAACTAACGAATGGGTGTCCCAGGTCCCGCCTTGGGACCTGGGAACCTTGAACCTCGATCGGTCCCGTTCCATACCCTCTGCCGTTCAACCGCCGCCATCCCTCCCGGAGGGAGGGGACGAGAAAAGCTCAGTATGGAGTCCGCCGCGGACCGGCGTCCCCACGGACAGGTCTTTGTCCGTGGGGTGGAAAGGCGGACGCAATCCCGGGAAGGCGATCCAACCAGAATTTTTAACCTCGTAGAGGCGGGACGAACCCCGATCAAGCCTTGAGCAACATTCATGCGCCAGCCATGCCCCGCCTTTGGGTTCTGAACATCACACAGCATCGGCCGGATGCGGGTGTATAATTGCTCCCGGTTGCGGGCGCCTTAAGGTCCGGGGCTCGATTCCGGTGCGCGGTCGCAATCCAGGAGAATAATAATGTTCAAGTTTCTTGTCACGTCATTTTTTGTGCTGATTGTTGCTGCTCCAGCACTGGCCAAACCAACGGACGTCTATCCGGTTTCCTGCAACGACCTTTGGGTAGCTGTGAAGGACACGCTGGAAAACCCAAGCAATTACACAGTCATTTCGATGGACGATCTCGCGCAAAGGTCAACGTTCGTTGTCGTTGGCGACTTGACCCAATACACCCAAAAGGTCGCGCTGACGGCCACGAAGGACGGTTGCCTGGCGAAGGCGGCCATTTCCGAGATCGGCCCAGACAATATCAATTGGCGCCAATTCCACCATCGCCTTGCGAAGTCGCTGGCGAAGTTGCAGGCGGCGAAGCCCAAACCGGCGGAAAAAGCGGCCGGTCAGCAGCAGTAATACGGCTCGGACGGCGGGTGCCCCCACCCTCGCCTTAAAAAACTCGACCCGGCAAGAATCCATAAGTGTCCACCCTTCCGCCAAGTGCGCGGAAGCATGCGCCGCCCTCCGTCTTTTGGGGAAGTCAAGGCTGGGCGCCCGGCAATTGAAAGCCACGGCGAGTGCAAGTAGAGCAAACCCTCTATAGATTTGTTCTTTGTTATAGAATTTGGCAGAGTAAGCAGCCAGGAAGGCCAAAAAGAGAAGTTCAGGGGGAAAGCCAGCACTCATCATGAAAAGGAGTGGTTCCCAACAAGTCGAATCCGCATCTCGCTTGATCGACGCGAGAATTCAGGAGCTCGCCGGCTGGCGCGGAGAGATGCTTTCCCGCCTTCGCGCTTTGATCCAGCAAGCCGACCCTGAAGTCGTCGAGGAGTGGAAGTGGGAGACGCCTTTGTGGTCCCACGGCGGGATCATCTGCACCGGCGAGACCTACAAGAGTGTCGTCAAGATGACCTTCGCCAGGGACGCCTTCCTTGATGACCCCTCAGGCCTCTTCAATTCCAGTCTCGAGGGTCGAGTGAGGCGCGCCATCGACTTCCGCGAAGGCGACGAGGTGAACGAGAAGGCCCTTAAAACTCTTATTCGCGCCGCCGTGGCCCTGAACACTTCCTCGGCCTCTTCTCACCCTCTGCCTTCAATCGCCGCCATCCCTCCCGGAGGCAGAGGACGACAATAGCGTAGAACGTGTTTCCCAAATGCCGCATTGTGTCAGGGCACGACCGTCCGCCGCGGCGGAGGACCTGGGAGGGACCGCCGGAGATGTACTCGACGCAGGCTTACTTGCCCGTTGCCGGGGATGTAGAAGCGGCCTTGGCATGCATCACGTCGGTGAAGAATTTACCTTCATCGGTAAGGCCGAACGTGTCCCATGAGGAGATCATGGTCGGGCCCCACTCCGGATCGAAGCACCAGGCGATCCAACTGATGCCTCTCGATTCGAGGTAACTTGTAATTTCGTTGCCGTACTCGATGCCCTGCTCCCTGGCGCCGTCGCCTAAGTCGAAACCAAGCTCGGTTGCAATGATGGGATAGTGATCGGCCGCAAAACCGAAATCCTCTTCCCACTTGGGCGGCCACGGCTTCGGCCTCTTGATGGGATAGGGATGAGTAACATATCCGATGTTGTCCGCCCGGATGGGACTGATGCGCAGGGGAGTTAGGTCATAGGCCCAGTCGAACCCGGCGACCAGCGGAATGGTCTCCTTATCATAGGCGCGGATGAGCGAGATCATATCTTCGTTGATCTGGCGCCAATCTTCCCATGACACCGATCCGAGCTGGCCGAAGAAGACCGTCGGCTCGTTGAATAACTCGAAGAACGCGACGGTATGATTTCCGTTGTAATGGGCGGCGATAGTACGCCAGAAGTTGAAGGTCTCGGGCAAGCTTGTCTCATACATCGGGTCCTGAAACAAACCTTGCTTGAGATTGCCGATCGAGTGCCAGTCGATGTCCACATACATGCCGAGGTCGGTACACCACTGCACGGCCTGATCGAGCAGAGCAAGGTAATTCTTGGTTCCGCGTCCGCGCCATGCGACCGGGTGGACGGGAATGCGAACCACCGTGGCTCCGGTTTCCTTGACCTTGACGAAGAAGTCCTTGTTCCAGTGGCCCTGGCTCTCGATCTTGTCGGGATCGGCGATGCTGACGCCGCGGAATAGAACCGGCTTGCCGGCGGGATCGACGAACCGGTTGCCGCTGACGGAGATGAGAGGGAGTTTCTTTGCGTCCGGGCTGTTGAGGGGCTGAGTGGAATAGGCCGCGTGCCACCAGTCGTTCAGTTTCTTGGTTGCCGGGTTCGCCGTTTGCGCCCGCGCGCTCAAGCCGCACAGGATTGCGATAACGGCAATGGCAGTAACGAATCGCTTCATGTTGTCTTATCCCCTTCGTGCAGATACCGGCGGCTGCGGACTGTTGCAGTCCTCGGAAGCATTGGTGAATCGTCTTATCCTATCCTCCGGCAAGGGACCTTGTCGATCTCGCAGGTGGCGGGCGAGCGACCATTTCAGCTCTTCGATGCCCTGGCCGGTTACAGCGGAGATGGCGTGGAACTCCAGCTTGCGGCGCTTCACGTGCGCCGCAAGCTTCTTGAGTTTGCCGGGGTTGGCGCTGTCGATCTTGGTGGCGGCGACGATCATGGTCTTATTGGCTAATGGATGGTTGGCCGAGGGTTGATCGCTGGTGCTGCTGGTGAAGCTGGCTAACTCCTTGTTGATGACCTTGAAGTCTGCGACGGGGTCGGGACGGCCGGATGCGTCCGACACATCGACGAGGTGGACGAGCAGGCGGGTGCGCTCGATATGGCGGAGAAACTGGGTGCCGAGGCCGGAACCGAGATGGGCGCCTTCAATGAGGCCGGGCATGTCGGCGACGACATAGGATTCTTCATTGGGCTCCTCGCCGACGGTGACGACGCCGAGGTTGGGTTCGAGGGTGGTGAAAGGGTAGTCGGCGATCTTGGGCCGGGCGGCGGAGATGCGGGAGATGAGTGTGGACTTGCCGGCGTTGGGGTAGCCGACCAGGCCGACGTCGGCCAGAAGCTTGAGTTCGAGGCGGTAGGCGCGCTCCTCGCCAGGGCGGCCGAGTTCGTGCTCGCGCGGGGCCTGATGGGTGGGGGTGGCAAAGTGCTGGTTGCCGCGTCCGCCGCGGCCTCCCTTGGCGATGACTAGGCGCTCGTCCGGCTGCGAGAAGTCGTGCACCAGCTCACCGGTTTCCTGGTCGTAAAGGGCTGTGCCTACAGGGACTTGCAGGATGATGGAGTTGCCGTCGAGGCCGGAGCAGTTGGAGCCCATGCCGTGCTGGCCGCGCTGGGCCTTGTGCTCCGGGTTGTAGCGGAAGTGAATGAGAGTGTTGTGGCGCTGCGAGGAAACCATGACCACGTCGCCGCCGCGGCCGCCGTCGCCGCCGGAGGGTCCGCCGCGGGGGACAAACTTTTCGCGGCGGAAGGCCATGCAGCCGTTGCCGCCGTCCCCGGCCTTGACGCGAATTTTGGCTTCATCGATGAACATGGACGACCAGGAAACAGGGACGAAGGACCAGGAAATAGCGCCACAATGCCGCCTGGCGGGGCCAAATCCGAAGTGCCGTCTTTCAAGTTTACCGAAACAGGCTTAGAATCGCTTGCAACTCCATTTTTGGGAAAATGGAGCGGCCAGAACGCGGGCTTGGATGAGCGCCGCCGACCATAGCCGCATGAGAACCCGCCGGTAGAGCGGGCCGGGCAGTAAGCGTGTTGCAGGTTTTCCCAGGTTCTGCCGCGAGCGGGTGTCTCGATGGCAGGGGTCAGGCGGAGTTGGACGAAGCCGCTGGCGGTGGCCGCGATCCTGATGGTTGCAGGGGCGGTTATGGCCGCTTTTGCGCAATCGTCTGAGAGCGGATCGATTGCGGGCAAGGTCACGGACTTGTACTCTGCGCCGCTGGAAGGTGTTACGGTGGTGGCGCGGAATGAGTCCACCGGAGCGGAGGCGCGCACCACTACCACTAAAAATGGGGCCTACAGGTTTACCGGGCTAGAGCCAGGCGAGTACACGCTGGAGGCCGTGAGCGAGCAACTGGGCCGGGGGCGCGTGGAAGGCATCGTGGTTGCCGCGGGCCACGAGGCGCGGGTGCAGGCGGCGATGCGGTTTGAGTTGGCCCCGTCCGCGCCTGTCGAGACAGCCGTTCGGGCCATCAAGCCGGCAACCCCGACGCTCCACCCCGCAGACAAAGACCTGTCTGCGCGGAGCCCGGCGGCGGGCGCGGCGCAGGCGTCCATCGAGTTAAATCAGCCCCAACCCAGGCCCATGCGGGCAATCTCTCAGAATGTCGATCCGGTAACGCCGGTGGTGACCACTACGGTGACCGCCGCCGAGTTGCAGGCGCTGCCGGCAAGCGGGCGCCGCTGGCAGGATTTTGTGCTGGATACGCCGACGGCGACGACCGTGGCGGGCGGCGCGTCCCAGACGTCGCTGCGTGGCACGGGGCAGCAGCCGGCGGAAACCACTCTGGACGGCGCCAGCACCAGGCTGGCCTTTGGGGGTACGGACGGTTCCGGGCCGGGTTCTTCAGGGCCAGGCTCGGGCGGGCAGGGTGGAGTTGAACAGAACGGCATGGGTCAGGCGTGGGCCGGAGGGCGCGGATCGCAAGTGGCCGAGGCGGCGATCCGCGAGGTGCAGACGGCTGCGGGAAACGCCGAGGCCGAAGGAGCGCGCACCGCCGGAGGGCGGATGAATGTGGAGACCCAGCGCGGCATGAACGGCCTGCACGGGCAGGGGTTTTTCTTCGACCGACAGAACACCTGGGGGGCGCAGAACCCGTTTACGCAGTGGATCACGGAGACCACGCCGGCCACGCATACAGGACTTCTACCCACTGTCCCGGTTTTTGATAATGGCTTAAACGGAAAGCCGGAGTCCTACACCCCTCCGGACCGCGAGACGGTCTGGGGCATCGGCGTGGGCAGTCAGATTCGCCGCGACAAGCTCTTCTGGTTTGCAGCCCTCGACAGTTACCACCGCAACGATCCGGGGCTGGGTATGGTGAAGCATCCCTACCTTTTACAGACGTTGAGTGGATGCACGATCGGCACATGTACCGAACTCACCGGGTTCTTTGCTCAACCCGCAAGTGCAACCGTCACAACCATGGATGAGATGCAGGTGCTAAGTTCGCGGCTAGGGTTGAGCAGCGCCAATCCGGTAGCCGAAGGATATGCGGCTTATTCATGTATGTTGGAAACATTGGGCGGAACATTGGGCGGATCAAGTTCTAGTTGCCTATTGGGCAGTCCGCTCAGTCCGCTGCTCGGCCCGGCTCCGCGCACGGCCATGCAGTGGACCGGCTTTGCGCGGCTCGACTGGCAGGCAGCCGAGCGCCATCGCTTTACGCTGGAAGGTATCGGCGCTAACTGGAACTCGCCGGGCGGAGGGCTGACCCGCGTCGAGGAAAATTACGGTAACCATAGCTTCGGAAATAGCCGGGCCAGCGAGGAGTGGCTGCTGGGGCGCTGGGAGGCATTTCTTACTCCCAACCTGCTGGCCGTGACCCAGGGCTCCGTGGGACGCAACATCCTGGAAGCGCGGCCTTCGACTCCCTCGGCCTACGAGCAAACGCTCCTCGGGCCGAACGTTTATGGCCAATTGCCGCAGATCGTGGTGGACAATCGCTACGGCTTTACCATCGGCAACCCGTCGCGCTTCGGCCAGGGAAGTTATCCCGACGAACGGCTCTATGAGGGGCAGGAGAGGTTGGACTGGATTCGCGGCGGCCTGCTGGTGAAGGCGGGCTTCGACTTGAGCCACAACTTCGACGCCACCAGTTTGCTGCGTAACCAGACCGGCACGTATACCTACTCCAACGTGGAAAACTTCGTCTCCGACGCGCTGGTCTTTGCCGCGTTTGGGCTGACGGACGCGCTGGACCCCTTGAACCAGCACAACTGCGACGAGACGGGCAAAGTGTGGCGCGACTCGGGGGGCGGGCTGCGCGGGCTGGGCAACCTGCCCTGTTACTCCTATTACTCGCAGACCATGGGCCCCACCGACTGGCATTTGAGCACCAACGACTGGGCCGGGTTCGTCACCGCGCAGTGGCAGGCGGGTAAGCTGCTTGTGTTCTCCGCCGGGTTGCGCTGGGAGCGGGAGCAGTTGCCGCCGCCCATCGCCAAGCTCTGGCCACCACCGATCGCCCCGAACTCACCCGCCGGTACTTTGCCTCCCAAGGGGCTGCCCAGCCTGGGCAATAACTGGGGTCCGCGCCTCAGCATGGCGTTGGGAAACACGGAGGGCCATTGGCCGGTGCTGCGGCTGGGCTACGGAATGTACTACGGACGCACGGAGAACGCCACGGTGGAGACGGCGCTGACCCAGACCGGCAGCCCCAACGGCGACCTGAGCTTCTTCATGCGGCCCACGGACGACGAACAATACCAAGCCAGCGGCACTCCGCCGTTTCCCTATGTACTGGCCGGGGAACCGTCGAGCATGGTCAAGCCGGGGGTGGTGGAGTTTGCGTCCAATTTCCACAACCCCGAGGCGCATCAGGCCGTGGCCGCGCTGGAAGAGACGCTGCCGGGCCATGTAGAAGTAACCGCTGGCGCGATGGTCAGCCTGGGCCGCCGGCTGCCTATCTATATCGACACTAACCTCGGTCCTGCGCACACGTCGGCGGGGACCATCACCTATACCGTAAAAGACGCGACCGGCAAGGGACCCATCCAGCAGGACACGCAGATCACCGTTCCCTTCTACGCCTCCTGGTTCTCGGCCGGATATGCGGGATGGCTCAACCCGGACTATCAACAGATCGACCAGATCACGAGCATAGCCAATTCGACCTACGAGGCGGCGATGCTCAAGGTCGAACGCTATGGCCGCCGGGGGCTAAGCCTGCACGCCCACTACGTCTACTCTCGCGCCATGGATTGGAACCCAGGCGAGAGTGAGTTGGAGCCGGCTAACTTCAGCCAGGAGTACGGAACCAGCGACCTGGATATGCGCCACTCGACTACTGCTTGGGTGATCTATGTGGCGCCATGGAAGCTGCGCGGCAGGGCGGGAAAGTTTGCCAACGGTTGGATGCTCTCGGGGATCGGGAAGTTCCGCAGCGGCCTGCCCTACACCATGCGCGTATCGGGTTCGCTACCTGCGTGCTTCGTGAGCGCGGGCGCGGGCAGGACACTCTGCAACACGCCGTATGCGGGGCAAGCGACCCCCGGCGACCTCTTCATGGGATTAAGAGCGGGTATGAACGGCTCGGGCGGCGACAATCGCGTCTATGGCGTAGGCCGCAACACCTACCGTTATCCGGCCACATGGAAGGCCGACATGCGGCTGGGCAGGCGCTTCGACCTGGGACATATGCGCGAGTTGGAACTCCTGGCCGAGAGCTTCAACCTCTTCAATCACCAGAATGTGACCGAACTGGAGACGACCGGCTACTATATCGAGTCCGGCAGCCCGTCAAGCCCCAACCCCACGCTGAACTATCTTACCGGTGCCTTCGGGCAGCCGCTGAATATCAATGCGACCGACTTCTACCGGGAGCGGCAGATACAGGTTGGGTTGAGGTTGAGGTTCTAAGAAAATGTTCGGCGGCGGGCCAGTCTCCGGCCAGGCTTGCAGGGGCGAGGCTTCCCGCCGCGACAGATCTCCAGGGTTCCGCTCCCCCGATTCGCGTGGCAAGAATTGAGCTCAATCCAATCCGGTTGCATGGCAGGCGTTTCTCTGAACGGCGCGTGTTTCGCGCGGACAAGCAAGGCCGAAGCGATCTTCTCGCAAGCGAGTTCGAGAAAGCCATGAATCCCGTCCGTTATGATTTCCGAATGCAGGATCAACTCCTTCCGGGACCCCAGGTGACTCCATGACGAATTCCGCGCCTGCCGCACTCGATTCCAAACCGCAGTTGCGCAAGACGATGGGCTTTTGGGATGTGCTATTGTTCAACATCGCCGCGGTCCTCGGGCCCCGCTGGATAGCGGCCGCGGGGCACAACGGCACTTCCTCGATCAGCTTGTGGGTTATTGCCGCGGTCTCCTTTTTCGTACCCGGAGCGCTGGTGATCAATGAGCTTTCCTCGCGCTTTCCTGAAGAGGGCGGACTGTACGTCTGGTCCAGGGAAGCCTTCGGACCCTTTCACGGCTTTGTCGCCGGCTGGACCTACTGGATTTATACCGTCTTCTATTTCCCCGGTCTGCTTCTGGCCAGCGCCTCCATGGCCGCATACATTATGGGCGGACGCGGCGCCGCGCTTGCGCAGGACCGGACATTTCTGCTGACGGTTTCTCTGGCCATGCTATTGGTGGCCGTAGTTCTGAACATTATCGGGCTGAACATCGGCAAGTGGTTGCAAAATGCGGGCGGCGTTGGAACCTATGTGCCCCTCCTGATGCTGGCAGGCATCGCCGCGGTTGCTTGTTGGCGGCATGGCTCCGTCACGCATTTCAGCGCCTCCAACATGATGCCCGCGTGGAATTGGGACACGGTCAACTTCTGGTCGCAGATCGCCTTCGCATTCACCGGACTGGAGCTTGTTTCCGCCATGAGCAGAGAAGTGCGCGATCCGCGCCGGACGCTTCCGCGGGCCGTATTTGGCGCCGGGGCGCTGATTGCCTTTATGTACATTGCCGGCACCTTCGCAGTTCTCGCGCTGGCGCCAGCCGCCGATCTGGATCCCCAGAGTGGCGTCTTTCACGCCATTGCCATCGGCTCCGCCGCGCTGAAGCTCAGCTTCCTCGGCATCCTTGCTGCCATCCTGGTCACCGCGGGCAATGCCGGCGGCGTAGGCTCGACCGTGGCCGGCATTGCGCGTGTGCCCTTTGTCGTCGGCATCGACCGTTACATGCCCGCCGCCTTCGGCAGGATTCATCCTCGCTGGAAGACTCCTTATGTCTCCATTCTCGTGCAGGCCATCGTTTCCGGCGCCATTCTGCTGGTGAGCCAGATCAATGAGACGACCCGCGGGGCTTATCAATTTCTAATCGATGCCGGCATCATTCTCTACTTCATTCCATTTCTGTACATGTTCGCGGCCGTCATCAAGCTGGCGCGCCGCAAAGACCGCGGAGAAAATCCGCACGCCGTGCTGGTGCCGGGAGGAATTCCCGGCGTTTGGGTTGCCGGCAGTCTGGGATTCATCGTCGTCCTGATCGGCATTTTTGTTTCGCTTGTGCCGCCGGGCGATTCCTCAGACAAGCTGGGATTTGAATTGAAACTGGTTCTGGGCACGGTCGCCTCGGTCCTGCTGGGCCTGGTCTTGTATTGGCGTGGCGTCCGGGCGAAGCAGACTGAGTCGTGACGGTTGGCGCGCCGTTGAATATCAATGCGACGAACGTATACCGGGAGCGATAGGTACAGGTTGGGTTGAGGATGGGGTCTTCACGGGCTAACGCTGCCAGCCGCAGATGGGCTCCCGGGCGACGGTTTTGCCGTCGAGGCGGAAGCAGGTGGCGCCGTTGATGTCGGTCGAGAAGGTGCGGACTTTGGCGGCTTGCAGCGCTTCCAGCACCTCCTGGCGGGGATGGCCGTAACGGTTGTGGAGTCCGCAGGAGATGACGGCCCACTGCGGGGAAACGCGGGCCAGGAACTCGGGGCGCGTAGAGGTGGAGCTGCCGTGATGGCCTACTTTGAGCAGGGTGCTCTGGAGGCCCGGCTCAGCCAGCATGGCTTGCTCGATGGGCGCTTCGGCATCGCCTTCCAGCATCACGGAAGTCGCACCGTAGGTCATGTGCAGAACCAGCGAGTCGTTGTTGGTAGGCACGGGTCCGGGCTGGTAGTTGCGGAAGGGCGCGAGAACGCTGATTTGCGTGTCGCCCAGGCTGAGCGCGTCGCCGGCGCGGAGGGAACGGAGGCGGATGTGAAGATCGGCGGCTTCGTTGAGCAGGGCGTTGTAGGCTCCGAAGCGAGGATTGTTGCCCACCCATAGCTCTGCGGGATGGAAGTTGTGCAGAACGGCGGGTAGGCCGCCCATATGGTCGGAGTGGCCGTGGGTGAGGGCCACCACGTCTAGGCGGCGGATGCCGCGCGACCAGAGGACCTCGGAGACCACCTCCTCGCCGATGTCGAAGTCCTGCGGGGCCTGGCGCGGGCCGCCGCCGTGTCCGCCGCCATCGACGAGCAGGGTCTTGCCGTCCGGGGTGATGAGGAGCAGCGAGTCGCCCTGGCCGACATCGATGGCTTCCGTCAGCAGGGCGTCGCGAGGGTGTTGGATGGGCCGCGGGGCCACGGCGGCGAGGGCGGCGAGGAACAGAGCGGCCCAGGCAAGGCCGCGCTGCCAGCGGGTTCCTGTCGAAACGGCCTGGTGGGCCAGCACGATGGCCGCGCCGAGGAGCGTGCAGAAAACCGCCGATTGCCACAGCAGCGGTGCGGGGATGCGGAAGTCGCCAAAGGTGAGGGAACCGAAGAGACGCACCAGCCCAGTCCCGAAGTGAAGCGGCAGGGCGACAAACATGGCCGGAACCACGGCGGCGGCGGGCCAGACCAGCGCGACCAGAAGCGTGATGAGCGCGGCCGGCATC
>JBKQRH010000066.1:0-9386 GCA_052326045.1 Occallatibacter sp. | reverse complement strand
GCGCCGAAAACATTGCGCAAGTGAGAGCTCAGGGCACGCGGGCGCTGTTCGACGGCATGGCGCAGAACCTGATCGGGACAACGGCGCGCCTGCGCCGCCCCGAGATCGTGGCCGAGTTGCGGGTCCGGATGACGCTGACTCCGCAGGCCGCGGTGGCCGTGCAGGCTGGCCTCGCCACGCGGCCCGATTCTGTGCCCACCGTCGCCACCATCGGCGTGCCGGTGATGGCCATTGCCGGCGGCGAAGATACCACCGTGAGCCGGGCCGAAATGAAAGTCTTCCGCGCAGCGCCGGGCGGGTGCGAGTTCCACCTGCTGCCCCACGCCGGCCACTTTGCCGCCTACGAGCAGCCACGGAAGGTGGCTGCGCTGTTGGCCGAGTGGCTGCGGCAGCTCGACGGCTGAGGTTCCGGTCCTGACCAGGGCGGCTCGAAGAGATGGACAAAATGCTGTAGGCTCAGGAGAGGAACTTTCTTTCCGGGAAGCCCATCTTGGCCGCATCTGTTAGTTCGTATTCATCGCCCCGTCCCTTTCACTACCCCCAGCCAGGGAGCGCGCTTCATTGCGGCAAGGTTCCGCTCGAAGGTCTTGCCAGGCGCTTCGGCACGCCGCTCTACGTCTACTCGGCCGATCAGATTGTGGAACGGCTGGGCATGTTTCAGCAGTCGTTTCAAGGCCGCGAGCACCTGGTTTGCTACTCGGTCAAAGTCAACTCGGCGCTGGCCATTCTGAAGCTGCTTGCCGGCCGCGGGGCGGGTTTCGATATCGTCTCCGGCGGCGAGCTGGAGCGGGTGCGGGCCGTCGCGCCCGAGGCGATGGATCGGGTGGTCTTCTCCGGCGTGGGAAAAACCGTTGCCGAGATCGATCTGGCGCTCAGCGCGGGAATCCTTGAAATCAACGTGGAGAGCGAGGCGGAGCTGGAGATGCTGGCCGCGCGCGCGGCCAAGCTCAAAAAGAATGTGCGCTTCGGCCTGCGCGTGAACCCTGACGTCTCAGCCGCGACCCACCCCTACATCTCCACCGGCCTGCGCGAACACAAGTTCGGCGTGGATATCGGGCAGGCGAAGAGGATTTACAAAAGCGTGGCCGGCAACCGCTGGCTTGAGCCCTACGGGGTTAGTTTCCACATCGGGTCGCAGATTCGCTCGGCGGAGCCCTTTGGCGCGGCCATGGAGCGGGTGAGCAAGCTAGTTGGCCAGTTGCGGCGCGCAGGCATCGCGCTTGAGGCCGTCGATGCCGGCGGCGGGCTGGGGATCGACTACCACGGCGGCAGCTTCGACGCGGCGGCCAAGGTAAGGGAGTACGCAGCAGCTATCGAGCAGGCGCTGGACGGCTTCGAGGGCCGGCTGCTGCTAGAGCCGGGACGGTTCCTGGCGGCGCAGGCCGGGGCGCTGGTGGCGCGGGTGCTCTATGTCAAGCGCAACGGCGGGAAGACCTTCGTGATTACCGACGCGGCCATGAACGACCTGATCCGGCCGGCGCTCTACCAGGCTCATCACGAGATTGTGCCGGTAAGGCCCAGGGCGGGGAAGCCGCGAACCGTGGACGTGGTGGGTCCGATCTGCGAGACGGGTGACTTTTTTGCGCGCGACCGCAAGCTGGGGCCCGTCAAGCCCGGCGACCTGGTGGCGCTGCTCGATGCCGGGGCCTATGGGATGGCGGAAAGCTCGAACTACAACAGCCGCCTGCGTGCGGCGGAGGTGCTGGTTGAAGGGGCGAAGGCCCGGCTCATCCGCCGGCGGGAGACGATGGCCGATCTGCTTGCGCCGGAGTTGGCACGAGCGGACCACTGATCTTCTCTGTCGCAGATTATGAAACTCGGACTATCTCCGGCCCGTCCTATGAAGATGTATCGCGGAGGATTTCAGTGATGCAATTTGGATTGAAGGCTATCTGCGCCCTGGCCATGGCGGGACTGGCGCTGGGGCTGGCTACAACTGTTTATGCGGACTCGCTGACGGTGAAGACCGCGCAAGGCAAGGTACACGGCAAGACCATCAACGACGGTAAGGTCAAGGCGTTTCTGGGGCTGCCCTATGCGGCCCCTCCGGTGGGCGATCTGCGCTGGAAGGCGCCCGAACCGCCGGCCAAATGGAAGGGCGAGCGGGACGCGACGAAGTTCGGCGCGCACTGCGCTCAGAATCACGTCTTCGACGACATGATCTTTGAGGACAGCGGGGGCAGCGAGGACTGCCTGTTCCTGAACGTCTATGCGCCCGCCGGCGCCAAGGCAAAAAGCAAGCTGCCGGTGATGTTCTGGATTCACGGCGGCGGCTACTCAGGCGGCGCCAGCTCTGAGCCGCGGCATAATGGCGACTTTCTACCCCTCAAGGGCGTGGTACTGATCACCATCAACTACCGGCTGGGCGTCTTCGGCTTTCTGGCCGCGGCCGACCTGGCCAAGGAGGGCAACGGCGCGGCCGGC
The DNA here is from genome assembly GCA_052326045.1 of Occallatibacter sp. Lineage (GTDB taxonomy): Bacteria > Acidobacteriota > Terriglobia > Terriglobales > Acidobacteriaceae > Telmatobacter. The sequence goes on along the minus strand of JBKQRH010000066.1, from coordinate 6,962 downwards.
AACTACGGCATGATGGACATGGTCGCAGCCCTGCAGTGGGTCAAGGCCAACGTCAGGAAGTTCGGCGGCGATGCGGATAATGTAACCATCTTCGGCGAGAGCGCCGGCTCTTTGGCCGTGAGCACGCTGATAGCCTCTCCGGCAGCCCGGGGGCTCTTCCAAAAGGGCATAGGCGAGAGCGGCGCGGCCTTCAGCGAAACGCTGCCAACCGACACCCTGGAAGCGCGCGAAAAACAAGATGCGGAGTGGGTTGCTTCGTTGGGGGTGACTACACTGGCAGACTTGCGCGCGCTGCCGACGGACAAGGTCCTGGATGCGGCTAAAAACAAGAAGGGCGGCTTTTGGCCGGTCGTGGACGGCAAGCTGCTGACCGAGACCGTCCCCGCCACCTACGCCGCGGGCAAGCAGGCCCATGTGCCGTTGCTGGCCGGCTGGAATCGCGATGAAGGCAGCTTCTTTGCCATGCGTCCCGTGACCGCGGAACAGTTCAAGGGCATGATTGGCGGCCTCTATAAGGAGCGCGCCGCCGAATTCCTCACGCTCTACCCCGCCGACACCGACGCGCAAGCCCTGCGTTCCGCCATCGACTACGGCAGCGATAACTTTATCGCCTTTGGCACCTGGAAGTGGATCGAGGCGCACCGCAAGACAGGTGAGTCGCCGGTCTATCGCTATCACCTGGAGCTGGCCGCGCCGCCCAGCAAGTATCACCCCGGCTCGTACGCCTTCCACTCCGACGACATCGAGTACGTCTTCGGTACGCTCGACACGCGCCCCGGCGCGGTATGGCGGCCCGAGGACCGCATGCTGAGCGAGCAGATGATGAGCTACTGGAGCAACTTCGCCAAAACCGGCGATCCCAACGGACCGGGACTACCGGAGTGGCCGAAGTATGACAAAGACGACTCGCTCATCCACCTGGGCAGCGCCATCACCTCCGGCCCGGACACGCTGCGCCCGCGGTATGAGTTCCTGCTGAGGGGGATGCCGCCGATGCGTTTCTAGGCAACCGCGGTGGCGGGGGTCTTGCCGCCGGGCAGGCCCCCACACCGAATCGGGATCAGCAGACAAATGGCAAACGTCTGAAGGACGTCAGGCTGAGGCGATCAAGGTTGAAGGCGAGGCCGTTTTCAGCCATAGCCGGACGCGGCAACCCCGTAACAGCTTCAGCTTGATGGGGTTTCGGCCTGCCACAACTCCCTGTACCGGGACGCCAAGAAAGCCCAAATGTTTGATGTAGTCAAAGCCGAAATGTGAAGTTTTGAAGGATTTCGTTATTAAAGTGCATTATTTGCATAATTTTTGTTGAAAACGCGTCCGAAACGTGGTTACAATTGGCTCTTCCTCAGAATTATTTGTTGTTTTGGAGGTCATGGAATCCTTGGTTTCGAGGTTTGCCCCCATGGTCTGCCCGATGTGTCAATCAGTTGCGTTGTCCATTATTCCCGCTGAAATCCGTCTTTATCGCAACGGCCCGCGCACTCTGAGCCATCCGCCCATAACGCCTTCGCCGGATATACAGGTATGCCTGGATTGCGGCTGGTCGGAGTTCTCGATCCCGCGATCGTGGCTTGCGGCGGGATGGTTGCGCTCGCTGCGCCCGCCGGCCATCCCCCCGAGGGAGGCTGAAATTGAGTCCCCGGACGTGGCCGCCCTGGTATCGTAGAGCGGCGTTTCGGCTGGGCCGGAATGGCCGCTGATTCTGGTGGACGGAGTGGTTCGCCGGCGTTTCGTCGATCGCTTGGTTGCAAAGATTATATTGTGTGCAAAAAGGCCCCCAGCCGAAGCTGGGGGTCTTTTGTTGTTGTACTGACAGCGCGTAACCTGCGCCTAAAGCGGTACCTTTTCCAATGGCGCGATAAACCCGATGCCGGGAATGTCGAGCTTGTGCAACTGTTGATCGCTGGTAATGAACAGATCCACGCCAAAGTGAGCCGCACAGGCCAACTGGATTGCATCCGCGCAGCGCAGGTTGTGAGTAGCGCGTAAGGTTGCAAACCGCCAGGCAACCTGGGCGTCAAAGCTGATCACGTCCGCCGTGGACCGGATGGCGCGGTCGTACTGCTCGATCAAAGACGCCTGTCCGAGTTTGGTGGGTTTCACCAGAATTTCTCCGAGCGTCATGGCCGAGGTTACGATCCGGTCGCCGCGTTCCAGCATCCGCCGGCGGATTTCGAGCATTCGGCCGCGGTTCGGCTCGATTCCTTCGAACATATAGATAAAGATGTTGGTGTCGAAGAAAATCCGATTTGATCGGCTCATGCGGGTTCTTCCCGGCGCAGGTTCTCGACGTATTCGTCGGCGTGTTCATCGGCCCAGATATGCTTGCCGGAGCCGATCAAGCGAATGAGGGGGTCGTCCTCGAACCTGACGGGAGCCGGTTCCACATAACGCTCGCACCAGCGTGCATACCAGTCCAGCAGCGGCCAATACTGTTCCGGGATCTCAAGTCGGTTTGGTTGCTGCTTTGATGGTCTTCGCGATTGACGTCCAGGATCAACCCGGTCACCGGGAAGAAACAGGCGGAGCTTGCCGTCTTGCATTTCGTAGAGCATCCGGTATTTTGTCGAAGAGGGTGGCACATTCGCCACCATATGCTCCTTGAGATGAGCAGCTACCGATCCGGGCTTCAGACCGCTCATAAGACCGGTTTCGCGCAACTTCTGCCGGATCTCATCTTTTGCAAAACCTTCTCGAAGCGGGAATTGTTGGTGGAGCAGCGCGATGGCGATCCAGATGCGGTCGGCAAGGTACAGATCCAGCTCTTCCGTTATCATGAGCACAATCTCCTTAAATCGGAAGATACCTACAATACCTAGGAATGTCAAGTAGACGCGAAAAAGGCCCCCAGCCGAAGCTGGAGGCCTTTGTTGTTCAGAAGTTTGTCGCAGTCGATCCGGCAGAATCCAGCGTCATGGGCGAGTTTTTTTCTGATCCCTGACTCCTGATCTCTGATCCCTGTCTCAGTACATGCCGTCCATGCCGCCGCCGTGTCCGCCGGCCGGAGGAGCCTTGGGCTCCGGAATCTCGACCACCAGCGCTTCCGTGGTCAGCAGCAGACCGGCGATCGAGGCCGCGTTCTGCAACGCCGTGCGGACAACCTTGGTGGGGTCGATAACGCCGGCCTTCACCAGGTCCTCGAACTTGTTGGTAAGGGCATTGAAGCCGTAGTGCGGGTTGAAGGTATCTTTGTCCTTGGCCTTGCCCTCGATAACCCTGGCCGCCACCACCGCGCCCTCTTCGCCGGAATTGGCGACGATCTGGCGCAGAGGCTCTTCGAGCGAGCGGCGAACGATATTGGCGCCGATCTTCTCGTCGCCTTCCAGGGTCTTGATGAGCGCGTCGACCGCCGGAATGGCGCGCACCAGCGCCACGCCGCCGCCGGGGACGATGCCTTCCTCGACTGCCGCGCGGGTGGCGTGCAGGGCGTCCTCAACGCGAGCCTTCTTCTCTTTCAGCTCGGTCTCGGTGGCCGCGCCCACCTTGATGATGGCCACTCCGCCCACCAGCTTGGCCAGCCTCTCCTGGAGCTTTTCCTTGTCGTAGTCCGAGGTGGTCTTCTCGATCTGCGAGCGGATCTCCTTCACCCGGCCTTCGATCTCACTGGACTTGCCGGCGCCGTCGACGATAGTGGTATTGTCCTTGTCGATGGTGATGCGCTTGGCCTTGCCCAGGTCCTCGATCTTGACGCCTTCCAGCTTGATGCCCAGGTCCTCGGTGATGGCCTTGCCGCCGGTGAGGATGGCAATGTCGCCCAGAATGGCTTTGCGGCGGTCGCCGAAGCCGGGCGCCTTCACGGCAGCCACGTTGAGCGTGCCGCGCAGCTTGTTCACCACCAGCGTGGCCAGCGCCTCGCCCTCAACGTCTTCCGCGATAATCAAAAGCGGCTTGCCGCCGCGGGCAACCTGCTCCAGCAGAGGCAGCAGGTCCTTCATGGCGCTGATCTTCTTTTCGTAGATCAGGACATAGGGCTCTTCCAGCACTACTTCCAACCGCTCGGCGTCGGTCACGAAGTAGGGGCTCAGGTAGCCGCGGTCGAACTGCATCCCATCGACCGTTTCCAGGCCGGTATGCATGGTCTTCGACTCTTCGATGGTGATCACGCCGTCCTTGCCCACAACCTTGACTGCTTCGGCGATAATGTCGCCGATCTCCAGGTCGCCGTTGGCCGAGATGGCGCCCACCTGGGCCACGGAACCCTCGTTGACGGGCTTGGAGAGCTCGCCCAGAGCGCCGCCCTTGGTCCACTTGCCGTCCTTGTCGAGGGTGCCGATGATCGCATCCACGGCCTTCTCGATGCCGCGTTTGAGAGCCGTTGGGTTGGCCCCAGCGGCTACGGTCTTGACACCTTCGCGGAAGATGGACTGGGCCAGAACGGTAGCCGTCGTGGTACCGTCGCCGGCCACGTCGCTGGTCTTGGAGGCGACTTCCTTCACCAACTGCGCGCCCACGTTCTCCAGCGGATCCTTGAGCTCGATCTCCTTGGCCACCGTTACCCCATCCTTGGTGATGGTGGGGGAACCGAACTTCTTTTCAATCACAACGTTCCGGCCCTTGGGACCGAGCGTCACCTTCACGGCGTCCGCCAGCGTGTTCACGCCGCGCAGGATCGCCTGACGGGATTCTTCACCGTGCAAAATCTGCTTTGCCATGCCTGTAACTCTCCTTAAAAACAGTTGTCAGTTGTCAGTGGTCAGTTGTCAGCGATCCGAATTCAGTTCCGAGGGGGCGCGGTGGTGCGAGGAGCGGCCTTTACTGAGAACTGAAAACTGAAAACTGACTACTTCTTGATGATGCCGAGGACTTCTTCCTCGCGCATGATCAGGAACTCCTCGCCATCGATCTTGATCTCGTTGCCGGAGTACTTGCCGAAGAGGATCTTGTCGCCTGCCTTCACGTCCAGGGGGAAGACCTTGCCCTCGTCGTTGGACTTGCCCTTGCCCACGGAGATGACTTGGCCCTCCTGGGGCTTTTCCTTGGCGCTGTCGGGGATGATGATTCCACCACGAATGGTTTCGCCCTCTTCCAGACGGCGGACGAGGATGCGGTCGTGGAGCGGGGTGAACGATGTTGCCGCTTTCGTTGATGCCATTGCTTCGCTTCTCCTTCACACGCGGGCGGGGTTGGAGCCCCAGCCGCGGATTTGAGTGGTTTTTGAGAAAAAAGCCTCGGAATTGACTCAGTGCGGTCCACCGCTGCGGGCTGCAGTTCTGCCCGAGCAGTTCCACGAGCGGGGTGCTAGCACTCTCGCCTTCCAATTGCTAACGATAGGGAAGTTGGCGCGGTTTGTCAAGCGGGGAACCGCTAAAATATGAGTGTATCTCGCTCATAAAGTATGATTGCACAGGTGGATGTGCAAAAGGGCTGTCCCCGAATCTCGTTCCTTGACAAGCCGGCGCCCGTTGCCGCTCACTGGATGCAGCAATCATGAACAACAGCGAACGCCGTCTGTGGACTTTGTGGCTCAGCTTTCCGCTGGCCGTTCTCCTCGCCGCCGCCAGTCTCGGCGGGCTTTTGTTTCCATCCGTATATTCCGCTGAAAGGAGGCTTCAGGCGGCTCAGGCCGCCGGTAACGACGCAGGAAACCTGGTGGCCGTTGTGCCTTTCCTGACGATAGCCGCCATTTTGGCGCTACGTGGCTCTATCACGGCGCGCCTGGTCTGGGTGGGAACCCTCGTCTACCTGATCTACGTTTTCCTCGGTTACACATTCGGCCTCCACTTCAACGTCATGTTTCTGGCCTACTGCGGCATTCTGGGCCTCAGCTTCTACGCCCTTGCAGGAAGTCTTCCGGCTCTGCCGATAGCGGAGATTGTCCGCCGGTTCGGTGCGCGGGCTCCGGTGAAAGTAACGGCCGTTCTTCTGCTGATGATGTCCCTGGGCACTGCTTACCACTGGCTGGCCGAGATCGTTCCAGCCCTTCTTGCGGGCCAGGCGCCGCAGACCGTGCGCGATTCCGGCAGCTTCACGGAGCCGATCGCGGTTCTGGATCTAGCCTTCTGGGCGCCGGCCTCCATGATCGCCGCCATCCTGCTGCTGCGGCGCAAACCGCTGAGTTTCGTCCTCGGCCCGGTGCTGCTGACCTTTCTTTCCCTCAGCAGCCTGATGCTGGTTCCCATGGGAATGGCGATGGACGTGCGCGGCTTTAAGGCGGGTTATACCCTGTATGCGATCGCCCTGGGAATCGCTGCGGGCAGCGCCGTTCTGCTGGCGCTCTGGTTGCGGGAGAGCAAGCCGGAGACGCCATCGAGGTAAAGCAATTGCCGTCCGCACGGCATCCACGGATGATCTGCTTCGCTGGCATTGCGCCGGGTATGCGAGGCTCCGAAGTCCGGAGGTCCCGAGTTCTGCCGAACCATTTACAATGATTCCCATGCACCACCGTTCTCTCTTTCGTCTCTGCGTCGTCATAGCCGGATTCGGTCTGGCCGCCAGCTCGCTCGCGACCGGCGCCCAACAGGACACCACCAGGCGTGGCCGCAAGTACAAACCTCCACCGCCCACGGCACGGATTGAAGTCACCATCCTGCGTGCGTTCAACTGCAAGCCCATTGAGAACGCAGCCGTTGTCTTTCATCCCATGGCGGGTGAAAAGGACCAGGGCAACATGGAGCTGAAGACCAATGAGGACGGGAAGACCGTCATCGATGTGTTGCCGATTGGCGACACGGTGCGGCTGCAGGTGATCGCCAAGGGCTTCCAAACCTACGGGCAGGACTACAAGATCGACAAAGACGCGATGACCATTCAGATCGAGCTGAAACGTCCCGGCGAGCAGTACTCGATCTATGAGCATCACGACCAGACGGCGGCGCCTCCCGCCAAGACCTGTAACGTAGACAAAGCTGCGAACTCCACCAGTGATGCAGCCCCAGCGCCAACCAAGGACAAACCGGCCGGCTCCGCCGAGCAACCGAACGCGCAACCCAGCCCGGCCCAGGCCCAGCCGCAACCAAAGTAGG
>JBKQRH010000065.1:0-5940 GCA_052326045.1 Occallatibacter sp. | reverse complement strand
TCGACAGCGTACATGTGGATGCCTTTGCGTGCCAAGGCCAGAGCAGTGGTTCCCGTGCCACACGCGAGATCACAAGCGGTTTCAACGTGGGGCAGGATCCGGCCGAGCAGGCGCTCACGCGCTGCATCTATCGGGAATCGAAAAGACGAAAAGAGCTCGTCGTAATACTGTGCAAGCCATCGATAGGGTCGAATCACCGGAGTTTCCATCTTGCTTTCCAATCACGAGATAATACAGCGCCGACTACCCGGCTCGCAATCTCATTGGTAACCATCGCAATGCCAAAACGGCCCCGTTTCGAAGCACTTTCCTAGGCACGATTTCGTCTTCATCCCTCCGCTGTTCAGATTGAATCGACTGGCTGCCGCGCCTATCTGGATTGCTACCGGTTGCCTCGCTGAGTGCGTTGGCAAAGAATCGCCCATGTACTTACCGGCGACAGATCTGTCCTCGCAAGTCGGCATATCGGAACCGCTTGGCTTGTGGCAAGGGCTGAGCGCGGCTTGCGCCGCGTATACGAACCTTCCAATTGGGATGGGTGGGTTTATGCGGGGGTTGAAACCCGCGCCTCCCTCCGAATGGTAATGCCCGGTTCGCGCGCGGTTGGGGTCCGTGGTTTCCCAGGTCTCAAAAGCGAGACCTGGGGCACCCGGCACCTCGTTCCGAAGGCCATTTTGGGGGCGGCGTTTAACTGGCGACCGGTGCTCGTGCTTCATATTCCAGGGCCTTTCATACCTTGATTGCGAACCGCAGGGAGCGTAACATTCGCGGAGGAGGAATTATGCAAACGCTGCTAACATCAGGCCTTTTGCTTGCGCTGTGCGGCATGGCAGCCGCGCAGACGGTCCCGGCGGGGTGGAACATCATCAAGGATGACAAAGGGGCTTGCCAGGCCGCGATCCCACCGGGCTGGGCGCCAGGATCGCAGCCCGGTACGGCGTACCCCAAGGACATGATGGATGGAAGTGTGGTGGTGTCCTCGGATGTCGACCGCCTCCAGCCGATGCCGGAGTTCTTGCAGCAGTCGGAGGTGGATCAGATGATCGAGAACACAGACAAGCGCGTGTTCTACTCCGAGAAGGCGAGTGCCTTTAGTAAAAACCGTTTATACCACGATACCGTGCCCGGCAAGAACGGCAAAGGCCGCTGCCACGCGACAGTGGCGTTTCTGCCGTCCAAGGTAAAGGACGAGATCGCGAAGCAGATCGCCCTCAGCATCGGTCCGGTGAAATGACGCCGGCCGTCTCGGGGCGGCGAGTTAGCTTTTGCCGGGCGCACCTGATCTCGTCGGCTGCGGCGGAGCGCGCCGAAGGTGGGGCACCCGGCAGCGAATGCGATAAAGACAATTGGTAGATGTAGATACGGATATCCCACCCTAGCCGCAAAAACAAAGAGCGCGGCGAGGATGGGGCACCCCCTTGCTGAAGGGCACACCGGCATTTGTGACGCGCATTACATACCTGCCGGCGCGCCGGCTCGCATACTCGTTCCGGGTTGAGATTCTCAGTTCGTCAGCAGGGGGTTTTATGAGCTCGAAACCGTCTCGCCGCGAATTTCTTAGCGCCGGCCTCTCCGCGGGCCTGGCGCTTCCTGTGCTGGGCGCGAGTTCCGCGATGGGGCTTGAGAAGCCGTTGGGAGAGCCCGATCAAAAGGGCGCGGGTTCCCCGATCAAGCTGGAAACCAGAACCCTGGGCCGCACGGGGCTGAAGGTGACCACGGTGGGATTCGGGTGCATGATTACCTCGGACCCCAGCGTGATTACGCGCGCCGCCGACATGGGGATCAACTACTTCGACACCGCGCGCGGCTATCAGAACGGCAACAACGAGCGCATGGTGGGCGCGGCCCTGGGGGCGAAACGAAAGCAGATCGTGCTTTCAACCAAGTCGCACTCCCCGAACAAAGACGCATTGCTGAAGGATCTGGATACCAGCCTGCGGGAACTGAACACGGACTGGGTGGACATCTGGTATCTGCATGGCAAGGGCAGCGCGGAGGAGATTCACGACGACATGATCGAAGCGCAGCAGGCGGCCAAGAAGCAGGGCAAGATCCGCTTTGCCGGCGTGAGCACGCACGGCGGCCAGCAGCAACTGCTGCCCTGGATGGCGCAAAAGGGCGTCTTCGACGTGGTGCTGACGGCCTACAACTTCACCATGGAGGCCAGCATGGAGCAGGCCATCGCGGCGGCGGCCAAGGGCGGCATGGGCGTGGTGGCAATGAAGGTGATGGCGGGAGGGTTTCGCCCCAGGCCCGGCGTTCCCGCCGTGGAGAAACTGAAGCAGCCGGGCGCGATGCTGGCGGCTCTGAAGTGGGTGATCAACAAGCCCAACGTGGCCACCACCATTCCCAGCATGACGGACATGGACCAGTTGGACGAGAACCTGAAGGCCATGGGGACGCCCCTGTCGGCGGGCGACGAAAAGCTGCTGGCGGAGCGCCTGGATGCGATCGGGGGGCTGTATTGCCGCATGTGCGGGAAGTGCGACGGCGCCTGCCAGAAGGGCTTGCCGGTGGCCGATATGCTGCGCTGCCTGACCTATGCCGACGGCTATGGCCAGTTCGCGCTGGGACGGGAGCGGTTCCTGGAGTTGAGCGCCGAGCACAAGGCGATTCGTTGCGGAGACTGCGCCGAATGCACGGTGAAGTGTCCCTACGGCGTCCAGGTGGCGAGCCGCGTGGCGCGGGCCCAGGAATTGTTTGCATGAAGGCTGCCGGTCTGCTGGTGACGATCCTGCTGGCGGCGGGGATGGCGCGCGGTCAGGATACCCTGGACTGCAAATTCGCGCCCGGCTGGGAGCCGTCGGGATTTGTGCGACAATTCACCGCCGAAAATCTCTACGACTACAAGGATGGCGCTGCCGAAGGCTACCTGATCTACGGCTTCGCGCGCATGCGGACGATCGACTGCAAGTCGGGCGGCGACACGCTGACCATCGACGTCTCCGAGATGAGCGACGCCGACGCGGCCTACGGCCTGTTCACGGCTAATCGCGATCCCCGGCTGCCCATCGCCAAGATCGGGATGGGCGGGCAAATTCAAGCGCAGAGCGGGCTCTTCGCCAAAGGCAAGTATTACGTCGAAATCGCCGAAGTTGCCGCCAACCCGGAGAGCGATCACACGGCGACGATGCAGGCTTGCGTAGCCTGGGTGCAGCAACGCCTGGAGGGGCGGGAGACGGCTCCGGAGGCGCTGGAGTGGTTCCCCAAAGAGAACCTGGCCAGCGTGCGGCTGATCCCCGAAAGCGTGCTGGGGCTGCGGCTGCTCAAGCGCGGCTACGTGGCCAAGTACACGCAGGGGCAGGCGTTTGTGGTGCTGGAGAGTACGGCGGAATCCGCCGCCGAGGTTCTGAAAGAACTCCGGGAGCGCTTTGACGGCGCTACGCCGGCACAGATTGGCGACGAGGCATTCCAGGCCAAGGCACAGTACCTGGACGGAATCTGCGTCTTTCGCAAGGGGCGCATCCTGGCCGGCTACGCCAACCTGCCCGAGGCCCAGCAAGCTGCATCCCTGGCAGCAAAACTCGCCGCCCGCATTCCGTAAGAGCGCCGGTCCCTACCAGGGCAGCGGCTGCCCCAGGTGGAAGAAGCCTCCTGTCGGTCCGTCGTCGGGCAGAGTGGCTAGCGCGGCGCTGGTTTTGGCGCCTTCGCTCAACTCCATCGGGGCATTCGGGCCGCCCATGCGGGTCTTTACCCAGCCGGGATGTGCGGAGTTTATCTTGACCTTGGTGTCGCGCAAATCCCAGGCAAGGTGAACGGTGAAAGCATTGAGCGCCGTCTTCGAGGCGTCGTAGGCGAAGGATTTGGCGTTGTAAATTGGGGAGTTGGGGTCGGCGTGCAGGGTCAGCGAAGCGAGAATGCTCGACAGGTTGACGATGCGGCCGGCGGGGCTCTTCTTGATCAGCGGCAGCAGCGCGCCGGTCAGCGCTACCTGTGCGAAGAAGTTGGTCTCGAAGACCTTGTGAAGCAGATCGGATGGAACCTCAGCGGCAGAGTGCTCGGGGCCGGCGCCGGGAAATGTGCCGCCCGCGATTCCCGCGTTATTGACGAGAATGTCGAGCCGTCCGTATTTGGAGTTGAAGTAGTCAAAGGCGGCCTTCGCATCGGCAGCCTTGGTGATGTCGAACTGGAGCAGGTCGGCGTCTACGCCCGCGGCGCGCAGTTCGGCCACGGCCTCTTTGCCCTGCGCCGGGTTGCGAACGCCGATGACGACCTTCACGCCGGCATTCTTCAATTCGAGTGCGGTCTGAAACCCGAGTCCGCGGTTTCCTCCGGTGATAAAAGCGATTTTCTGAGACATGGGGAAGGTTCTCCTGTGCTGTTTTGGATACTCAGGTCACAGGAGAAGGTGCAGAAATTTGCGGCTACTCGCCTTCAATGGTCTGCGCAACCAGATAGCGCTCTAAACCAATCTCCGCAATCTGGTGCAACTGAGTTTCAAGCCAGTCGGCGTGGCCTTCCTCTTCCTTGAGCAGGCGGATAAAAAGATCGCGCGTGCCGTTGTCTTTTTCCTCCGCAGCGATGCGGGCGGCCTCGTTGTAAAGGGCAATGGCACCGAACTCGGCCTTCAAGTCGGACTCGACCATCTCCTTGACGTTTTTGCCGATGGCGAGGGCCAGCGGATCCATGGTTGGCGCGCCATCGAAAAACAAGACGCGCTCGATGAGAGCCTCGGCGTGCTTCATCTCGTCGATGGACTGCTTCTTGATGCGCTTGGCCAGCCGCTCGTATCCCCAGCTCTCGCACATCTCGGAGTGCACAATGTACTGGCTGATGGCGGTGAGTTCCTCGCGGAGCGCGTGGTTCAGTTTTTCGATGACCTTCGGGTTACCTTTCATGGCGACGATTCTACAAGAGGCCGGGGCGGCTTGCAAATTCAAGGAGGGCGCGAAGCGCGGGCGCAGCCAGGCGGTAGGAAATGCCTCCACGGTACAATGCAACCAGCCGCTTCACGGAGGTTTTATGCGCAGGATTCTTCCCGCCGTACTCGCCGCAGTCTTTGCCGTTCCGCTGGCCGCTCCGCTGGCAGCGCAGGGCGCGCCGCCTCAGGGGGTCGCCGACCAGCCCTACACCATCGAGTACTACTACAAGTGCCAGTGGGGCCATCAGCAGGAGTTCCTGCAACTGTTCCTCAAGAACCACTACCCGCTGCTCCAGAAGATCCAGGCCACGGGGCGCATACTCTCCGTGAAGATCGAATCGCCGGCCTACCACACTTCGGAGGAGCTCCGCTGGGACTATCGCGTGACCATCCGCTACAGGAACTCGACCGTAGCCACCACCGCCAACCCCGACGAAGAGGCCTTCATCAAGGAGTTATGGCCGGACCAGGAGACCTGGAAGAAAGAAGAGCAGCGGCGGTTTGAGATTCTGCTCGGCCACATTGATCTGCCGGTTACGGACATTACGCCGGGGAAATGAGACGACAGTTGTCAGCTTTCAGTAGTCAGTTGTCAGTTGTTGCCGAACACTGTTAGCTGACAACTGATAGCGGATTACTGACAACTGATTCCTCAATCGTTTCTGTGGCGCCACTGCTGAACTAGGTCTTCGGCGGCCTCGGGCCAGGCGGGAAACTCGAACTCGAAACCGGCGTCGAGCAGGCGGCCGGGAAGGACGCGACAGCTCTTGAGCACCAACTGGGACTGGGCGCGCAGCAGGAATGCGCCGATGTGGATGGCCAGCGACGGCGCGGGCAGGCCGTTGGGCATGTCCCAGGCCTCGCGCAGGGCCGCCATGAATTCACGGTTGGGCAGAGGGTTGGGCGCGGCTATATTGAAGGGGCCTTCCAGCTCCTCGCGGTGGATGAGAAACTCGACAGCGCGGGCAAAGTCGTCCTGGTGAATCCAGGAGACGAACTGGCGTCCGTTGCCCTGTTTGCCGCCCAGGCCCAGCCGGACCAGATTGGATAGCACGGCAAAGGCGCTGCCCGGCGCAGGG
>JBKQRH010000064.1:0-16376 GCA_052326045.1 Occallatibacter sp. | reverse complement strand
GCGAATGGTCGCAAAGGCCGTGGGACGAGCGCTGCGCCCAGGCGGCCATTTCTTCTTCGACGTGAACAACTCGCTTGGATTTCAGCGATACTGGTCGGGCGCCGTCTGGCTCGAGAAGCCGGGCTTTGCGATCGTGATGCGCAATGATCATAATCGTCAGGCCGACAGGGCTTGGACTGATGTCGAATGGTTCATCCGGGACGGGAGCCACTGGCAACGGTGTCACGAACGCGTCGAAGAGGTCTGCTGGGATTCTGATGAGATCCGACGTGTTCTCAAGGAAACAGGATTTGACCAGGTGCGAGCCTGGGATGCTGCTCCCTTCTTCAAGGGCAATCCGGCGATCGTTCCCGGTTGCCGCACAATTTATCTGGCGCGCAAGGCAGTAGGCTGAAGGCTGGCGAGTGGCAGTTCCCCGCACCAGAATCTGGGTGCTCCAGGTCCGGATTCTAAGACCTGAGAGCCTGCCAAATCTCGCCAAGAAGATTGCTGAGGACGTCACTTGACGCCAGCAGGCCTTACCACGTTTCCAGAACTTCGACCCCTGGAAACGCGCCTTGGCAATGATGTACTCACCGAATTAGATCGGGCGCCACCAGGACCAGGTTGCCGACCACCTGTCCGCCTTCCAGCAGCGCATTCGCCTGCGCCGCTTCGAGCAGTGGAAAGCGGTCGCCGATTACAGGCCGGATCTTGCCCTCCTTGAGCAGCCGGAACAGAATGGCCCAGTCTTCCAGAAATGGCTTGCGATGAAAGAGCGCGGCGCCAGCCCCGTAGCCCTTCAGCTTCCTGCCGCCGGGGAGAAGATTGACCTTCAGAGCCCTGGCCAGAAGGCGCAGCACGCCGCGCAAGCTCAGTGGGTTGCCGTATGTTACCAGCACACCGCCGCGCCGCAACAGCGGGAGAGCCCTGTTGATGTAGTCTCCACCCATCCCGTCGAAGACGAAATCCAGCCCCTGCGGCTCGGCGCGTCGCATCACCTCCACGAAATCCTCCCGCCGGTAGTCGATCGGGATGGCCCCAAACTGGCTGAGGATCGAGCTCTTGCTCCCAGAGGCAAGGCCATACATCTTCAGACCGGCAAGTCTGCCCAGGTCGAGAAATGCCGTGCCGCATCCGCCGCTTGCGCCGATGATCAAAACCTTGTCGCCAGCCTTGACCTTCGCTTTCCGGTGCAATACCTGGTACGCCGTAACGTAGTTCAGCACCACCGGAGCCGCTTCGGCTGGATCGAGCGACGAGGGAACAGGAATCAGCCGGCTCTCCGGAAGATAGAGATACTCGGCGTAGCCTCCGAACGACGGCCATGCCGCAACTCTCGTCCCTGGCACAGCATGCCGGACTCCTGATCCAGCCACATCCACAGCGCCCACAATGGCCGAGCCCGGTTCGTAGGGCACTTTGGGCGGGAACGGACTCAGTCCGTAGCGATTCTGCACATCTGGCTGGCAAACACTGCAGGCCAGCACTTTGATCCTGACCTCCCTGGCCGCGGGTTCGCGCAGATCGCACTCCTCGATCCGCAGGTTTTCCGGCGGACCTCTTTTCACGACGACAATGTGTTTGTATCTCACGGCGGACCCTGCGCTACGTCACGAGGCTAATCAGTCTCCGAACAGCAGTCTGTGGCTCTGATCACATGGCAATCTCTACTCGCAATAACAAGCCAGTTCACCGAGCAAACATCCGTTGTGTGGAGCAGGATAGTTTGGTCCTGAGAAACGCCGTAGCGCCGGTCCATCCGTCTCTCTGAGTGCATCTGATAGATTCCACGACACTTGCCGACTTCTCAGGATTGATCCAGATCGCGCTGCTTGGAAATATCACAGGATTATCGTGTCTGAATTGGAGATACCGCACATCTCAAAGAGGCGCCGATCAGGTCTCTATCGGTACAAAGAGAACCACCCGCGCGGAGGACGAGCGGGTGGTTGCAGAGGCAAAGCAGCGGGTCTTAGTAGATCACCTTCAAGCCAAACTGGATGATGCGCGGCTCCCACGTGCCGGTGATGGTGCCGCCGCTGCCGCCGGTCACTGCGCCGCCGTCAGTGCCGGTGACGGTGCCGCCGCCCGAGCCGCCCGGCAGGTAAAGGTTGGTATGGTTGAAAATGTTGTAGAACTCCGAGCGGAACTCCACCTTTATTCTTTCCGCCGGGGTGTTGAACCGCTTGTTGAGGGCCAAATCCGTCTCGTAGAATTTGGGCGTACGGCCATAGTTCTTGGGCAAGTTGCCAAACGGGCTCGACAGCCCGTCGGCGGCGGTGTTGTTTACATAGGTTGAAGGCAGCGTTAAAGATGAGAGGTTGACATATTGAACGGTCCCGGAGGAGGTCAGTACCTTCCCCTGTTTAAAAGGAACTCCGGGAACGAGGTTGGGGCGGTATAGATTCTGTCCGCGCCAGCTTTGGGTAAGCAT
Source organism: Occallatibacter sp. (assembly GCA_052326045.1). Classification (GTDB taxonomy): domain Bacteria; phylum Acidobacteriota; class Terriglobia; order Terriglobales; family Acidobacteriaceae; genus Telmatobacter. The sequence goes on along the minus strand of JBKQRH010000064.1, from coordinate 13,960 downwards.
CGGCGATACTTGATTGGCCGACGCCGGCGTATACGTCAGGTTGAAGGGCGTGCCGCCTTGCGCGGTGTTGATAGCGCTGATCTGCCAGCCGCCAAGAATGGTGTTCTCGACCGGGTTGGCGCTGGCCAGGTACTGGCGCCCATGTCCGACCGGCAGGTCATAGACCAGGCTAGTGACATTGACGACAGGCAGGTTATAGTCCGATTGGCCGTAGTCTGCCCCGAGGTTATTTGCGTCCTGCGGCGCCGGCGTGTTGGCCTCGAGGGTGGACGAGGCATTATCCAGCGCGTGCCCCCACGTAAAGGAGTTCAGCAAGGTCAATCCATAGACAAAACGCTGCTCGTAGCGGGCTTGCAGCGCGTTGTAGTGGGAATAGAACTCGTTCAGAGCCTCGGTAATGTCGCCGTTGTGATAGGTGGGATAGGTGGTTGAATTGTTGAGCAAGTACCCTCCCCAGTTGGGGTAAGGGCGAGCGAATCCGTTGGCGGGGTTCATCTGGTTGGCGTTGACGAAGCCCTGCAGATGAACGCCGTGGTTGCCCACATAGGCCACGTCGACAAGTATGTTCTTGGCCAGGGCCTTCTGCACGCTCAGAAAGTAGCTCTCGACGTAGCTATCCTTGGTGTTTTGCGGGATATAGTCGATGTTGTCGGTGCCCGCGCTGAAGACGGTAGCCAGCCCCGTGGGATAGCCCTGCGAAAGCCTCACGAAGCCAGTAGTAGAGCCCAGGCCGCCTGCGGCGGCAGACGTGTTGACTACCGAGGTAAACATCGCGTTTGGCGCGTTGATAGCCAGCATGTTGCCCGAACCGGCGCGGTAGTAGTGGATAAAGCTGGTGCCGTAGCCGCCGCGGACCGCAATGCTATGCATGAGCGCATAGGCAAAGCCGAGGCGCGGAGCATAGTCGGTCAGGTCCGGGTTGACCAAGCTCTTCCCGTAGACGCCGCTGCCGCTGTAGGGAGCGATGGTGCCTTGCGCGTTGGTGGTGTAACCGGGGGTCAGCGTCAGCATGGTCCCGGTTGTCGGGTCGAAGTTGGAGAGGTCGTTGTTCCGCTCCGAGTAAGGCGAACCGTACTCCCAGCGCAGTCCCAGATTCAGGGTCAGCCTGGAGTCGACCTTCCAGTCGTCCTGGGCGTATGCGCTTTCCATGTTTTGGTGCAGGTGCGAGATCCAGTAGGTCGACAGCGAATAATTTCCGCTGGCTCCGAAGAGAAAGTCGGACCAGTAGGTGTCGGTGACGGCGCTGTTGGTGGTGGCGGGCGTGCTGTAGAAACTTCCGGTGACGGGGCAGGAAGCTCCAGCCGACGCCGGGCAGAGACTGTAGCCATGGTTGAAGGTGAAGGAGCCGTAGAGCGGATTCGAGTCCTCCACTTCCATCCAGACGTACTCGTACTCATAGCCGAACTTGAGGGAGTTCTTGCCCTTGACCCAGGAGAAGTTCACCTTGGGGTCCAGCAGCGACGGGTTCTGCCACTGCGGGTTCGTGCTCTGGCGTCCGAAGGAGGTAAAGCCGCCCGAGATGGCTATCGAGGGCAGGCCGCCGGAAACGCTGGAGATGGTCGGCAGGCCGGGGATCTCGGCTGGGGTGATGTAGTTGGTGCCGATCGCCTTCGACCACTTGCCGGCCCTGGTGCCGGACAGCGCGAGGCGCGCGTCCAGAACCTTGTTGTCGCCCATCAGGTGGGTATAGCCGAGCGCAGCCTGCTCATCGTGAATCTTGATGACGCCGTTGGTCTGCCCATCGATCGGCTCGGGCAGCGAGGGATAGTTGATGCCCGTCTCCTTGCGATCGCTGATTTTCAGGAACCAGGAACTCCTTTCGCTCTGCTGGAAATCCAGGCGAAGGTCGCCCTTGTCTGCGTTGTCGGTGAAGGGCGCGTTGGTGGCGCAGTCGTTCGAGGCCTCACCTAATGACCCCCCGGTGCCTGTGCCGGCGAGGATCTGGCACTGCGCGGGCAGCACCTGCTGGTAGTAATTGGCAATCACCTGGGCAGTCGGGTCGATGTCGGCCCTGGCTTGAGCGGGCCAACTGGTAAACGGCGTGCCCGCCGGTATGTAAGTGCCCGGATGCCACGGATCCTGCACGGCGACGGTCAGAACGCCGTTGAGTTCATTCGTCGTGGGAACGGTGCCAAAGACCGTAGGCGTGAGCGTCTGGCGGAATCCCTCGTAATCGAGGAAGTAGAAGAACTTGTCCTTCAGGATGGGCCCGCCGAAGTTGGCGCCGAACTGGTTGCGATCGAAGCCGGGCTTCACAAACGGATACGGGGCGCCGGTGGCGGGGTTGGTGACGATCGGCTTGATGAAGCCGGCCGCATTCAGATCGGTGTTGCGCAGGAATTCGTACAGCGTGGTGTGGAATTGATTCCCGCCCGCCTTGGTGGCTACGTTGATGGTGGCGCCGGAAGAGCGGCCGTACTCCGCGCTCTCGTTGTTGGTCACCACTTCAAACTGGGAGATGGAGTCCGGCGGGGGCGCGATGATCTGGTTGTCGAAGCCCTGGTTGCTCTCGCCATAGGCATTGTTGTCCATGCCGTCCAGCATGAAGTTGTTGAACATGCTGCGCTGGCCGTTGATGTTGAACGATCCGGCGCGCTCTAGGCTGGTGACGGCGGTGGTGGTTGCTTCAGCCGGCGCCGGGCGCGCGCCGGTGACGTAATCCACCAGGTCGGAAAAGTTCCGGCTCACCAGCGGCAGAGCTTCACTTTGATACTCGGTGATCGTCTGGCCGCGCTGGCTGGAATCGGTTTCAAGCTGTAGTGCGACGTCGCTGACCTCGACGGTAGTTGCGCCGGCCTGTCCGACCTTGAGGGTCAGGTCGATTCGCTGGCGTCCGGCCACCGAGACGGTGATGTTTTTGGCCACGGCCGGCGCAAAGCCGGACGCGGTAGCCTCGATGTTGTAAACGCCGACGCGCAGCGACGGGAGTTCATAGTCGCCCGAGCCGTTTGCGGCGGTCTTGACGACAATGCCGGTATTGATGTTGGTTACAGTGACGGCAGCGTTTGCAACTGCCGCACCGGTGGCGTCATGGATGGTGCCGATCAGGCTCCCATCTTCATATTGCGCTCTTGCTCCTATGCCACAGCTTGCGATCAAGAGGCCTACGAAAAGAGTCCTGCAGAAAAGTTGTACGTGTTTCATGGCTGCGAGGCTATAGAGATCAATTCAAATCTTTGTGAATTGACGATAAATGACGCATGAATCGCATTTCGATTCTCCAGACATTCATGTTTCGCCCTTCATGCCTCTATACACTTGTCCTGGAGACACGAGCGGTGACCGCCCCTTATCCTGAAGTCGCAGGCGGGGCGCTATTGTCGCGCAGTGGAGGATTCCTCATGAATCACGCATTTCGCCGCCTATTCTTGCAATTTCTGCCGTTGTTTCTGCTAATCGTCGTCGCGGTCCCATCTGGCCTGGCTGCTCCGGTACTAATGATTTCCATCGATGGATTGAAGCCTGAATATGTGACGGAAGCGGATGCGCGAGGCATGAAGATACAGTATCTCCGCACTCTGGTTCGCGATGGGGCGTATGCGGAGGGCGTGGTTGGAGTGTGGCCGACCGTCACCTATCCCAGCCACACAACTCTGTTGACAGGAGTTTCACCCGCCGAGCATGGCATCTATAACAACCTCGAGTTCGATCCCGGCCAGAACTTTGGGCGAGCATGGTACTGGTATGCGCCCGAGATTCGCGTTCCCACGCTCTGGCAGGTTGCGCACAACGCCGGTCTGCGCACGGCGAGCGTCGGTTGGCCGGTCAGCGTGGGCGCGACGGATGTGGATTGGCTGATTCCGGAATACTGGCGAGCGTCAAGCCCGTCCAGCGCCTTGAACCCGTCGGATCGGGAGTTGATGGCCGCGCTCTCGCGGCCCGGCACGCTGCTCAAGCAGTTGCAGCCTACACTCGGTCCCTACATGATGGGGAACGACACCAGCATCGATGGAGACGAGATCAAGACGCGCTATTCGGTAGAGATTCTGCGCAAGCAAAAACCTGCGTTCATGACCATCCATCTAAGTTCTCTGGATGAAACGGAACACGAGTTCGGCCCATTCAGCGCGCAAGCCAATCAGGACCTGGAAGCAATCGATGGAATGGTCTCGCGGCTGGCGGCGGCGGCGCTTGCGAGCGATCCTGCGACGGTGGTGGTCGTGGTTTCCGATCATGGATTTGTCACCCTCACGCACACGGTCAACCTTTATATTCCATTTCTGGAGGCGGGACTTATCCAGGCGACCGTGAATCCGGCAACAAAGGCTCCGGCGATCAGCTCATGGAAGGCCCAGCCGTGGCTGGCGGGCGGCATGGCCGCTATCATGCTTCATGACGCGAACGATCATCAGACCGAAGAGCAGGTGCGCGAGCTTCTGCAAAAGCTGGCAGCGGACGAGAACAACGGCATCGCGGCGGTTCTGGATCGCAACGCGATCAAGAAGTGTGGAGGCTTCCCGGATGCGGCCTTTCTGGTCGTTCTTAAGTCCGGCTACACGACTGGCTCCGGCACAAGCGGCAGTCTGGTCAATGCGACTCCAAGCGAACGAGGCGGGCACGGATTCTCGCCGGAGTTTCCGGAGATGCGCGCGTCGTTCTTTATGTCGGGGGCTGGAATTGCCCATCATCGTGATCTTGGAGTGATCGATATGCGGCAGATCGCGCCCACCGTGGCGAAGATTCTGAATCTCCCCATGCCGTCTGCCAAGACGGCGCCGCTGTCCGTCCAACCGTAAAGGCCTAGCTCCGAATCGTTAGCTTAGAAGCTACGGGAAATACACGTCATACGATTTCTGGCCAGATTGAGAATGATAAACGCCCTTCTCGTCGCTTTACTCCCGAGTGGTGGGCCAACCGGAAACTGGCCATCTGCCTACGTCATCACCCTGTCACGCACTCTGAAGAACTCTCCCAATCAGGTCCAATCTCTTTCCGATGGGCTGATGCTGTGCCTCGCCAAAATTCCATCCGGGCGGAAACCAGGCTTGTTTTCTGCTTGGGGAGTCTTTGAATGAGTAATTTTTCAATCCAACGGCGCAGAGCAAAAGTGCCAGGTGTCCAACACGGGGATGCACAGCCAACCTGCGGCAACTGACGCGCTTTTCTCGTTGTTCCGCAACGCAGAAAACCTCAGGCAGTTTCCTGACTGTAGTCGATTTTGTAGCTGTCAAAGCTGGACTGAACCCCTAAGTTGAGACGCGGGTGTAGTCGATTTTGTAACTGTCAAAGCACCCAGAAGCCACAAGATTCAACAGGGATAGGCCGAAATGCGCTAAGCATTTCAATTAAAAGCACTTATTCTCTACAGATTTCAATAGGTTTCCATAAACCTTTTGATCTGTTTTGGGAGCAGGGAAGGGGCGCAGATGCCAACAGTTCAAGAGGTTTTGAAGCAATCCGGTTTGAGCGACGAACAGATCGCGGCGAACGCGGAGCAATCCGCCTAGTACGACATTGGAGGACGGATATGCCGAAACCCCATCCAACCGAGCAGGAGTTGGCGGCGCGGGAGCAGCGTGCCTTGGAGTGGCGTGCTTTCAGGAAGAATTTTTTGTTTACCCAGGTTCGGTTGGCAGAGGTGCTGGAGATCAGCCGGCGTACGGTGCAAAAGATAGAGAACTGCCGGTCGACCCCGCTGGCCAACATTCAACGGCGTTTCTTCGAGCTGCGGGCGGAGTACCGACGGAAGTATCCGAGTGGGAAGGCGGCGTAACGTGGTTGAGGAAACTGAAGAGATTGTGGCGGGCCTAACGAGGAACGAGATCATCGAAGGTCTTTGCTGCCAGTTGGCGGCGGTTCTGTAAGGCGATTGCCCGCTACGCCACTCGGACTCTTACCGCAACTATTTCGCCAGAAGAGGCGGGGCATGTGTCTCGCTGGGATAAGGCCAGGCCGCGCTGCCGGCGCGGCTCATTACACGCCGACGACTCGGCGGTCATGCCGCCCGCTTCGTCGGTTGCGGGGGCTTGTGCGCCTTTGGCGGCTCCTTGTTTGCCTCTGGTGCCGGTCTGCGGCTCTGGGCAACCCGGTCAGCGATCCATTGGTCGATGTCTGTGGATAGCCAGGCTGTGCTGCGAGCACCCAAGGATATCTGCCTGGGGAATTTTCCTTCGGCGATGGCGGCGTAGATGGAGGACTTGCTCCAACCAACACGCGCGCAGACCTGTTTGATACGAGTAAGACTTACCGGGGCGGTGGTAGCTGGCGTTTCCATTGATGACTCCTTTTCGTACAAAAAAGGCTCCCATATCGGGAGCCAACTGCCTCGACAATCTACCGAGTCTTGGCGCACGTCAAGCGGTATTTTTCCCCTTTGTCCAACCTCGACTTATTTGAACTATTCTCGGCTTTTTTGTTCATTCTCGGACTGTGTTGGAGGTCGTCCAGATTCCGGACGGAGGTTTCAACGGCAGAACCACCTCGCCCTCGTTGGATCTGTGAGATAGCTCCGCCTGTTTGGACTGTTTTTTGTCAAGGGCGGCGGTCACTTCCGAGGCTGCTCGGGACACAACGTCCACCTTGGCGAGACATGGGCCAGCGGTTACGCTGACGCGCGATTGCCCGCGGACGCAGCTTTCTTCCGCTGCATCGTGCGTGCCTCGTCCAGTCTCTATGCGAATCTGCTGGGCATCTGAATTACCTTGCCCCCGCGCTGGGTGCGCTCCAGGAAGTCTGCCCAATCCTGCATCATCTTGGCACGTGGGCCCAGGTACAGAGCGTGGTTGTACGCGGCGCTCACGGCGTTTCTTGGGGCGTGGGCCAACTGCAATTCAATGTGCTCGTGCGCGTACCCCTGCTCATGGAGGATCGTCGAGGCCAGACCGCGAAAGCCATGTCCGGTCATGCGGCCCTTGTAGTCCATGCGTTCCAATGCTTTCAAGATGGTGTTGTTGCTCATGGGCTTGCTGGCGTTGCGATCACCGGGGAAGAGCCATTCGCTGTGCCCGGTCAAGTCGCGCAACATCTCCAGTACTTCCAATGTCTGCCTGGCCAACGGCACAATGTGCGGGGTACGCATTTTCATGCGTTCTGCCGGGATGTCCCAGCGGGCATTCTCCAGGTCGAACTCCGCCCACTTGGCCCCGATTAGCTCGCTGGTGCGGACGAAGGTGAGTGCCATCAGCTTGATCGCCAGCCGTGTGACATGGGTTCCCTGGTAAACCTCAATGCGTTTGAGAAGAGTGGGCAGCTCTTTGGCATTGATGCGGGCATAGTTGGTTTTACGCGTGGACTTCAGAATGTCGCTGGGGCGGATGTCACTGGCCGGGTTGCGCTTCGCGTAGCCGTGGGCGATGCCGTAGCGAAAGACCTGTCCCACAGTCTCCAGAGCGCGTTTGGCAATATCCCGTGCGCCGCGATCCTGAATCGCGCTGGCCATCGCCACCAGTTCCGGCGCCTCGATCTCCGCAATAGGCCGCGCACCCAGGCAGGGAAGAATATCTGTCTCTATGCGCCGCCTTACGTACTCCACGTGCCGCGGGCTTTTCCCATCCTGCCAATGCTCCAGCCATAGGGATGCAACGCTCTGGAAGGAATTCTCGACGGCGGCCTTTTCAGCGGTCTTCGTGGCCTTGCGCTGGGCCATTGGGTCTTGGCCAATGGCCAGCAGTTTGCGTGCTTCGGAGTGGCGTTCTCTGGCCAGCGCCAGTGGCACATCCGGGTACTTGCCGAAGGACATGAGCTTTTCCTTGCCTTCATGCCGATAGGACCAGCGCCACAGTTTGCCACCAGCGGGCGTGACCCGGAGATAAAGGCTTCCGCTGTCGCTCAATCGGTAGGCCTTCTCGGCTGGCCGGGCCTTGCGAACTTCTAAATCCGTCAGTGGCATTTCTCCCCCCAAAATACCCCCCCGCTTGGAAAAGTACCCCCCGGTCAACAAGAAAATACCCCCCAAAGTACCCCCCGCGGGACCTGGCTTCCATAATACGCTCCTGGACGCAGAAGGACGAAATCCCCAATGTTTATCGGTGGATTTCGTCTTTTTATTGGAGGTATTTGGATGTTCTTGGAAGGGGTCGTGGCGGAGAGAGTGGGATTCGAACCCACGGTACTCGTTAAAGTACACACGCTTTCCAAGCGTGCGCCTTAAACCACTCGGCCATCTCTCCGGAGGGTGGTCTGTCTTCTTGAATCTAGCATAGTTGCTTGCTGAACCACAGGGGAGTAAGGGCGGACCTGGCGCGGAGAAGAGATCTCCCGCGCGGAAAATGGAATCGTTTACTTCCCAGCGTAGAGTGATTTATAGTTTTGGCTTGCTCGCGGCCCATGGTTTGTCGCCATCCGCGGCGAGAATTCACTTTGAAAGAGGACTTCTATGGCTGGCATCTCCCGTCGCGACCTGCTTTATTCCGGAGCAGCACTTTCTGCATCTTCTCTGGTGGCCCGATCGGCCTGGGGGCGCACGGCGGCGCTGCTGGTCGGCTATCCGGGGGCGGCTTCTGCCGAGGCGCTGGCAGCCGTGGCGCCGCGCGAGCAACTGCTATTCGATTTCGGCTGGAAATTTCAGTTTGGCCACGGCAGCGACCCGGCCCGCGACCTGGGCTTCGGCAACGGCCAGGGAGACTTCGCCAAGACAGGCGATTTTGAGTTCTCGAAGGCCAAGTTCGACGACTCAAAGTGGCGCGCGCTGAACCTGCCGCACGACTGGGCGGTGGAGCTGCCCTTTGTGCATGACGAGGCGCAGAACTCGCACGGCTATAAGCCCATCGGGCGGCGGTATCCGGAGACCAGCGTGGGCTGGTACCGGCGAGAGTTCGAGATTCCGGCCAGCGATCTGGGCCGGCGCATTGCGGTCGAGTTCGACGGGGCGTTCCGGGATGTGCTGGTGTTCGTGAACGGGTGCTTCATCGGGCGGAATAACAATGGGTACGCGCCCTTCCGGTTCGATCTGACGGACTTTCTGAGTTACGGTGCAAAGAACTACATTGTGGCGCGCGTAGACGCCAGCTTCGGTGACGGATGGTTTTATGAGGGCGCGGGCATCTACCGGCACGTGTGGCTGACCAAGACCGATGCGCTGCACCTGGGCAAGTGGGAGAGCACGGTGCGGACAGCGTTCAGCAGCAATTCAGCCACGCTGACCCTAGGAACAGTGGTAGAAAACCAAGGGAAGCATGCGGAGAACGCCAGGGTGAGCTGGCAGATTCTCGACGCGGCGGGAAGGACGGTGGCTACTGCCGCGGCGCCTGCGCAGTTTATTACAGTGGATGGCACCGCAAGTTTTGCCGCGACCGCGAAGCTGGCCAATCCGGCGCTGTGGTCGGTGGATGCGCCGCATCTCTATTCTGCGATTGTGACGGTGGAAGCCAACGGCAAGCCGTGCGATGCCGAGCGGGTAAGTTTCGGTGTGCGCACCGCGGCCTTCGATGCCGACAAGGGATTTTTCCTGAACGGCAAATCGATCAAGATTCAGGGCACCTGCAACCATCATGATCACGCCGGCGTGGGCGCGGCGTTGCCCGACCGGCTGCAGTGGTTCCGGCTGGGCGTGCTGCGGGAGATGGGGTGCAACGCGGTCAGAACTTCGCACAATATGCCGACGCCGGAGTGGGTGGAGGGATGCGACCGCATGGGCCTGATGATGATGTGCGAGACGCGGCAGATGAGTTCTAGTCCTGAGGGGCTGGCGCAACTGGAGGCGATGATCAAGCGCTATCGCAACTCGCCGTCGATCATCCTATGGTCGATAGGGAACGAGGAGTGGCGACTTCAGAATGAAATGGCGGAAGAAGGCGCGAAGATCGCCACAGCCATGGTGCGGCGATGCCGTGAGCTGGACCCCACGCGGGTGGTTTCAGGAGCGGTCAACGGCGACAACGAGAAGGGTGTCACCGAAGCGTTCGATATCGTTGGCTTCAACTACGGTCTGGATCGTCCTGACAAATATCACAAAGAACATCCGAAGCGGCCCATTTACGGCTCGGAGACGGCCAGCGCCGTCTCCACGCGCGGCGTTTACTCGACCGACCCGCTGCGCAACACGGTGAGCGCCTACGATGTGAACAACCCTGGATGGGGCGAACAGGCCGAGGAGTGGTGGAAGTTCTACGCCGGGCGGGAGTGGGAGGCGGGCGGCTTTGCGTGGACCGGGTTCGATTATCGCGGCGAGCCAACGCCGTATGGATGGCCCTCCATCAACTCGCAGTTCGGCATCGTGGACACCTCCGGCTTTCCCAAGGACACGTTCTTCTATTACAAGGCGTGGTGGGGCAAGGAGCCGGTGTTGCACCTGTTTCCACACTGGAACTTCGCGGGCAAGGAGGGCGACGAAATCCCGGTGTGGGCGCACTCGAACCTGGACGAGGTTGAACTCTTCTTGAATGGCGCGAGCCTGGGCAGCCAGAAGGTTCCGCATCTGGGTCACGTTGCGTGGAGGGTGAAGTACGCGCCTGGAACGATCGAGGCGCGCGGATCGAAGGACGGCAGGATCGTGCTGACCGAGAAGCGGGAGACGACCGGGCCGGCGGTGGCCATTCGGCTGACGGCGGACCGGACAGAGATCGATGCCGACGGCGAGGACGTGGCGATCCTGAAAGTGGAGGTGTTGGACAAGGAGGGGCGGCCGGTTCCGACGGCAGACAACTTCATCGGCTTCAAGGTCTCCGGCGAGGGCGCGCTGATCGGAGTGGGCAACGGAGACCCCAACTGCCAGCAAAGCGACAAGGAGCCCAAACGCTCGCTCTTCAGCGGTCTTGCAGAGGTGATCGTGCAATCCACCAAACGGCCGGGAGAGATTCATATCGAGGCCGTGAAGGAAGGCTGGGAGGGACCGGAGTTGACGCCGGCCAAGCTGGCGATCACGACGAAGAAGGCGGAACTGCGGCCGGCGGTGGGATAGCGCGCAGTGCGGTGCACAAATGTTGTGGGTCACGCCGTTGGCCGCGTACTCTCGCGCCATGGCCTTCGGAACTTAGCGCCTGCTCTGTTCGTATTCGGTTCTGTCGCGACGAAGGTTAAAGATTCCGCGATGACTGTCGCAGGGCACGTATGAAGAATTTGCGCTTTTGGCTTCTCGTCTTACTGGTGGTTACTGCCCGTCTCCTCTCGTTCTTCTTCCTGAAGGCAGATCCCGCCTACCTGTTTGTTCCCCGGAGTTTTGTAGGGGGAGGCTTTCAAACCATGCCGGCGCTGCTCGATTTGGCCGTTCCGGCAATGGTAGTTTATTGCCTCTGGCCGGGACGCCATATCGGCGCATGGACGATTCAATCGGGCCGGCTTGCCGCCTGGGATGCCGTCTCTTTCCTGCTCTTTCCACTGATTGCGGGGTTATCGCTATTTGCCTATCTGGCGCCGTGGCAGATCTTCCCCCATGTTGCTCCGATTACCTCTCTCCGCTGGCTGGAATTCATCCTGAGTTACCTTGCCTGGAATATGCTGCTGGACGAGTTGGCGAAAAAAAGACTGTGGCAAAAAATTGCGGTTATTCCTGTTCTTGCCTTGAGTCTCGGTGTGCTGCAGGATGTATTTCCGTACATTCAAGACCCTTTTCGCGTTCTTCTGAGCGTGGGGGTGACGCTGACTTGGACGGTTCTGGCATTGCGGCGCCGGTACGTTCAATCGCCGCTTGTCGCCACGGCCGCGGCCGCAATCGTAGGCAGCGTCAGTTGCATGATGGTGGTCATGGCGCCGGCCGAATCCATGTTTCCTGCCTTGTTGTTGCCGCTCACCTTCCTTGCCGGATCACTTGCCCTCCGCAGTCGCCGTTGGTGGCCGCGATGGGCGGCTTTGGCTGGCGTTGCCGCAGTCGGCCTTTTCCTCAGCATAGGTCTTCCACGGTTTCTTCCCCCCGAAGAACGGGAGGGCTTACTCAACCAGGAGCCTCCGCCGTTGCACAGCGAGCTGATCGAAGGTATCCGCGTTCGTTATGACGATATCCGGGTGCGTCCCGTCGCGATCCAGTTGGCGCATGTCTTGGCCGCGGCCAATCAGGTCAGCCTGGAAGCGTATGGCGTCTCGCCGGAGGTGAATGAGCTGGTTATTCGGGGCTTCGACAGCGGCGGATTTCAAGCCAAGTTTCCGCACAGCATCGACGGCAACTTTCTATCGCCGCGCTATGTCGAGTTATGTCTTGACAGCTCTTACCTGAACGATCCGAATACATCGATCCACTTTCCCGATCCGGTCAATGCGATTCTGCATGAATACAGTCATCTTTACGGCACGGTTCCCTATAACCCCTGGATTATGGGCGGAGCGGAAGGGTCGGAAGAGGAGGGGTGGGCAACCTTCAGCGCTACGCGGCTTTCTCGCCTCCTTTATGATCATTTCGGGCCCGGCCTGTGGACCCCGGCCTATAACTACGCCGCGCGAGCGGAGGCCATTACTCAGGCGAATCTAGCTGGCCACTCCGTTTACTGGTCTCATGACAATGAATTCGGAGGCTTTCGCTTGTGGTATTTGCTGAGCCAGCGGGACGGCGAGACGGTGATCTACCGTAAGCGCTGGGAGCTAACCAGGCGCGATGGTAGTTGGTGGTTTCAGATCAACTCGCCCGAGGCGGCCAGACGGGTGGCCGCTTCGTTTAGATGGGCGGATTTCGTTTCCTTCGGCTCAGAGAAGACCGTTCGCTTCGACCAGGTACACACCTGGCAGGATCTCCAGCCTATCGGCGAACTCGCTGGCTGGAATACGGACAAGATCAAGGCGATTTATGCCCGTCAAGCTGCTGATCTTGTCGATCCGGCGGTCCACGTGCCCCCGAGTAGGCCTGTGGCGCTGGATGTGGCGTTCTCCGCAGTCCTGCTGGCGCTATGTGCGGCGATCAGGAAAGCTGTCTCTGGCCCTCGGACGGCGTAACGCCGGCATATCCGGGGAGCTGCGGAAATGCCATCTTCACGGCTCATGCGGAACCTGAGCCAATGAAACAACTTGCGTTTTTGCTGGCGGCGGCCAATGGTATACTCATAAGGTCAGGCGCCTGCCCGCGCCGGCATTCTCTGTTCCGCTGAGGTTCTCATGTCCGGCCACTCGAAATGGGCGACAATCAAGCACAAGAAGGGCGCGCTGGACGCCAAGCGCGGCAAGATTTTCACTCGCCTGCTGAGGGAAATTGCGGTAGCGGCCAAGGGCGGCGGCAACCCTGACAGCAATGCACGGCTGCGTACCGCGATTTTAGCGGCCAAAGCGGAGAACATGCCGCAAGACAACATCAAGCGGGCGATTCAGCGCGGTACCGGTGAGCTGGAAGGGGTCAACTACGAGGAAGCCACCTTTGAAGGGTACGGGCCCGGCGGCGTGGCCATTCTTGTGGACGTGCTGACCGACAACCGCAACCGGGCGGTGAGCGAGATCCGGCACGCATTTGGGAAACATGGCGGAAACCTGGGCGAATCCGGCTCAGTCAAGTTCCTGTTTGCAAAGAAGGGCCTGATCGCAGTGGAGAAGGCTGCCGCAACGGAAGAGCAGTTGATGGACATTGTGCTGGAGCACGGAGGCGAGGACCTTCGCGACGAAGGCGACACGTGGGAGATCCTCACCGAACCGGGAGCTTATGAGGCAGTGGCGAGCGCGGTGAAGGCCGCAGGGATTCCCACGGTGCTGAGCGAGGTGGCGATGATCGCGTCGACCCATACCAAGCTCGAAGGGAACGCGGCGAACCAGATGGTGCGCCTGCTGGAGGCCCTGGAAGAGCTTGACGACGTACAGAACGTTCATTCGAACTTCGACATGGATGCGGAGCAGATGGAGCACGCGGCAGGATGATAAACGGGCCTGAGGCAAGCACCAAAAGGCCGCCCGGATGTGGCGGTCTTTTTTTGGAACAGACCGGGAGCAAGGGAACGAGGAAACAGAGGGGAAGGAAAGTTTTGACGCGAACACTGAAATTTTTGTTGGTTGCGTGGGTGGCAGGCACGACGATAGCAACGGCGCAGACGCCGCAAGGCGCGGTTGCCAGCGGTGATAGCGGCGCGGCTGATCCCGTGGCGCAGGTGAGGAGGCAGCAGAGTTGGGAGTATGGCCC
>JBKQRH010000063.1:0-7558 GCA_052326045.1 Occallatibacter sp. | reverse complement strand
GAGCGCTTGCAGCGCGCCCTCGGCCTCAAGGTCCACATCGAAGACCACAACGGCCGCGGCAAAGTCATCATCGAATACGCCCGCCTGGAAGACTTCGACACCCTGCTGGAGCAGTTGGCGGGAGACTGACGTGCTGGTCTCGGCTCAGCCTCGCTACGTTTGTGCAATCAAAATATACAAAGCGCTAGGCTTCAGCTCTGCTGCGTGGGCTTCCGAAATCTATGGACACCTTCAGATCGATCGAATTGACACCTTTCTTGAGGACCTTGACCTCAAGCTGTCGGTTATCAACCTCGGAAATTGCATCAAAAAGCAGCATCTGTGTAGGGGAGGAAGATTGCGGTTGCGGGGTCTTAAAACTGGTTGAATCCAGCTTTATCCCTTCCACACTGAAACTGAGCTCCGGCCAAATCACACACGCTCGGCCCAGAATTGCTGAGCTGGGCGTTGCCTTTCTCCCGATATAAAGGCTCATTGCCTGCCTGGATATCCCAAGCTTGTCCGCTGCTCGGGACTGAGCGCCGTGCTCATCCCCAATCTCCCTTGACAACGCTTTCGCGATTTCCGCGCGGAAGAGTTGCTCTGATCTCGAAATGCCAGGTTTTCTGCCCATTTTGACAATTATCTATTGACAAATGCCTATTTGTCTATTTAAATATATGTCAATAGAAATTGACAAGTTGCGGCAACGCGTCCTTGTCATTTACCCTTTTGGCTCCGGGGCCGAAATAGGGAGCAGCGGGAGGTTCATATGCGCGGTGATTCAGAAAACCGGTCTCGGTATTTGTCTCTTGCTCTGCTGTCCAGGCGAACCATTGAGGGACTTCGTGGCGTTACACCAGGCGTTCCTGTGGAACCCGCTCTCGGCGATTCCTTGAAAAAGTTGCTTGCGGGCGTGAGTTCGACAGGCGAGGCAGAATTTGTGAAGCGCTTGGAGGCCAGCGGCGCATGGACTCGCTTTGAAGAGTTGTCGACTCTCGACGAGGTGAAGGCCGAGACCGGGACGGATGGCCTTGACGAAATCGTGTCTTCGGTCCTGAATGACCAGAACGAAGAGTTGAGAATCCGAAACGCGAAGCTTTTGATTCGGTTTCTAACCGCTGTCGAAGGCCGCGCCCTTCAACACTACACAGACTCCATGGAAATGCAGTTCGTGTAATGCATCCGAAAATTGAGGACGTCCGCCACGATGCTGCGGCCCTTCACCGCTTTATCGATTCAGTAGCCTCCGGTTGCAAGGTCGTCGAAGACTATCCTTCGTACGCGGAGTCGTCGACCGAATTCTTTAAATATATTTTTTCATTGGCGGAGAAGACGAAAACCTACCTAACGCGATTTTTGGGCGGTCTTGACCCTCAGCTGGCGATTGATGATCCGCACGACCTTTGCGATCGTACCCAAATCATTAGGAACTTGCGCCTCAATTGGTTTCAGCTTCACGAATTAATAAAGCCTGCCCTTGACGCGGACACGCTCCATGTCCCCTGTCCCCTTGTCAACGCACTTACCACCAGGTTTCAAATGATTGAGGGGTTTGAGAGTAAGCGATTTGCTGTTCTCCATACAAACCAGTTGAACTACTTCCAAATCTCTGGGAACTGGGTGCGTAGCGCCGCTTCGGATATAGCCGCTTTCGTGAAAGATGATGCACCGGACTTTGATAAAGACCTCGGAATAATTGCCTTACCGTATTCTCAATCCTCATCGGTATTTCTCAACTTTGCCTTGGCGCACGAAATGGGCCATTTTGCGTTTCAAGAGCGGGCGGAAGCAGAAAGAATCAGGCCTGCAATAGTAAAAGTCCTGTTAACAGTGACCGATGGATTGGGGCTTGATCTCCGGGACCATCAGTGGTGTAGAGACCAGGTTCTTGCCTGGTGCGAAGAGATCTACTGCGACCTGTTCGCATTGTTTCTTATAGGGCCGTGCTTTTCTTTCTCCTTCATAGAACTTTTTGGCCTTTCAAGACTCTCGTCAAATGTCGCGCCCGCAGGAGACAGTCTTCCTCCGATTGCAATGGCATCGAAATTTACAGATAGCCATCCATCTATGGCCTTCAGAATCTCCGAACATGTTCGATTCCTGAAGAGCACTGAACTAGGTTGGTGGGACGAAATCAATAAAGAAGCTGAGGACGATTCCAGGGTTAGGACCAGCCATTATTTGACCTTGATGTCGGAGGCTGAGGGGTTGCCAAAGGAAATCTTCAAATTTGAATCCCAATTCAAGCCTAAGCTCTCTCATGTAATCCTTGAGACCTTCCTTCAAGCCGCAGGTGAGGTGGCAAGAGTTGTTAAGGAGACATTCGCGGGTGTTCCATCTGAAACAGGTTCTTTTCATGATCAGCATGGCGTGATCGAGAAGTACTTGAGTTTTGGCGTTGTTCCCTCACGCCTCGTGTTTCCTGACGGCACAGTCGAGTCACCCAACATTGTGGCATTGTTGAACGCAGCCAATCTCTTCTATCTTGAACGTCTCGACCTCCTGATCGACCAGATCGATGGCGGACGGCGGGATTGCCTCGAATGCAGGGCCCTCTGGGCGGAACGTGTTGAGATGTGGACGAGCAAAGCGCTGGAGGATATAGCCCGATAATGTCGGTACTCTCAAAATCGATGATTCTCAAACGATTGGGAAAGCAGATCGATGATCCGCTGAGCTTCGTTGTGACGCCCTTTCCCGTTGATGAAAAGGCGCTGGATGCGGATTCTCTTGATCTGAGACTCGGCCATCATTTCCTGTTCCCGCGGTTACCCGCAAAAGAGCGGGTGGATACGCAAAGCGCCGAGCCGCGTTCAGATCTCAGCGTGCATATCCCGTCCGATAAGCGGCTGGTCCTGCCGGCGCACCAAACCGTGCTCGGAGTTACGCTCGAATTCATCAAGCTTCCATACGACGTGTCCGGACAGATTCTCACGAAGTCGTCCATCGCGCGGTCTTTTCTAGTGATTGAAACAGCGCCTTGGATACATCCGAATTATCGGGGATGCTTGACGCTTGAAATCGCGAACGTATCAAACTCCACCCTGATACTTCACCCAGGCATGCCTATCGGCCAACTGATTCTCATATCGGTTGACCAGCCAGAACAAATCGAGAAATTATCAGGAACTTACGTCGGACCGATTCGCCCCGAAGCGCCACAGAATCAGGCGTCCCACAAGCATTGAGGCCGGGGCTATGCGCCTGGCACGGCCTGCGCTTGGGCTATCCCGCCCACGGGAAGCACAGCCGCGGAAGCCCGCGGCCAATCCCAAAGTGATGGCGGTCCAACCCGGTATGCTTGTCGTCATGCGCTTGCCGGCGGGGGATGAGGAACTGGTGCAGATTGTGGACGCGGCGCTGGCTGAGGCGGCGCGGCGGGCGGGGAAATGGCTCGTCTGCCGGCTGGGGTGTACGCAGTGCTGCATTGGGGCCTTTGCCATCAGCGAGCTCGACGCGCTGCGGCTGCGCTCGGGGATGGATGCGCTGCGGGGCGCGGAGCCTGCGCTGGCGGCGGAGATCGAGCTGCGGGCTCGGGCTTGGATTGCAGAGCATGGGGATGATTTTCCGGGTGATCGGGAGACGGGGCTGCTGGGCGGCTCCGATGCGGAGCGCGAACGCTTTGAGGAGTTTGCTAATGAGGCTGCTTGTCCAGCGCTCGATCCCGCGACGGGGCGATGCGATGTGTACGAGTGGAGGCCGATGACGTGCCGCGTCTTCGGTCCGCCAATTCGCATGGAAGCCCGGATAGGCGAGGGCCTGGCGCTGGGGCACTGCGAGTTGTGCTTTGCGGGGGCGAGCAAGGCCGAGGTGGCGGCGTGTGAGATGCCGGTTCCGCATGAGCTGGAGGCCGGACTTCTGGATGAGATTGGCGCGAAGGGCGAGACGCTAGTGGCGTTTGCGTTGTTGCGATGAGATCCGCCAGTGGGCCAATTTCCGAGTAGCTAACCAACCGCCCGGAACTCGGAAATCAGAGCGTAGTCCGGCTCGATGAGCACGTTGGGTTGCTATCGACAGTTGGGGATGCGACACGCTAACCACCCATCGCTTAAAATGGCTGCCAAGGCTTGTCAACCATGTGTGCACCCCGGTTTCTCCTTACACTTTTTCTGCTCGGCTCGAGTGTGCCCGTCCATGCCAACTGGGGCAGCACCGCCGGGGGAAGCGTCGCCACCGGCAGCTTCCACGCTTTCGGAACCGATCAGGTCGAGATGCAGCGCGAAGACCTACGCATACGCCTCTATCGTGACCGCGCCAAAGTCGAGGTCGACTACATCCTCCGCAACACCGGGTCCGGCGGTCGACGTTCGCGCTGGCTTCCCCAGCCTGGGTGTCCAGCTTGAAGACGTTCCGCACCAGGAGATCGAGCGCTACACCCTCTATGCAGACGGCCAGCCTGTTGCCTCTGCCACGGAGTCCGGCGATCCCACCCCATTCAAGCGGCTATTCGACGCCAAGTTCCGCCAGATGGGTGAGCTTGACGAGTACCCGCCGGAGAAGCGCCCAGAGCTGCTGGAGTGGCTCGTGTCCACAGTTCATTTCGATGCGGGGCAGAGCAGGCACATCCATCTCAGCTACGACTCCCTCTATGCCAACTGTGGCGGCGGCTACTCCGACGACAGCGACGACTGCGACGACCGCTTCGCCTACGTTCTCTCCACCGCCGCAGCGTGGAAAGGCCCCATCGCTGAAGGCCACGTTTCAATCGAAGCTATCACGGTTCCAGCTGAAAGGCTCATCCTCTCACCAGTCGGCCGCTTTCACCGCAAAGGCTCAACCTACTCCTGGGAGTTCAGAAACCTGAAGCCATCCCCGTCCGATGACATCCTGGTCAGCCTGAATAACCACGCATCGACGATCGCTGAGTACGTGGAGGGCACCGGCGGTGGCGCGCTCGAAATTAATTACTACACCTTGGAGGCGGGAAGGTACTTCTACATGAACCGCCGATTTGTGCCAGATGCAGAATCCGCTTCGAGAGAATATTCCGCCAGTCAACTTCGCAAAGAAGGCTCTGATCAAGAATGGCGCACCGTTCACGCACCCGGCATCGGCGATGTACTAACGCTCGGGATCGTACCTTCTGCCCACGTCAATCAGGTCGGCATCATTCCCGGTTGCGGCTCCAAGGAGCAGGACTGGTTTAGGCATGCCCGCGTCAAAGAGGTCGAGCTGACCGTCAATCACAAGTACGCACGTAGCACCATCCTACCCGACGAGTTCACCTTCCCCTGGCCCGAATCGCACAAGGCCTACGAATGGATCGACCTCCCGCCCTACCCCGGCGAGGCTGAAACAATCCGCCTGGTCATCCACAGCACCTATCCAGGCTCGACCGACCAAGTCACATGCATCAGAAAGGTAATGTTGCGCCAATGGCTCAAGTCGAGGCCAACCATCAAGAGCGGCGTCGATGGTCACGAACTCCCCTAACGGCCTCAATTGAATCCAGGCAGGCCACGGTCGCGGGAGAATTTCCCTAGCTTATGGGCTCTGGTCGGATTGCCGGCAACTCGGAAACTGACCCACTACCGGAGAATCGGAATGCGGCATCGCGTCTCCACGAATGCCGTAAACTGATGCTTGGACAGACAGATGCCAACGCGCCCCTGCTGGGTTGAGATTCGCACGCGTTCCTTTGAAGAGAACTATCGATTTCTCCTCAGCCTGGCCGCTCCGCACGCGGAGTTGCTGGCCATCGTGAAGGCCGACGCCTACGGGCACTCGCTGGCTCTTTGCGCGCCGGCGGCCGTGCGCGCAGGAGCCCGGTGGCTGGGCGTGACCAGCGTGGAAGAGGGCGTGGCTGCGCGCACGCTTTGCCCTGAGGCGCAGGTGCTGGTGATTGGCGGAGTCTTTCCGGGGCAGGGCGCGGAGTTGGTGCGGCATGGGCTGACCGCCGTGGCCTGGGAGCCGTGGCAACTGGACGAGCTTGCAGGCGCTGCGCGCGCTGCGGGAGCCCAGCCGGGATCGATGCCCGTTCACATCGAGATCGATACCGGCATGAGCCGCCAGGGAGTGAGTCCGGATGAGCTGGCTCCGGTTTTAGCGCGGCTGGGCTTGGGGTCGGCGTTGAGACTCGAGGGCGTGATGACCCACCTGTTGGCCGCCGACGAGGCCGACGGTCGGGTGACCGCGGAGCAGCTTACCCGATTGGACGAAGCGCTAAGACGGATTGAGGCTGCGGGTCTCTATCCGGATTGGCTCAATGTGGGCAACTCGGCAGCGCTGCTGGCGGGCGAGGCGGGCAGGATTGCGGCCCTGGCCGGCCGGCACGGGATGAGAGCCATGCTGCGGCCGGGGCTAGCGCTCTATGGCCTGGTTCCGCGATTCTACCCCCAGTTTGAGCCGCCAGAATCTCCAGAGCCCAAATCCATCGCGGACGCACGCGCCCAGTTGCAGCCGGTGCTGAGCTGGAAGGCCGCGGTGGTGGGCGTGCGCGCGGTTCCAGCCGGCGCGGTGGTGGGCTATAACGGCACCTTTGTGGCTACGGAACCGATGTGGCTGGCGCAGTTGGCCGTGGGCTACGCTGACGGCCTGGACCGGCGGCTCAGCAACCGCTTCAGCCTGCTGGTGCGCGGCGAGCGAGCGCCCATCGCAGGCCGCATCAGCATGGACCAAACGGTGCTGGACGTAACCGAGATTCCTGGAGTCGCGGCCGGCGACGAGGTTGTAATCCTGGGCAGCCAGGGCGGCGAAACGATCACCGCTTTCGACCACGCCGAGGCCACAGGAACGATTCCGTGGGAGGTGTTCACGCGGATCGGTGCGCGGGTGCGGCGGGTTGCGGTTTTGTGATTTCTCGCGTCTCACGGCCGTAGCGGGCGAAGTCCTCGCCGCCCGCCTTTCTCCTGCTCATGTCCTTCTGCGTCTTCCGCCTGCTCAATGCGTAAAAGCTTCTGCGCGAGGAGCTGCCGGGCTGCTCCGAGTACTGCGCTCGCACGCGCTTCCGGCTGATTCCCTTCGTCTGGTGAACCTTAGCTAGCCGCGAAAATAATTTGCCGCGATACCTTGACAGTCTACACAACTTTATTGTAGATAATCTAGGTATGGGCAAACCAAACGATCTCGTACAAGGCACGCTCGACCTGTTGATTTTGAAAACCCTCTCTCCCGAGGCCATGCACGGCTGGGCCATCGCCAAGCGCATTCAACAGGTTTCGGGCGAGGTGTTGCAGGTGCAGCAGGGCTCTCTCTATCCCGCGCTGCACCGGCTGGAGCAGCAGGGGTGGATCAAGGCCAAATGGGCGGAGAGCGAAACCGGCCGCCAGGCCAAGTTCTACTCGCTCACCGCCGCGGGTCGCGGACAGTTGGAGAAGGAAACAGCCAACTGGAACCGGCTCTCGGCGGCGATCGAGCTGATTATGACGGAGGCCTGAGGAGGAAGCCATGCGCTGGCTCACGCAGTTGCGGATGCGGATTCAAATGCTCTTTCAACGCGGTAAGGCCGGGGCGCGGCTGGATGAAGAACTGCGCTTTCACCTGGAGCAACAGATCGCCGAGAACATCGCCGCCGGGATGAACGCGGAAGAGGCGCGCTTCGCGGCGCTTCGGGCCTTCGGCAATCCGGCGCTGCTTC
>JBKQRH010000062.1:0-18754 GCA_052326045.1 Occallatibacter sp. | reverse complement strand
AAGCCATCGCACACGCGCCCATCAAAAAGCGCGCCATGACCAATCACGGCGTGCTCAATGAGGCTTACGCCTACGCCAAGCCGAGTTCATTCTCGCGCGGCATGAGGATCGATATCGGCGGGGTCTGTATCCTGCTGATCTCGGGCACCGCCTCCATCGACGAGCGGGGCCGGAGCGTCCACATCGGCGATTTCCCCGCCCAGCTGCGGCGCACCTTCGACAACATCACCGGCCTGCTGGAGAGCGAAGGCGCCACCTGGCACGACATCGTGCGCACTACCTGCTACTTGCGGGACATCGATCGCGACTACGACGTCTTCAATCAAGGTCGCACGGCGTTCTTCAAGGAGCAGGGGCTCGATCCGCTGCCCGCCTCCACCGGCATCCAGGCGCATCTCTGCCGGCCCGAGCTGCTCATCGAGATCGAGGCCATCGCCATGTTCCGCACGGATAAGGCAACAAGCAGCGAGGAGTAGTTCTGATGCGCAAGGGATGGTTGTTGTTTGCGGCATGCGCGATGGCCGTGGGCGGCGCTGCAAATCTTGGCGCGCAGTATTCGAGCCAGGACGCGGTGCAGCCCGCCAGCCAGAATGCGAGTCCGGTTATGGTCACCGGCAAGGGATCGTGCGAGTGTGGCGCGCATCCGCCGGGACCGCCGAGGGACCGCGCGGTTGCGCCCTATGCCGGCGAACCAAACGATCTGAGCCCTTATTCCAAGTTTGCGGCGCCGTATGACCTCAACTACATCCATCCCAACATCTATTCCGGCGCGGCGCGGGATATTCCCGAGCCGAAGAACCTGACCGAGGTGCGCATTGGTTTCTTCGGGCCCGTCGAGCCCAATCCGGAATCGGTGTTTGGATTGCGCATGCTGCACGGCGCACAGTTGGCTGTGGAAGAGGCCAATGCCCGCGGCGGCTATGGCGGCAAGCCTTTCAAGCTGATGCCGCACAACGACTACGACAACTGGCAGGCCAAGGCGGTCTATGGCGATGACCGGCCTACCGACCCGACGATCTGGGGCTCGGCCTCCAACGAAGCGGTGAAGATGATCTACGACGACCGGGACTGGGCCATCTTCGGATCGATTAGCTCCGAGTCGACGCACATCATGCTGCGCGTGGCCTTGCGCGCCGAGATCCCGATCGTGAACTCGGCCTCCACCGATCCCACTATTCCAGAGACTTACATCCCGTGGTACTTTACCGACCTACAGGACGACCGGGTGCAAAGTTTGACTCTGGCGCGGCGGATCTATACCGAACTGGGGCTGAAACGCGTGGCGCTGCTGAGAGTGAACAACCGCTATGGCCGGTTTGGCGTTCCCAAGTTCCGGGATGCCTCGCGGCGGTTGGGCCATCCTGTGGTCATCGAGCAGAAGTATTTGCCCGGCGATACGGATTTTTCGAAGCAGTTGCAGGTGATTCGCTCCTCGCGTGCCGACGCCATCGTGCTGTGGACCGACGAGGCGCAGGCGGCCATCATCCTGAAGCAGATGCGGGCCGCGGGGATGAAGCAGCGCGTTTTCGGCGCGTATCGCACGCTGGGGCCCACGCTGCTGGCCGAGGCAGGCGATGCCGCCGAGGGCTTTGAGGCCGTCTTCCCCTACGATCCGTCCCGTAAAGATCCAAAATGGCTTGACTTCAACAGCCGCTTCGAGAAGCGCTTCAACGAGAAGCCGGAGCAGTTTGCCTCGCTGGCCTACGACGCGATGAATGCGCTGCTGGACTCCATTTGCAAGGCCGGACTGAATCGCGCCCGCATTCACGACGCGCTGGCCAATATCGAAGAATACGACGGCGTGACCGGGCACATGGTCTTCGATCCCAACCAGAAGAATGTGGCTCCGATGTATCTGGGCACGGTGCACAACGGCGCGATCACGTATCGCATTGCAACAATGGAGAGGGCTCAACTATCTCCTGCCGCGCAAGCGGCGTCTGCCGCACCGCAGACGCCGTACGCGCGCGTGGGAGAAGATGGAGTGGACTACGCCGGTCCGCACCCTAGCGACGTTCCGCCAGGACCGGTGCGCGTGGTTCTCTTTGGGCCCCACGCCACTGAGGTCGCGCAGTCGTCCGAGGTACAGGCGGCGTTGACGGCCATGGGCCGGGAGTGGAGGCCGTTGCCCGTGGCCAGCGATCAGAATTGGGGTGCGGCTTCAACGCAACTGGTTCATGCGCTGATGGACGAGCACGCGCTGGCGATCCTGGCGCTGGATCGCAATGCGAGCCACCTGGCGGAACAACTGGCGCTCAAGAGCTTTGTGCCGGTCATCGCGCTGAGCAGCGACAAGACGCTGACATCCACCAACGTTCCATGGATTTTTCGCCTGCCTGCAGATACCACGCCGGCCACCGCGCTGCTGCTGCTTAAAGCGGCCGCCGAACGGAGCGCGGCGAACGGCCAGAGCGCGGCCAATCCTGAACTGCTGAGGGATGTACTAGCTTCGGGGGATTTGGTTTCAGGCGTCGCGTTTCTGCCCACCGGCGAGCCGCGCGGGAAGTAGGCTTCGGGAATCCCGCGATCATCGTTACAATTAACGCTGAAAGGGCAGCCCATACTGCGGGCTGCCCTTCT
Organism: Occallatibacter sp.; assembly: GCA_052326045.1. GTDB lineage: Bacteria > Acidobacteriota > Terriglobia > Terriglobales > Acidobacteriaceae > Telmatobacter. The sequence continues at coordinate 16,174 of JBKQRH010000062.1, read as the reverse complement.
GTTTTGACCGAACCCGGAGGTTCGCGGGTTATGGGAGGTAGTAGCGGAAGCTGGTCCAGACCATGTTGTCGATGCCCTTGGCGCCGATGCCGGGAGTGCCAGCGCCCGACCAGCCCTCGCGGACCGCATAACCATACTGGAGGCCCTGGCGCAGGCGGCCGCGGTCGCCTTTATAGATGTCATACCAGTAGCCGCCGGTGATTTCCTGCACGTCGCGGGTTTGCGCGCCGCACGAGCCGCCGGGGTAGTAGCCGGTCGAGCTGCCGTTGTAGCCGGGAGCGGTGGTGGTATTGCAGCTTGAGTTGCTCAGCAACCGTGAACCGTAGCCCACAGCGGCGTTGCTGGGCGCGCTCCAGTGTCCGCCCCATTTGCCGCCGGCGGCGATGTTCGCGGCCGTGGGGGTGGTGGTGCAGGCGAAGGCGCCGGCTGTGGTGGGGCAGAAGTCCGCACTGGGCGCGCCCAGTGAGGTGGTAGCGCCGGCAACGCCGAAATCTTCGCGGCCGGCGTAGTCTCCGCCGTAGTTCAGATAGACGACCAGGCGAGGATTCGGCGTGGCTTCGAGGGTAAGCAGGCCGGAGGCGTTGTGGATGGGCTCAAGCCCGCCCCACGTGTTCGCTGTAACGTCGGGGAGCGTGGAGTCGCCGTAGCGGCCCACGCCGGGTCCGAAGAGGCCCTTGACGCCGAAGGTGAGCTTGTCTTTGATCACCGGAACGCGCAGGCTGCCGCCCACGCCACCGACGACGATGCTGTCATGTATGTAGCCGGCCGTGGTCAGAGACGGCGCCACAGCCGAGCCGGTGACGATGTCCGTCAGGCCGCCGTAGAGGTTGCTGTTGGTGGTTTCGCCGGGGTAGACGGTTTCGTGCGCAAAGCCGACGAGGCCGAAGATTTCGTAGTGGCCGAAGCCCGGATCGAAGGCGCCCTTCACCAGGATGTCGGGGGCTTGGTTGAAGGAGATGTTGGTGACGTTGGCGCAGGAGTTGACCGTCTTGTAGACGGGAACCGCGACGTCGATGGTTGCGCCGGTCGAGGTTGTCTCCACCTGGTTGGTGTAGTTCACGATGGAGGTCGAGGGCGAGCAGGCGCTGATGGTGGCGTTGTAGTTGCCGCCATTGGCGCCGGCGCTGCCCAGAACGGCATACGGGGTGTTGCCGGCCAGCGATGCGGTGTAGAGGAGCTGCGGATTCTCGACCGAGATGCCGAAGGCCGCCTTGTCGAAGCTCTTGACCGCGCGGAAGCCGTACTGGCGGGTCCACACAAAGCCCGGAACGTAGTTCGGGTCGATGGTCAGCGGAGTGAGGATGTCGCTGGGAGAACTGGGAATGCCTTTTTTGCCTTCGGTGGCCAGCGACCACAATTGTCCGCCGGCAACCTTCAAGTGGTTGTTGGTCTCGGCCTGGGCATAGAGGATGCGCATGCGCAGGACGTAGCTGTTGGACTGGTTGTTGTTGGAAGTGGTCCCGGTGCCCAACCAGTCAGCCTCGTAGTAGCCGCGCAGGGTGCCCCAGTTGGTCTTGCCCTCGGCCAGCAGGGTGACGCGCGACTGGCGGGCGCTGCCATAGAACTCGCTCAGCGAATAGGCGTCCGCGTGCTCGTATGGAATGGAGCTGAAGGCGGTGGGAATGTCGCCGCCGGTGGCCTTGGTGCGGTAAACAGTTTCACCCGCCACGAAGCCGCCGGGCGTGATGCCGATGCCCTTGTAGTGGAGGACGCTGGGACTGCCGATCTCCTTCTTGATCTTGGCCGTCTCGTCGGATACGGTGGTGGCCAGCGAGGTCTGGTTGGCTTTCAGATCGGTGATGGTCGTTTGCAGCGTGGTGACGGCGGCCGCATTGTCGCTTACCGCCTGATTCTGCGCCGAGGCCGAGGCATTTGCCCTGTCCGCGGCAGCCTGGGCATCCGCGGCCGCCTGCTGCGCCTTCTTCAACTGCTCGTCCTTGTTGGCCAGATCGTTCTTGAGGCTGTTGATCTGGGTCTCCAGGTCCTGGCGCAGGGCTTGGATCTGCTCTTCCACCGTCGGCGGCGGTGGAGTCTTGGCCTTTTGGGTTGTGGTGTGCTTCTTGGCCGGCGGTGTCGCATCCTGGGTGTAAGCGTATGAAGCAACGAGACTAGCTGCCAGAATTGCCGCGGCAGCGCTCTGGAGTCTGAAATTCATTGGGCCTCTCTTTGTCCTTTCAAATCAGTTTGATATTGCCTGCGCTCGCTCACCTGCGGCATTTTCAGAATGAATGTGGACTTTCTGTCGATGTGCAGGGCCGTCGCTCCTGGGGGTTGCGCCGGCTTGAAGTCATCGCTTCCTGTCTACTGCATTTCTGAAAATGCTTTAGCGAACGCTCTCTAGCTCCCGCATCCGGAGAAACCTTGAAGATGAAGCCTGATTGTTTCCCAACCGGCATGCGGGAGGAACATCGATAGCCAAGGAAAAATCCGCGCAAACGAAGCTTTCCCTGACCGCTTCAATAACCAAGCCTCGCAGAGTAAGATGAATATGTGACGAATTTACATACTTTTAACAGGGTTATCAACCATCTTGTCGCTCCATGAATATGGGATGAATTCACATATTGTTAACCATGGCGCTCCTCTTGTGTTGAAGGGTTTCCGGGCCGCGCCAATGTTCATGGACGCGGTACTTGAACCTGGCCCCTGTCACCGGCGTCGCCCCTGCCCGCGCTAAGCAGATTCGCCAGCAACCGGTAAGCTCCTGGGACCAGCTCGGGGAGCTGCCGGTACAGGGCGAATGCGACATAAATATAGGCGCCCTTGCCGGGATGCGCTACCAACAGGCCGCCGCGCTGCGGATCTTGGCCGGCGTCGGCGGTCTCGGTGAGCGCCGTATAACCTGCGTCCCAGGTATCGAGGAAGGAGTGGCCGCGCTCCTCGACCCAGCCGTCGAAGTCGGCGGGGGCGATGGTGTTAGGCCAGGTAAACAGAGAATTGGCGGGGTCCAGCAGCTTTACGGGAGCCTGCTCATCTACTACGCGCTCCGGCATGCGGCCCATCGCCAGCGGCAGAGGCGCTGGGAAGTTGGCGCTCTGGTACAGGACGATCAAGGTTCCGCCTCGCCGGACAAACTGCTGGAGCCGCGGCTGGGCTGCGGCAAGCTCGGGGCGAACCGAGTAGGCGCGGATGCCGATCACGATCACATTCCAGGCGGAAAGGTCGCTTGAGGCCAGTTCGGCGGCGGTCAGCAGGTGAGGGGTGGGGCCCAGGGCCTCGATAGCCTGCGGAACCAGGTCGCCGGTGCCCATGATGTAACCCACACGCAGACCCGGCGCCAGCTTCACATCTACCTTGCGGGTCTTCAACTGGGCGGGTTTGTAGAGGTTGTAAGGGCGCAGGCCAGCGTAGCCCACGCTCTGCCAGCCGGTCTCGTAAGCGTAACCGGCGGAGTGGGCAGTTGCCCGGATTGTAAAGGCGTTGCCGGGCGTGGCCGCTAACGTTCCGTTTGGTTCGACCAGAAACTTAATCGGCTCCGTATCCCCTGCGCTATCTCGATGAAACGGAGCATCGACTGGTTCCGAGCCCCAGCCAGGAGGCAAATTCAAGTAAACGGTTCCATCGGCCGCAGCTTCGGCATGCACGGTGACAAACACCGGCAGGGCGGAGCCGTCGAGGGGAAGGATGCGGGCCTCAGGGTCGATGCGGACGCCGATGGCGGGCGTGACGACTAACGGCTCGTAGATGCCGCCGGAGCCGGGGACGCGCTGCATGGTCTGGACGACTTGGCCGATGCGGATGGGTAGGCCGTCGAACATGAACTCCGCCCACGCCGCCAGCGGCCAGGGGGCGAAGGAACGCTCGCGATATTCCGGCTTGTCGAGATCGTAGTAAGGCTGCTCGATGGAGGGGCGGGTGAAGTAGGGCTGGGTGGGATCGGCGTTCTCCGCAGCCTGCACGCCAAAGATTTGATCGCTCACTGGGGCCGCGGCGTCGATTGCGCCGGTCGTGTTCTCTGCCTTCCACGAGTCGCCGCTGCTGCTCTCCAGCCAGACCCGGTTGAGCCGGGTCTCCGCCGTGGCCTGCGTCGTATGCACCCGCACCCGGAACTCCTCGCCCGGTGTCACGCTGCGCGGCATCTCATCGGCCGATGCGCCGCGAAACGGGCCGCCGCCCTGGGCGCTTGCCGCTTTGGTGGTGAAGGCTGCCAGATCCAGGCCCAGCAATTCCTTGAGCGCGAACTGGAACTCGGCGATCTTTGCATCCAGTTCGAGAAGCAGGCCGGCTTTGGCCTGGGCGTCCAGGTTGCTGGCGGCGACGCGCGTGCGCAGTGCAAGCGCCTGACGGTAGTTGGGAGCCAGCTTGTGCGCCATCGCGACGTTTGCCTGGCCATGACATTCGCTCTCGAAGTGTTTGAGGCCGGCATCGAGTTGGTGGAGGCTCTCGGAGAGCCATGCGGGCGGGTTGTTCTTCACCAGGCGGGTAAGCCCCTCGATCCCGGTGTCAACGGCGACTTTCCGGTTGTGGAAAAGATCGTTGTCCGGCTTTGAGGCGTCGTCCGCGTTGGTCGCCGCTGCGACTCTTGCCGCAGCTTCCGGCGCCACGGCCCATAAGTGATAGCTGGTCGTCGCTGGGCCGCTCAGCGTGGGGTTTGCGCCGCCGTTCTGCGATTTCTGCTGGCCCCAGCCTTCGCGCGCAATCTGCATATAGCTGCGCCCCAGCACCGGGTCCAGTGCGCCGACGGGAATAGTCACGTCGGTCGACGGAATGCCCCCGGTAATTTCCCCGGTTACGTAATTCTTGAACCGCGCCGGCGCCCATTTGCCCGTGGCGTAGTCGAACATGCCTCTTTCGGTGACCGGAGCGAAGGGAACCATCCCGTAGACGGCTAAAGGCTGCCAGGGCTCCAGGCCGTCTTTGAACTGCTCGGGAAAGACGCTCGGGTCGGCGGCAGCCTTGAAGACCTCCTGCGCGATCTCGCCGGAGACCTGGTGGTGGCCGTGGCCGTCGGTGATGCCGCCGACAAAGGTGGAGACGATAACCTGCGGGCGTTCACGGCGCACCGCCAGCACGGCGTCATAGAGAACGCGGTCGTGGCCCCATTTGGCGAAAGATTCCTCTTGCGTCTTCGAGAAGCCGAAGTCCGCCTCCGTGCCCCAGAGCTGCTTGACGTCATAATACTCATCGGCGCGCAGTAGTTCGTTAGTGCGCAGAAGGCCCAGCGCATCGTCCGCGTCGGCGCTCATCGCATTCTGGCCGCCCTCGCCGCGATTTAGCGTCAGCAGCGTGGCGCGGACGCCCAGGCCGCGGGATAAATAGGTCAGTAGCGCGCCGTCCTCGTCGTCCGGGTGGGCGACGATCATCATCACGCTGGCGGTGGTGGAGAGTCGCTTCAGCGATTGCTCCAGCGCCGCCTGGCCGCGGTCTTCTGCAAGTGGCAAGGCAATGTCGCTGGGCTCGGGAAAAGGAATGAAAGCCAACTGGGACGCTGGGATGGCCGCCGGCTGCGCGTCCTGCTGCGCCGCCAGGGGGGCGGAATGCGCGCCCACAAGAATCAGGCCGGCAAAGGCCGTACCCGCTGCTGCTCGTTGAAATCTCTCGGCAAGAATCATACTTCCCGTCAGTGTACAATCCGGGGAGCGCAGAAGCATCATGACTGACTCACAGCCCACTTCCGGCAGCAACGGCACTCTCCAGCGCCGCATCGGCCTGCGCTCCGCCGTGGCCTTCAATATGCTGGAGATGATCGGGGTGGGGCCGTTCATCACGCTGCCGCTGGTGATTGCCGCCGCGGGCTTCCGGCTGTCGGTGTGGGCGTGGGTGCTGGGCGCGGTCATCGCCGTGGCGGATGGGCTGGTGTGGGCCGAATTGGGCGCGGCCTTTCCCCGTGCCGGCGGCTCGTATGCCTTTCTGCGCGAGATCTACGGGCCCGAACGCGCGGGCAACTGGCTCAGCTTTCTTTACGTCTGGCAGTTGAGCTTTTCGGCGCCGCTCTCCATCGCCTCAGGCTGCATCGGGCTTTCGAGTTTTCTCGCCTGGTTCTGGCCGGGACTGGACGGCGCGCCGTTGGCCGCGTGGCCGGCCTTGCATTATTCAAACTTTGCCGCCGTCGGCGCGTGCCTGTTGGTGACGGCGCTGCTCTATCGCAACCTCAGCTCCATCACGCGGCTGGCCTGGGTGCTGTTTGCCGGGGTGCTGGCGGCGATAGCCGGGGTGATTGTCTCCGGGTTTGCCCATGCGGCGGCTACAGGCGGATGGCAGATGCCGGCTTCGCCCGTGCTTACCGTTCCCGTGGCTTTGGGCGGTTTGGCGCAGGCGACGCTGCTCGCCACCTACTGCTACTGGGGCTACTACAACATCGCCTTTCTGGGCGGCGAGGTTAGGCGGCCGGAACGGACGATCCCGCGCGCCATTCTGCTTTCGGTGCTCTTCGTTTCGGCCATCTACGTGACAATGAATCTGGCGGCGCTGCCATCCCTGCGCGATGCCGCTGCCCATCTTGCGGCCGGCGCCTCGGTGCGGCTGCAACTGGTGGCGGACATTGCCCGTGCGGCCTTTGGACCCTGGGCTGGCCGGCTTATGGCCGCTCTGATCGTCTGGACGGCCTTTGCTTCGGTCTTCTCGCTGCTGCTGGGCTACTCGCGCGTGCCCTACGCCGCCGCCCGCGACGGCAACTACTTCCGCTTTCTGGCCGCCGTTCATCCACGGCTCGGCATTCCGCACCGGTCGCTGGTCGCCCTGGGACTGGTGGCCGCGGGCTTTTGCTTCTTTTCGCTGGCCCAGGTGATTACCATGCTGGTGATTACGCGCATCCTGCTCCAGTTCTTTCTGCAACAGGCGGGCGTGATCCTGTTGAGGGTGCAGAGGCCGGAGCTCAAGCGGCCGTTCAGAATGCCGCTTTATCCGCTGCCGCCGCTGGTGGCGATGGCGGGCTTCATCTTCATCCTGGTAAATCGGACTCACGCGCTGGGCGGACTGGGCGTGGCCGCGGGGATTGGGGTTTCCGGCACCCTGATATACCTTTATCGTGCCCGCCGGCTGGGGCAATGGCCGTTTGCGCGGCCTGTAAAAGACCTTCTGTAACCTCCCGCAGCGCTGCCGCGCTGGGGCTGTTTATTGCTTTTGGGTCTTATCCGGCGGAGTCAGGTCAAGTTGCATTTTCATATCGTCCACGTCGTCCAGCACGATGAGCGGCAGTTCCTTATCCGCATAACGGAGAGCGGTGGCGGTCTTCGGGGCCGCTGTCTGGGCATCGCCAGGAGGCGGCTCGGATTCCTTCTGCTCCGCGTCCTGCGCGCCGGTAACCGTGAGAATGTATTTGCCTTCGGGAACGTAGCGGAAAGTGAATTTGCCTTCGTCGAGGCTTTTGATTTCCCGGGCTTGCTCGCGGTCATCGGCGTAGAGCAGCCGCACCGTGGCGCGGCTCAGCGCATGACCGTCGGCGAGCGCGGTTACTGTTCCAGCCACGGTATGCAGTCCGGAAAGAGGGATCTCAATGTCCACGCCGCTTGTAATCTCTCCGGCCTGCACTTTGACGGTCTTCGCATCTTTCTTGCGGAAGGTGTCGCCGAGGCAGACGCTGGGAGCGGCTTCTTCGTCATCGAAAGGCATTGAGGCACAAACCTTGTACTCCCCGGCGGGCAGATTGGTGAGAGTGTAGCGGCCATGGCCGTCGCTCCGTTCTTCGATCTGCCAGCCGCTGAAGAGAGCAAAACCCACGCCGCTCCAACGGCTCTTGTCTGCTTTGCGGAGGAGCACGAAGTGCATGCCGATGGCGGGGCTGCCATCATCGTAGCTGACCGTTCCATTGATCTCGGCGCCGCGTTCCACCTCAAGCGACAGCTCGGTGGCGCGATGCGCCTGCACGGTGATTTCGGAGAGATGATCCTTCCACTGGCCGATCGCGTCGATTTCCTGTTCCCGATCGCTGGCGTGTTCGCTGATTCGCGCAAAGTCGAGAGCGCGCGCCGGGTCCAGATAACCTTCCAACATGGCAGTGGCGAAGTATTGGCCGGGTTCCACCGCTTCAAGGGTGAATCGGCCGTCGAGGTCGGTCATCGCGCTGTCGGTGATCCCAGGCTGGGCGGCTTCCTTGGTTTGGGCCGCTTTGCCGGGAGCCGGGAGAAGAGTGACCGTGGCAAAGCGCGCGGGCTTGCCGGTATCCGCGCAGAGGACAATTCCTGTCACCGAGCCCTTGGTGGTGTCGGGCTTCTTGGGATGGTTCTTATCGCAGCCGATCAGCGGCAGGCAGACGAGAGATAAAACCCACACGCAACGCAGCCGCGCCAAGACAAGCCTCCATGGTGATTCAGGATTGAGGGAATTGTAACGCAGCCTGCGCCACCAGGTGAAAACTCTTGCGGTGCAGCGGGGTGGGGCCCAGACGAGCCAGGGCCGCGATGTGCTCCGGGGAACAGTAGCCCTTGTGGCTGGCCAGGCCATAGCCGGGGAACTCGCGGTCCAGCTCAACCAGCAACCGGTCGCGGTGCACTTTGGCCAGGACGCTGGCGGCAGCGATGGAGAGGCTGGTTGCGTCGCCGTGGATGACGGCCTGTTGCGGACAGTCCCAGTCGATGGTGTCCCGGCCGTCGATGAGCAGGAAGTCAGGGCTGAGGGCCAGTTGCTCGACGGCCATGCGCATGGCCAACAGCGAGGCTTGGCGGATGTTGATGCGGTCGATGGTTTCGGCATCGACGGCGGCAATCGCCCAGGCTACGGCGTTCGAACGAATCTCGAGGTCGAGTTTGTTGCGCTTCTTTTCAGAGAGTTTCTTCGAGTCGTTGAGGCCCTGCGGACGGCAGCCCATGGGAAGAATGACTGCGCAAGCAACGACCGGGCCAAAGAGCGGCCCTCGGCCCACCTCGTCGAGCCCGGCAATGCGCAGTGCTCCCCGCTTGCGCGCGGCCTCTTCCAGCGCAAATCCGCAAACCGGGGTCCCCATCGACAGGTCTTCGTCGATGGGGTGGGATACCGGGGGTATAGCCATGATCTGAGTATAGAAAGCAAAACCCCCAGCCTGGTGGGCCGGGGGCTCGATGGAACGGGATTGTGCGGCTTCAGGCGCGGACCTTGCCGGTTTCGCGGTCCACTTCCCTCAAGCGGGCGGCCTTGCCGCGCAATCCGCGAAGGTAGAACAGCTTGGCGCGGCGCACCTTGTAGCTGCGAATCTTCTCGATCTTGTCGATGACTGTGGAATTGAAGGGGAAGATGCGCTCCACGCCCTGGCCAAAGCTCATCTTGCGCACGGTAAACGTGCCCTGGGGGCCTTTGTTGACGGCAATGACCAGACCTTCAAAGGCCTGCAAGCGTTCCTTATCGCCTTCCTTGATCTTGACCTGGACGCGAATCTGGTCTCCGGGGACGAACTCGGGGAGGTCGGTGCGCTTGAGCTTGTCGGCCAGGCGCTGCATGACGGGATGAATGGACATAGTGGTTTCCTGCGGTTGGACTCAGAATCTTCAGTTTATCAGAGAATTCCTCTCTCCGCCTAATCGGAATGCGGGCAAAGAAGAAAGCGCGATTTAGAGCCTCTTCTGGAACCAGACCACGTCAAAGTCGCGTCCCGACTTGCGGCCCACGGCGGGGAATCTGCCGCAGCATTCAAACCCAGCTTTGGCGTGAAAACGCAGGCTCTGTTCGTTCAGGGAGGAGACGCTCGCCAGCAGATTGTCGATGCCGAGCGCCCGCGCCTCCGCGATGAAATGGGTGAGCATCCTCTCTCCGAGTCCCCGGCCGGTGTGCTCTGGCATCAAAAAGTATGCAATCTCCGCCGTCCGGCGAAAGGTGCTGGCGGCGTGAAAGGCCCGGAGGAAGCCGAATCCGACAACTTCGCCGGCATCTGTCTTGACGCTGACCGCTGGATAGCCTTTGCTCAACACAAGTACGCGGTCCAGGAATTCGTTGCCGACAGGCTCGTCCGGGTAGGCGGCAAAGCTGTGTTCAACGAAGTGGTTGAAGATCGCCGCTACGGCCGCTCTGTCGGCCTCCGCCAAAGCTGTAAGTTCATAAGTCATTTGGATGAAAGAGATTGTATCAGTGCCCCGTCGGGCGCGTGGAAACGAATCTTCCAGCGATGAGCGCGTGTGCGCTATAGTTCCCCTATGGATGAGAAGCGGGAATTGCTGCGCCACACGCTGGCAACCTTGGCCTATCGCGCCGCGCGAGCTCTTGAAGGGGCGCCGGACCATTTTGCGGGTTTTGCCGGAGCCGGGCGCCTGCCGGTGCAAATTCTGGCCCACATGGGCGATCTTTTCGACTGGGCGCTGAGCATGGCAGTTGGGCAGGAGCGCTGGCATAATTCCCAGCCGCTGGCCTGGGGAGCCGAAAAGCATCGGTTCTTCGAGTCGCTCCAGGCGTTTGACGCGTTTTTGGCTTCCGGCGAGTCGCTGCGCGCGCCGGTCGAACGGCTGTTCCAGGGGCCGGTGGCCGACGCGCTGACTCATGTGGGCCAGTTGGCCATGCTGCGGCGGCTGGCCGGCAGCCCCATCCGCGGAGAGAACTATTACGTCGCCGCGATTTCGGTGGGGCATGTGGACACGGAACAGCCCGCGGTGGTAAAGCCGTTCAAGTAGAGCGAGCCGGCCATCCCTTACCGTCCTGTCCTTAGAGCGGTTCCACAATTCACGTGCCTTTTTTCATCGCAAGGTGGCTCTCCGCGGCGAGCCGCTGGAGGGCAATGGTTTCGGGCGCAGCAATTGTGGAACCGCTATCAAGTTCGCGTGCAAAAGCGAGCGATAGGGCCGGGGATTTTGTCGGCGGTTTTGTGCCCAACAAATGGTTTTGGCTCGTTGTTGTGGTGGTCGATGAAGGCCGCGATGGCATTCTTTAGTTCTTGGGTGCAGCGATGCGCGCCGCGCCGCAAAGCCGCCGGTTCCGCGCCAACTTCCGGCTGATCGTCGAGGCACTCTGCTTCAAGGCGGTGGCTATTGCCGCCGCATGTTCGATTCGCAGATAGTGAGGAGGTACAGGCGAATCTCTTTCGGGGTGAGCACACGGGCGCGCTTGCGGGCCTTGCCGATGGAACGCGTTGCCGTCATCGCGGCCGGATTGAGGGGCACCAAAGGAGTTTGTTTCATTTTCTACATTTCCTTGGACGGTCTTGGAATCAGGTCTATTTCCCAATGCAGAACGTGGAAAACGCGTTAATCGCCAATATCTATGCGGCTTTCTGAAAACGCCCCCGCCCCGGAGACATACTGGAGACATAAACTGCCCTCGTGCTCACTTCCGTTGCTGGTGCAATTTGCGCCAGAATCCCCGCCAATGCGCCATTAGACTCCCGAAGATGTGCAGTACCTCCCGCTGGTGAGTGGGAGCCAGGGCGGCGCGCTATGGGGTGGGGGACCGGGTTGCTTCGCAACGGGGTTCACCAACACAAATCTCGATCTTCCATAGCTCCACTGGAGCATGCGGCCGCTCTGCTCGGTCGCATTGGTGCGATTGCCGGTCAAGCCCAGCGTGTGCCTGTAGTCGGCGACAGGCGGCGTGGAGAGCTCGGTGAGCCGGTTCAGCGTGTCGTAAGTGAAGCTGGAGGTCAGTCCGTTGGGATATTTTACCGTGGAGACGTTGCTGGCTGGATCGTAGGTGTAGGTCGTCGTCTGATTGCCCTGCAGGCGGCCATCGGTGACCGAGCTTAGCCGGTTGAGTTCGTCGTAGGTGGAGCTGACCGAGGCGCCGTTGGCATTGGAGGAGGCGATGGTTTCCACGTTGCCGTTCGCGTAGTAAGCATAGCTCGGCTTGCCATGCCTGGTTTGGAGACGGAGAAGGGCGGTTGAGGTTTGAGGTATACCACCCATGCTGTTTCGCTATTTCAGGGGCGGGTTACCCGGCCAGACGCGATTTTCTTCCGCTACTCGTTCCCCGGCCACTCGCCACGCAGGCTTCGGTCTAGGGCGAACTCTGGCACGGCGGTACTTCTGGGAACGACAACATTCGCACGAAGTCTCTCAACCTCGACTGCCACCTGGTCCCTTGAATGATGTATGAGATGCGCTTCAGAATACTGTCCTGCGTCTATCATGCGAGCATTCCTGCACTGTGTAGCAAGCCTGCCTCCAGGCGCATCGGCTGTTCGCCAAGACCCGCCTGCCGTAAAGTCGGGCATACCCCCTTCTTCAACGACTCGGACCCAGTCCCTAATCTGGGGTCTGAGGGTTAGCCATATGGCGCTGCAGTCCAACAGATGCCTCAGCACCTCGATTCTATCGCCGCATTTTAGGAGTGCCTCCGCCAGCAAAAAATTGGCAGGGCTGATACCGCACCCCACGCAAGTCTCCACATCGGCCAAGCAGGTATCAGCCGCCTTGTGAAGAAAGCCAATCGCTTCGTCCTTTCTCCCTGCGCTCAATGACACTAGACCTTCTATCACGCAGAGGCTATACAATTCCCATGCTGCCGGGTTGAATTCATGAGCTTTTAGCGCGTACTTCTTCGCGTTCTCATAGTCTTCGGCTTCAACAGCGAAGAATGACAGGTCAACGAAAAACACCATCTTTGCGCGCCCCTCGACTTGCCTTGCGGCCCGCTCCATCCTCGGAAACTGCAGAGCCGGATCGGGACAAAGTGCGAGAACGCGCATTGCTTCTAAGGCGTTGAGGACCTGAACCCCGTCACAAGACGCGAATGCCGAAAGGAGCTGGCGTGCCGGAGGTCTCGCGTCTTCAGATGCCGGAAGCACGTTCGAAGAACCGAAAGTGCTTCCGGCCGTCTCCTGCTCAGGGACATGGACCTTCTCATCTCGGATACAACCGCCTACGCAGGTCCAGATCATACGAGCGTGATTCATAGCGTAGAACTCGCACAGAGCGCGGGATAGTGAGTCACGGCATCCGCGACGCTCCGCGTACTGGAGGATTCTCCCGAAAGATGTCAGAACGTCTTTCAGCTCACGCTTCATTTCGGTCCCTAAACTGTACCCTATGTTGCAACAGAGAGCCTGCTAGAGCATAGCCTCTTCACATTCATCCCACGCTGCATCAATGCCAAAACCTGCCTCATCCATCCATCCCATTGATGTCCATTCAGCGATCAGTGCTTCTGCGCAAAGTATGACCCTTACTGTGTAAGCCGTCGCCCGCATTTCAAGCTGTGTTTCCGGGGTCTCATTTTCCAATATCGACGAATAATTGTACATTGCCTCGCGCCCCTTCGGATCAATCCGGTTTATCGGATCGCCGCCCGCGTAGAGGTACTTGTGCAGCGTCGCTGGAATCTTCACTTTGCCGTCTTCTGGATCTCTGGACAGGAATCTTCCTGTCGCCGGGTTATAGTACCGCGCGCGGAGGTAGTAGAGGCCGAGGTCTGAATCGTATTGTTCGCCGCGGTAGAGGTAGTTGTTCGGCGTTGTGCCGGACTTAGTAAATGAGTTGCCGTAGGCGTCGTACTCGTACTCGTCGGTCGGCGTTCCGTTGGAGTCGGTCAACTGGCGAACGCTGCTCGCGCCGTCGTAGACGTAGAAGCTGGCGGTCCATTGGTTGTCAAAGAACTGGTATTGGCTGATGCGCTGCAACCCATAAGTGTACACCCGCTGGACCGCTCCGCCAACCTTCTCCTCCAACACCTGCGGCAGGCCGGTGGGGTTCACGTCGTCCTCGACCAGGTAGCGCGTGGTGACGCCGTTGACCGTCTTCGAGACCCGGTTGCCGAAGGCGTCGTAGACCATGGTGATCGTCTTGCCGTTGCCGGTGGCGGAGGTCATGTGGTTTTCGGAGTCGTAGGTGTAGCTGTTGCCATTGGCAGCCAGGGTGGTGTTGCCGTTGGCGTCGTAGGTCTCCGAGGGAACCTCTGCTGGTCGTCGGCGTTGAAGCCCAAACTGCCGGAGTGGATGCCCGGAAGCGATACACCAGGGCACCCTCACTTCGGCGGCGGGTCAAGGGCGGGGCACTCGGCTTCCTCTCGCTCAATCTCCGCTAGATATTCCGCAGCCTTCGGATGCAAGATGTATTGATGCCGATATAGCAGCCCCACGCATTCGCACCCGAATCCAAGGCGTTTCGCTTCGACGAGCATTCGACGCTCTTGCGCATCCGGACTACTCACAACTCGATTCCAAATCCTGTTCAAATCCAACTCAGAATGTACTTCGGGGGCGATTAAGACGGATGGACATTCCCGTGCAACCTGCTGGAGAAAGATCTGTAGATTGGGACGATACCATTTCCAATTCCTGATAAGGCGTCCCTCTTCATTAATTACGTATACCTGCTTACCTGGATTGTCTGGATTCAATAATCCACGAATCTGATTGGAAAAGTTCTCTACGACCGCCTGGGAAGGTTCGATCACCAACCATTCAACAATCTTGGGCTTTGGTCCATACAAAAACACTTCGACAGTTTTAATCGACATCGAAGAAATTTCTGAAGCATCGAGTATGATGACATCCGGCTCTTGTCTATCAGCCCGGCCCCACCCACGCTGCACAAACAGACGAACGAAAACCTGATCAGTGCAACCCGCTATAACCCAATTCAGGCGAGGGGACCATCCGCGCCAAAACAGATATCCGCTCAATGCAAGAACGACCGGTACACCGAGCCACGCTACTACGCGCACCGGAACAATTAAACTCGCAATGAAGAAAATCAGCAGACCCGGCGCACTCGCGATGCAAACGAGAATTAGTACGGACCAGCCACCGCAAGCCAGCGCTCTCGTCGAGGCGATGCTGTTAATTACTTCCGGTGAGTCGGATCGAACGAGTTTCATCGTCTTCTCTAGCTCCTTCCCTAAAATCCGAATGCCTTGCAAAAGATTGGCGGTAATCTAAAAGGCCACATCGGGATTCCCCCGGGCCCAGGCATGCCTGCAGGCCAATTCTGGGCGATGTACCCGAGGTAATCTGCGATAAAGCAAAATGCCTTTGCGATAGCATAACCATATACCCTGACAGCTATCTCTGTCGTACTTAGCTTAGAGCCGCCCTCGATCAGAGCTGTCTCAAAGAGATCACCACGCCCTGTTGGGTCAATCATATTCACCGGATTACCGCCAGCATACAGATACTTATGCAGCGAGGCCGGGTCTTTGACTTTTCCATCCTCCGGGTCTCTGGAAAGAAATCTTCCGGTGGCGGGATTGTAGTATCTGGCGCTGTAGATTTCTCTGATGCCGTTTTCATTCACCACAACTTGCAACCCTAACGACACTCTGAAGTTGCAGACATTCGGTCCCGGATTCCATGCTGTTTTCTTGGTCGCGAACCCCAGACGCGGTTTTTCGCTTAGCTGCGGCATTGCGGCTAGTGGCGGTTGCGATAACGCGGAGATGGAGGCAAGTTGCATCTGCATCCGATTGTACGACTTGAGGCGCTGCATTGGGCAGCGGATTGTGCGCGACAGTGCACACAGACTGCGCGACGGAAGAGTTGCGTACGGTGCGCGACATTGCGCACAGTTTGTACCCGGCTTGTGCGCGACATTGTGCGCGGCATTGCGCAACGGAAGAGCGCAGCTTGTACGCGACACTGCGCACAGATTGCACGGCGGAAGTGCTGCGGATCGTGCGCGGCAGTGCACGCGGACCGCACGACGGAAGAGTTGCGGACCGTGCGCGGTAGTGCGCACAGTTTGCACGCGGCTTGTGCGCGTTTGCGGATTTCCTTGCGGCGCGGATCGGCGGGGATTCTGTAACGCATCGGGGGCCGGTTCCGTGACGGAAGCGGCCCCCTTTTAGCAGCTATAGCAGCTACTAAAAGAAGAACATTATTCCTGTTCTTCTTCGTCCGATTCGGCGTCAAGAGCGGCGAACAGTTGCTCGGCAGTGGAGGCCGGAACACCGGGCCACATCCGGCCTGGAACATCCTGAGCAAGCACGGCGCTTTCGACGGCGTCCTCCGGCTCTTCCGAGTTGCGCTTGAGTTGCGCCGCCGGATGAGTTGCCGAGTGGATTTGCTTGAGCATCCGTATCGAGACGTGCGTGTAAATCTGCGTCGTGTCCCCCTAATTCCCATGCGAAGCATGGTCGGGTTTCTCGATGCTGGACGGGGAACGGAAGACGGACGGCGGAGATGCGGGGAACCCACCCTGCGCCAGAAAAAAGCGGAGGATGGGCCACTCAGTTTTATTGGCCAGTCAAGGATTGGGAACCCGGCTTACAAACTCCAAATCTGCATCTTCTTCAGGATGGGTAAACACCGACCCAAGATGCTCCAATTGAGCAACCATGACTCCCCCCCCATATTCCTTAACGTACCAAAGCGTATTGGGATCGTTAAGGAGCGGGTCTGCAACGAATT
>JBKQRH010000061.1:0-3533 GCA_052326045.1 Occallatibacter sp. | reverse complement strand
ACGCCGCCTGGGATTTGGCATTTCACACGATCCCTCTGGCGTTGGTTGATCCGGACTACGCCAAAGACCAACTGATCCTGCTCCTTCGCGAGTGGTACATGCATCCCAATGGTCAATTGCCGGCCTATGAGTGGGCTTTGGGCGACGTGAATCCTCCCGTGCACGCCTGGGCGGCATGGCGTGTTTACAAAATCGAGCGGCGCGTCCGGGGCGTGGCTGACCGTGCCTTCCTCGAAAGAATCTTTCACAAGCTGCTGCTGAATTTTACCTGGTGGGTGAACCGCAAAGATCCTGACGGACGCAACATCTTTCAGGGTGGATTCCTGGGCCTGGACAACATCGGGCTCTTCGACCGGTCGGCCCCGGTTCCCACCGGCGGGCACTTGGAACAGTCCGACGGCACCAGTTGGATGGGAATGTACTGCCTGAACATGCTGGCCATCGCCCTGGAGTTGGCGAAGGATGACCAGGCCTACGAGGACGTCGCCAGCAAGTTCTTCGAGCACTTCGTGCATATCGCCCACGCGATGAACGATATCGGCGCCAACGGGCGCTCGCTCTGGGACGCCGAAGATGGCTTCTATTACGATTTGCTGCACCTGCCGGATGGCAAGGAGCATTTCCTGAAGATCAGGTCCATGGTTGGGCTCATCCCGTTGTTTGCCGTGGAAACCCTCGAACCGGAGATTGTCGATCGTCTCCCGGGCTTCAAGCGCCGCATGCAATGGTTCATCGACCACCATCCCGATGTGCCGGAACACATCGAAATGACGCAGCGCTCGGCGCGCGGGGTGCGCCGCCTGCTTTCTCTGGTGAACCGCAGGCAGCTCAAACGCGTGCTCTGGCGCATGCTAGATGAAACGGAATTTCTCTCGCCCCATGGCGTGCGGGCATTGTCCCGTTATCACCTCGAGCATCCCTATGAGGTGCAAGTGAACGATCACATCAGCCGCGTGGACTACGAACCCGCCGAGTCGACCACCGGGATTTTCGGCGGCAATTCCAACTGGCGCGGGCCGGTGTGGTTTCCCATGAACTATTTGCTGATCGAGTCGCTGCAGAAGTACCACCATTATTATGGTGAGGATTTCAAGGTCGAATGTCCCACGCATTCCCGCCAGGAAACGGATCTCTGGCAGGTTGCCGCGGAGATTTCCCGCCGCTTGACGCGCATATTCCTCCCCGGCAAGGATGGCCGCCGGCCCTTCGCCGGTGCGGCCGATTTGTTTAACAAGGATCCCCACTGGCGTGATCTGGTTCTCTTCTACGAGTATTTTCATGGGGACAATGGCGCAGGCATCGGCGCCAGCCACCAGACTGGCTGGACCGGCTTGGTCGCCAAACTCCTCGAACAAAGCGGAGAATAAAACGTGTCGCTCCTGGCGGAAGTGCAGTTCGGCAGGGAAGTGTCCGGTGAACTGGATGCCGCGGAAGCCCGCGAGTGGCTGGTCACCAACGGCTTGGGCGGATTCGCCTCGGGAACAGTGGCCGGCACCGCAACCCGCCGATACCACGGCCTCTTAATTGCCGCGCTGCAACCCCCGGGCGGCCGTACCCTTTTGGTGGCCGGCCTCGACGAAAGCGTGCGCTACCTTGAAACCAGCTTTCCCCTCGCCACCAACCGCTGGAGCAGTGGATTTGTTTCCCCGAGTGGCTACCTGCAGATCGAGAGTTTTTTCCTTGAAGGCACCAAGCCCGTGTGGCGCTACGCCCTTGCGGACGCTCTTCTGGAAAAGCGCGTGTGGATGAAGCAGGGAGAGAACACCACCTGCGTGCAATACACGCTGGTGCGCGGCAGCGCTCCGGTGGAAATGGACGCCAAGGTGCTGGTGAACTACCGCGATTTTCATCTCACTACGCAGGCTGGGGATTGGCGCATGAGCGTCGAACCCGTCGAGAACGGCTTGAAAATTACGGCCTTCGAGGGCGCAACTCCGTTCTACTTGAAAAGCGCCGGCGCATCCGTTCAGCCGCGCCACGAGTGGTATCGCGACTATTTCCTGCCTGCCGAAAAAGCGCGTGGCCTTGACGACCGCGAGGACCGCTTGCTGGCGGCTCAGTTTCACTTCGAGCTGGTGCCCCAGGAAAGTGTCACCCTGGTTTTCACAACGGCGGAGGCAGCTTCGCTCGACGGAGGGGAAGCGCGTACCGAGCAATCCAATCACGAATGGAAATTGTTCAAGGCCTGGCAGGAGCAGCACAACCAGGCATGCTCCTCGCCCGCGGAGGAGGAACCCGGGTGGCTCTGGCAGCTCGTTCTCGCCGCGGATCAATTCGTCGTCCGCCGCGCCCTGCCGGAGGACCCGGAGGGCTTGAGCCTCATCGCCGGCTACCACTGGTTTGGCGATTGGGGCCGCGACACCATGATTGCGCTGCCGGGATTGACCCTCCCGCTGGGGCGCCCGGAAATTGCGCGAAAAATCCTGCAGTCCTTTTCGCGGTATGTCGACGCAGGAATGCTGCCGAATAATTTCCCGGATTCCAGCGGCCCGCCGCAGTACAACACCGTCGATGCCGCCTTGTGGTATTTCGAGGCGGTGCGCCAGTATTATGTCGCCACGCAGGACTTGGAGTTGGTGCAACAGCTCTACCCCACGCTGGTCGAAATCGTGGACGCTTACGTGTGCGGCACGCGTTACAACATCAAGGTCGATCCCGCGGACGCCCTGATTTTTGCGGGTAGTCCCAAAGTGCAGCTCACCTGGATGGATGCGAAAATCTGAGACTGGGTGGTGACGCCGCGCATTGGCAAGCCCGTGGAAATCAATGCGCTGTGGATCAATGCGCTGCACACGATGGCGGACTTTGCGCGCTTGCTGGTGCGCCCCGGCGAGGGCTACGAAAAACTCGCGGAGAAGGCCGCGCGGAATTTCCAGAAATTCTGGAATCCCGAGCGCGATTCCTGCTTCGACGTCATTGATGAAACGGGCAGGGGAAACGACGCCTCCTTGCGGCCCAACCAGATTTTCAGTGTCTCGCTTCCCGTAAGCCCGCTTTCCGAACGCCAGCAGAAATCGGTGGTTGACGCCGTGGCCAGCCATTTGCTCACTTCGCACGGCTTGCGCAGTCTGGCGCCCTCCGAACCGTCCTACAAGGGCGAGTATGCGGGCAGTCCCCGGGAGCGCGATTCCGCCTATCATCAGGGAACGGTGTGGGGTTGGCTGCTCGGGCCGTTTGCGCTGGCACACTACCGTGTATACAAAGACCGCGCGGCAGCCCAGAGCTTCCTCGAACCCCTGGGCCAAACCATCTACTCCTCCGGCCTGGGCACGATTGCAGAAATATTTGGCGGCGATCCGCCCTTCCCCGCCGCTGGATGCATTGCGCAAGCCTGGAGCGTCGGAGAACTCTTCCGCGCCTGGCAATCCCTCAGCGCCGCCCCAGAGTCTTGACAACATTCGTGGGTTTCTCTTGCCTGTCTAGGGCCCGCCTTTTTTGGGCAGGCCACAAGCGCGGGACGAGACCAGGCACCTTGGAGTGCGGCGGCTCGCCGCCGCTTTTACGCAGTCAGCAGCTCCGCCAATGTGTCTTTC
>JBKQRH010000060.1:0-51618 GCA_052326045.1 Occallatibacter sp. | reverse complement strand
AAGGCATGGGAATCTGGCCGTTGAAACCAGGTGTCTGGCCGCCGAAGAAGCGGTTGAAGAAGTCCTGGAAGTTGTCCTGTCCCTGCTGCTGATCCTGGCCCTGGTCATCGTCGCCGGGATTCTGGGGCAGGGGCTGAACGCGGCCGCGGAAATTACGGCGGCCCTTGTTTTCGGCCTGCTTGGGGAGGATGCGGGTGTTGATGTTTACCACGGCCGGCCCTACCTGGCGGGCGATTTTGACAAATTCATTGGGCG
Organism: Occallatibacter sp.; assembly: GCA_052326045.1. Taxonomy (GTDB): domain Bacteria; phylum Acidobacteriota; class Terriglobia; order Terriglobales; family Acidobacteriaceae; genus Telmatobacter. Next base: position 51,363 of record JBKQRH010000060.1, on the reverse strand, counting down.
GAAGGGTGGAATTGACGACTTTGAGGGGAGTGGCGTCGGCGCTGTCGTTCTGCTTCTCCTGTCCGCGGACCCCGTGAGCGGCAAAGGAACCGGCCACAATGGCGGCCGAGAGGGTGGCAAGCAAGACAAATGTGGAAGCGAGACGGCGCGAACGTAGCCGTTCGAAGAGCGATTTCATAGATTTCGATGACCTCATCCGGTGGCCAGCCTTGCGGCTGGCAATGTTGAACACAGCAAATAACAGTATAGCCAGCAGCGGGCAAACCCGTCAGGCTGGGTGGCTCCCTGGGCATGCTCACTGGGCACGGCGAGAAGAAGACCATCCATCCGTATAGACGTTGGCGAGCGGAAAGAGTCGCAGAGGGGCCGCGCGAGCGGGCAGAAAAGATGCGCATGGGCGGAGTGTAGAGGACTACTGTTCGGCGGCCCATTCGATCATGGCCAAGGTCAGCAGCAGCACCCGGCGCAGGCCCGCTTCGCGATCCCTGGCGGAATACCACTCGGCCTGGGTATGGGCGCCTCCGCCCTCGCCGCCCGCGCCGATGGACAAAGCGGGAACGCCCAGCGAGAGCGGGATATTAGCATCGGTCGAGCCCAGGCGAAGGTCGGAGTGGAGGCCCAGATGGCGGTCCACGGCGCGGAGGGTTTCGAGCAGCGGGGAGTCGGCGGGCAACTGGGCGGCGGGACGGTCGCCGATCTTGCCGATGGTGTAGGCCAGCAGGCCCCGGTTGTACGCAGCATTGGATTTTGCCTGTGCGTTGCAGTACTCGACTGCATCTTCGACGGCGCGGTGCAGCGCGACTTCGAGGCTGAGAAGCTGCTCGGGGCTGGTGGAACGGAAGTCGATGGAGGCCTGGGCGCTCTCGGGGATCGAGTTGACGCTGGTGCCGCCATGAATGGTGCCCAGGTTGAGGATGGCGCGAGGCTCTTCCGGCAGCTGGGTCCGGGCCAGGACGGCGAGCGCGGAAGCCAGAGCGGCGATGGGGTTGGGAGTGCCCGCGTCGGTAAAGCTGTGGCCGCCGGGGCCGGTGATGGTGACCTGGAAACGGCGGCTGCCGAGGGCCTGGGTCACGGCCGAGTCCGCGCCGGGGCCATCCAGAACAATATGGGCGGCGATGCGGCCGGCGAGCGCGCTTTGACTGTAGAAGTGGCGCACGCCGCGCAGGTCGCCTTCGCCTTCTTCGCCCACATTGCCTAAAAAGATGAGCGGCGCGGGAAGTTCGGCCCGAGCCTGAACCAGCGCATGAGCGATGGTCAACAATCCCACGACTCCAGCGCCGTTATCGCAAGCGCCGGGCGCATCCAGGCGGTCGCCGTCCACGACCGGGTTTAGCGGCATGCCGGCGGGAAAGACGGTATCGAGGTGAGCTGATAGCACGACGACGGGGCCGGTGCTTTCGGGCGGCAGCTTTGCGGCGGGCAGGAATGCGCAGACGTTGCCGGCGGCGTCGGTATGCACCCGGGTGAGACCGGCCTCGGAGAAGCGAGCCGCGAGCCACTCGGAGCGGGCCTGTTCGCCGAAGGGCGGAGCGGGAATGGCCACCAACTGCGCCTGCCAGTCCATGATCCGCTTTGGATTTCCGTGCATCCAGGCGAAGGCGGCGTGGACTGGCTGCTGCGCGGCAAGCGCCGTTACGCGGGAGAAGGCCGAGTTGCGAGGGGAAATCGCCATACGGATGGTTTCAGGGTAGCAGGGGCGGTGTGCGCGAAGGCGGAGTGCTGGTTCTGCCAGTGGTAAATCAGTCGCCGATGGGCAAATCTTCGGCGAGCGGGTACTCGACCGAATGCAGGAACAGCCCTCGCGCCGGGGCGGTGGGGCCGGCTGCGGCGCGGGAGCGGGCGGCGATGATTGCAGGGATCTCTTCGATGTTGAAATGGCCGCGGCCCACATCGAGCATGGTTCCCACCAGGTTGCGGACCATGTGGTGCAGAAAGCCGTTGCCGCGTACGCGGTAGACCAGGAGATCGCCGGCCTGGGTCTTCTGCCGCTCCCACGCCGAGGAGAAGATGGTTCGCACGGCTTCTATCGGCGGCGGCGCCACTGTGGGCGGTGCCGGGGGCACTTTTATCCTTTGGTCTGGCTTCGAGTCCAGGGCATGGCGGCTGGCCAGGTCAGGATCGGCGGCGGCAAAGCTGAGGAAGTCGTGCTGGCCTTCAAATAGCCGGGCTGACCTTTGCAGGGCTTCCACGTCCATTGGCCAAGGGCAGGCGAAGACATACCGGGCCAGAAAAGGGGGGCAAAGCAGTTCACGGAAAACGCGATACTCGTAGGTCTTGGCCACCGCCGAGTGCCGCGCATGAAAGGCGCCTGCCACCGTTCTCGCCTCCAGGATGCGGATGGATGGGGGCAAGGTCCGGTTGAGGGCGCGTTGCAGATTTCCAGGAGGAATGGGGGCCTGCAGCGAAAAGCTGGCTACCTGGCCGAGGGCGTGGACGCCGGCGTCGGTGCGTCCTGAGCCTTGCGGTAAAGGGGCTTCACCAGTGACGCGGCGCAAGGCCGCCCGAAGCTCACCCTGGATGGTGGGTTCTCCGGGCTGCACCTGCCAGCCCCGGAAGTCCGTGCCATCGTAGGCCAGGGTGAGCTTCCAGGTTTGCGGGTTGGGAACGGGTTGGGCGAAATCAGTCACAGGCCCCCAGATCACAGGTTACCCGACAGCGACGGTTACCGGAGTGGAGAGTGCACGTGGGATATACTCAGCTTTCCGCATGCGCTGACGGTCAGGTTGCCGGGAATGGTGAAGATCGGGATGCAGGGAACGGACTTACGGGAACCAGCCGGGCGCCGCGCACGTATTGCCAGATGAGCCTGGAGAGTGGGCTGGAAGCGAAAATCGTCCTAGCGAGTCACAAAATTGCGTCCGGAGAGGCTCTCCGGGCGTCTTGAAGAATGGCACCCCACATGCCTCAGCATTCAGTGGAGAGGAACCATGCATTTGTACGGTAAACGTGTGTTTGAGCAGCAGGAGAAGGCCGCGCGCAAAGTTCGCGGGCAGGCAAGCAAAGGGCTGCGCGCGATAGCGGCGGCGGTGCTGATATTGATGTTGGGAGCGCCTTCAGGATTTGCCCAGCAGATTGGGGCTGGGGCTAAAGCCCCGGACACAGCCGCGTCCGCGTTGCCTGCGGCGCCGGCGCCCGTGCTGACGGAGCCGTTGAAGCTGCGTTCGTCAGCGCGCGATTTTTCGAAGCCCGCAGGGCGGATGATTGGCGACCCGATCAGCGCGTACCGGCCCACAACCATACCCAAGGCCAGCTTTGCGAATTCCGTGCGCCTGGGCGACCTGGTGAAGGAGGGCAAGATTTACCTGAGCCTTTCCGACGCGCTGGCGCTGGCGCTGGAGAACAACTACGACATTGCCATTGCCCGCTACAACCTAGATATTGCGGACACCGATATACTGCGTTCGCGCGCCGGACAGGTGCCGCTGGGCGTGAGCACGGGCGTCGTCAGCAACACGCTGACCGGTTCCTCCTCCACGGTGACCGCCGGGGGCGGTCCGGGCGGCACGAGCGTAGGCTCCGGCGGCGGCGCCTCTGGCGTTGCCGGCCTGGTGCAGACCACCCAGGGCGCCGGCCCCGCGCCGGAGAACCTCGATCCTTCAGTCACCGGCACTGCTCAGTTGGAGCGGGCCACAGCGCCGCAGTCCAATACGCTGTTCTCCGGCGGATTGTCCTCATTGACCACCAACACCAACCAATACAACTTCACGTACAACCAGGGTTTTGTGACCGGAACCGCGCTGACTGCGTCGTTTAACAACCAACGCATCACGACCAACAACCCCTTCAGCGACTATAGCCCGCAGTTGAGTTCCACATTCAACGCCAAAGTGACGCAGCACCTGTTGCAGGGCGCCGGCATCTGGGTGAACAAGCGCTTCATGTACCAGGCCATCGACAACCGCCGGATTACAGACTCTTCGTTCCGGCAACAGATTCTGTACACGGTCAACCAGATTGAAAACATCTATTGGGGGCTGGTGCAGGCCTATGAGAATGTACAGGCCAAGGAGCGCGCGCTGGAACAGAGCAGCAAGGTGGCGAGCGACAACCGCAAGCAGCTGGAGATCGGCACCATGGCGCCGCTCGACGTACTGAACGCCGACCAATCCGTGGCTCTAGACAAGCAGTCCCTCATCAGCTCGCAGCTGGCCCTGAATTACCAGCAGCAGATCATGAAACAGGCCATCGCGCGCAACCTGAACGATGCGGCGCTTTCGGCCGCGGCGGTTATCCCTACCGACCGCGTGAGCATCGAGGAGATTCCCGAGGAGAAGCAGCCGGTGGAGGACCTGGTGCAGCTGGCCTTCAAGCAGCGGCCGGAGTTGGAGCAGGCGGCGCTGCAGCTGAAAGTGAACGAAATCACCCTGCGGGGCGCGCGCAATGCGCTGCTGCCGACGCTCGATGTCTACGGCTTTTATGACTCCAGCGCCCTGGGTGGTTCGCAAAACCCGGACGTTGAAAACTTTCTTAATCCTGGAGTCCCGGTTCCCCCGGGCACCTACCCAACCACCAGTTATGGGACGGTCGTGCAGAACCTCTTCAACAACACAGCGCCCGACAAGGGCGCCGGCTTCAACCTCACGATTCCCATCCGCAACCGGCCGGCGCAGGCGCAACAGGCGCGTTCGCTGCTCGAATACCGCCAGGCAGAGCTGCGGCTGGAGCAGCTCTACACACAAATCCGCATGCAGGTTGTGAATCAGCAGTTCGCGTTGACCAACGACCGGGCGCAGGTTGAGGCCGACCTCGCCGCCAGGGACTATAACCGGCAAAGCCTGGACGCGGAACAGAAGAAGCTGCGGCTGGGCGCGTCCACCACGGCGCTTGTCTTGCAGCAGCAGCGCAACCTGGCCTCGGCGGAGGATACTCTGATCGCGGCCCAGGCGAACTATGCCAAGGATCGCGCGGGCCTGTATCAAATGCTGGCTACGACCCTGCAGCACTACGGCATCAACCTGGGCGAGGCCACTACCGGCGATGTGAGGACGACGCCCGTGGTGCCCGGACTGGAGCCTGCCAAGACGGGCAAGGAACCTTCGACGACTTCACCGGCGTCGCGGTAAGCCCGCGGCATCGAGGCACAGCCAAGGCCTGTCGAGCTTTCATGCTAGGCAGGCCTTTTCTTTTCAGCACCATTGAGGCTGCATTCGGTTACCGCTCCGCGACTAGGTCGAGGAGATTGAAGAACTCTGGGAAGCTGATGGCGGCGGATTCTGCGCCCTGAATCAACGTCTCGCCTTGGGCTCGCAGAGCGGCCACGCTGAATGCCATGGCGATGCGGTGGTCGCCGCCGGAGTCGATGGCAGCGCCGTGGAGGGTCTGGCCGCCGGGAACGTCGAGGCCGTCCTCGAATTCGGTAACTTCTGCGCCCATGGCGCGCAAATTCTTTACAATCAGGGCGATGCGGTCGGACTCCTTGACGCGGAGTTCTTCAGCGTCGCGGATGCGGATGCCGCCGCCGGTGTAGGGGGCGATGGCCGCCAGCACCGGCAACTCGTCAATGAGCTGGGCGGCGAGGGCACCGCTGACTTCTGTCGATCCAAGGCCCTGGGGTGGAGCGGAGACCTGGACCGTGCCCACCAGTTCAGAATTCTTTTCTTCGAGATTGAGGACAGCGATGCGCGCGCCGAGAGCGGTGAGCACGTCGAGGAGCGTGGCGCGGGTAGGGTTAAGTCCCAGCGAATCAAGCACAAGGCTAGAGCCGGGAAAGAGAGCCGCGGCGCAGAGGAAGAAAGCGGCGGAGGAGATGTCGCCGGGGACGGCGGCGTCAATGGCGTGGAGGGATTGCGGGCCGGAGATGGAGACCGAGTCGAGGGTGCGGGTGAGCGTGGCGCCGAAGGCGCGAAGTGCCAGTTCGCTGTGATCGCGGGTGCGGACGGCTTCTCGCACTTTGGTGTTGCCTGGGGTTTGAAGGCCAGCCAAAAGGACGCAGGTTTTTACCTGGGCGCTGGGAACGGGGGTGGTGTAATCGACGGGCTGGAGCGGGGAGCCGTGGATGGTCAGGGGTGCGTGGCCGTCGGTGAGGGTGAGCTTTGCGCCCATGGATTCCAGGGGTTTGCGGATGCGCTCCATGGGCCGGCGGGAGAGCGAGGCGTCACCAACCAGGGTAAAGCTGCCTTGCTGGGGCGCCAAGAGGCCGGAGATCATGCGCATGGTGGAGCCGGAGTTGCCGCAGTCGAGGGGGTGATTGGCGGGGATTACGCAGCCGGCGACACCGCTGACTTCGACTTCACTTTCCTTGATTCTATTGACCTTAGCGCCAAGGGCTTGCATGCAGGATAAGGTCGAGGCACAGTCGGCGCCGGTGGAGAAGTTGGTGAAGCGGGAGACGCCTTCGGCGAAGGCGCCGAGCATGGCGTAGCGATGGCTGATGGACTTGTCGCCGGGCAGGCGCAGGCTTCCGTAGACGTTGCGTGCGGGGCGGATGAGGCGTTCTGTGTGCAAGTCGGCTCCAGGGTGTGGGGGGCTGTTTCAAGTTTAACAATTGCTACGGCCGGTCAACCTGATACAGAACTTCCTTGCCCGAGCTGCTTATCGGGATGAGATGCCAGCCGTCATTGCTCAGCCGGGTCTTCACCCACTCAAGTCTTGGAATTCCCGAGCAATAGAGAAGAAACTGATGATGGGAACCGAGGAATTCCATGGATGCTCGAACGGCCATAGCCTTTTCGTTGTCTCCGGGCAACGATTACGATGCCGCGGCCGGCCGCGCTCTGCTCAGAGAGTTGGGAGCGATGCCCAAAGGCCTTCCCCTGCTGATGGTTCGCGCTAATGAAGGCGATGAAAGCAGACAACTGGTGCTCGATCTGGGCATGATTCCAGTAGTTCCGCCCAAGTCCAGCCGCATCACCCCGTGGGAATACGGCCGCGCCCTGTACAAAAAACGCAATGAAATCGAGCGTCTGTTTCGCAGACTCAACGGCTTCCGGAGAATCTTCTCCAGATTCGAAAAGCTCGATGTTGTCTTCCTCGCCTTCCTTCACTTTGCGCTGATCGTCGAAGAATTGAGGTTAGTGTGAACAAGCCCTAGTCCGCTGGAAAGCGACCTTTCAATCTCAGGAATCGCTGTTCTATGAGCGCCCAGGAACAGCGAGCGGCAGCATAGGATAAGCCGATTCCGACTAGGATTGAGAGTATTGAGGCCAAGAACCCGTCCAGGTACGGAACAAAACGAGAAAAGGTCTCCAGTGGCAGCAAATACTGAAATGGCGTCTGGAAGATGTACATTGCATAACTGTACTTGCCACATTGCGTCAGGATAGGACTTCTAAGAATCCTCGACCCCAAGAGTGCGGATCCCGAGTTCCAGATGCCAAAGAGCACGATTGAAGAGCAAGTGATGGCAACCGCGGTCAAGCCAAACGTGCTCATCGATCTTGAGTAATAGAGAGGCGAACCGGAGATGAGAATCGCCCCGATTATGCCGATGCATCCAATCGCAAACAGAAGCGGCCCCCATCGCCTTGCGCTCTCTCCTAACAGTCGTCGCGTCTCCGCAATGGCCAGGATCGCTCCAAAGAGCAGCGGCTCAATCCGAAAGGGCGTCAATCTGTAGATGAACTCGGGGTGCATGACTTGAATGGCCTGGCAGAGCGGGAGGCAGCGAAGGCCCGCCGAGACGAGGATCAGGACTATACAAACCACCGTGAGGGAATACTCACTGCAAAGCAAGACCACCAACGGCCATACAAAATAAAACTGTTCCTCGATCGCGAGGGACCAAAAATGTCCTATAGGCGTGAGGGAATAAAGTCCCCAAGCCGACTGCCAATTAGACAGATGAAACCAGTACCACAACTGCTCGAGACCGCCGGGGGAGTTTGAAGCAGGTACTCCGGCCAGGGGCAAGGATGTACGATGTGCAAGAGGCAAGAGACAGTCGAAGAACAGGAAGACTCCCAAATAGTAAACGGGCAGAATCCTCAATGCCCTGCGGAGATAAAAGGACTTGAAATAATGCACCGAATGTTTGGTGTTCAAAAGGATACGGGTGATAAGAAAGCCAGACAGAACAAAAAAAAGATCGACGCCCATCCAACCCGTTCCGGTAAACAATACATAAAAGACGTTAGCGAAGTTAATATGCTTGGGCACATAGAAGCCAAAATGAAAGATGATGACCAGCAGAATGGCCATGCCACGGACCCCATCGAGCTCGGGCAGTTTTTGCAGCGGGACGTGTTGTGCGGTCGAGCTTGTCGTTGGCATTCGGGCCTATGCCGCCATGTTTGGGTTGTTCCCGACAGGATACCGTATCCGGAGACGAGAGATCGATCCCGCAAGACTAGGGCGTGATCACACTAACCTCAATGCTTCGACGATCAGCGCGAAGTGAAGGAAGGCGAGGAAGACAACATCGGGCTTTTCGAATCTGGAGAAGATTCTCCGGAAGCCCTTGAGCCTGCGAAACAGACGCTCGACTTCATTGCGTCTCTTGTACAGAGCACGGTCGCATATCACACGAGACCGCGGCTGACGATTCCCAGATCTCAGAGGCGAGACAAGCACAGGCAACTTGCGGCCGCATCTCTTGGAAAGGGATGCGGCCGCTTGATGCCGTTTCTTGCTATTGCACGGTGAGGGCGACTGTGCCCGTTTCCGTATCGGTTCCTGATGTGCCGGTTACGGTGATGACGTAGCTGCCCGGCGTGGTGCCGGTATTGCCGCCACCGCCGCCGCCTCCCCCTCCACATCCGAGGACAACACTGGAGATGGCTGCCAGAAGCGCCACCATTCCGAGCATCGTCCGCCAGCTACGCCGCCGCGCCGGGATGCCGAAGAGCAGCAGGCAGGCCAGAGTCGCGCCGCCCGCCGCGTACCAGGGAACTCCGGGGCGCTTGGGATAGACCAGCGCCGCGCTAGTAGCCGCCGTGGTGTACACGGTCAGCGTGGCCGTTTGCGCCGCCGTGCCGCTGAGCGCAATTGAAGCCGGAATGCCGCACGTCGCCGGATCGCTGGGGGCTATGGGCCTAATGGCGCAACTGAGGTTGACTGTGCCGGTAAATCCACCCGTGCGCGGCGTCACGGTGATCGTCGAGGTGTTTCCAGTGGTTGCGCCGGGCGCGACAGAGACCGCCGTGCCGGTAATGGTGAACGGGGGGGCAGGGGTGATGAAGTTGTTGATGGCTCCTTTGGTCGTGCCGGTGGCGTTCTGGGCCACGGCCTGGAAATAATACGTCGTGCTGGGGGTCAGTCCAGTCAGGTTGGCGGTGACCGGGGATGCTGTGGTTCCGGAGCCCAGGTCCTGTGAAGCCGTCTGGCTGGCTCCGGCGAGGGTGCTGCTGGTTCCGTAGAGGAACCAGGCTTGGGTGTCGGCTCCGTTGGGGTTCACCGTGCCGTTCAGCGTGGCCAAGTTGTCGGTTACAGCGGAGGCCGGACCTGTGGTGGTTGTCGGCGCAAGCGGGACGGCGGCTGTGGTGAAGGAGTTGATGGCTCCTTTGGTCGTGCCGATGCTGTTCTGGGCCACGGCCTGGAAATAATACGTCGTACTGGCGGTCAATCCAGTCAGGTTGGCGGTGACCGGGGATGCTGTTGTTCCAGAAAGCAGCTGGGAAGTGGTCTGGCTGGCTCCGGCGAGGGTGCTGCTGGTTCCATACAGGAACCAGGCGTGGGCGTCGGCCCCGTTGGGGTTCACTGTGCCGGCCAGCGTGGCGGCGCTGTAGGTGATCGCGGAGGCCGAACCTGTGGTGGCCGCCGGGGCGGCTGTGACGTAGTTGTCAATGAAGTTCGTCACGTCCAGCGATCCGAGCCCGGTTACCTCGTCATATCCGGTCGTCACCAGATAACCCGCCTGGCCGCCGGCCAGCCCGGTTGGCGAGGGAATGCTGTTGTTGCATATGCTGGGAGTAGTGCTGACGCAGGGGCTCACACCGCTGGTGGCGACCGTTACGTCGTGGAACGCGGCCGGAAAACTTGCCGCCGTTGCGTAGAGTCCCGGGTTGAGATTGCCTTGCGCGCCTGAAAGTTTCTGATCGAGCAGCGCTGCCACGCCCGCCATGCCGGGAGCCGCCGCCGAGGTGCCGGTGAAGACCGAAAAATGATATGTGCCGCCTGAGCTGACACAACTGCCTCCGCCGGCAGCGAAGCAGGCGAAATAGCCATTGTGAGCGGAGGCTGAGAAGGCAATGTCCGGCGTGTAGCGTCCGGCCCTCGCCGTAGGCACGCCGGTTCCCGTCTGCCAGCTTGGGGTGGGGATGACGGAGCTCACTCCGCCGCCGGAGGAGGCCGCTTGCGTGTTAGAGCTTGAGTTCAGCGGCTCGTTCCAGGCGCCCTCTGGGATGTAGCTGAGGGCCGAGGCGAGGGTACTGGAGTTATTACTGGAACTCCAGTAGGTTGAGGGGTTGCTGGTGTCGTTGAACTCGGTTCCGCCGGCGCATGTGGCATAGCTGGAGGAGCAGATGTAATTCGGGCTGTTGGGATCGGGGCTCGCAGGCGGCGTCGTAAAGCTGGGGTCGCACCCGGAGGCGCCGGAATCGCCGGAGGAAACGAAGACCGAGACTCCCTCCCCGGCGGCCTGCTGAAACAGCGTGTTCCAGAAGGCAACGCCGGACGCGCCGCCTGACGACTCGCAATTTCCGAAGCTGATGTTCATCACCTGCGCGGGAACCGGTGTGGTTTCCACCAGATACTGCGCGTCCGCGCCGATGCCATCGTTGTTCGTGGAGATAGGGTTAGAAGGGGCTGAAACCACCAGCAAGAGAGTGGCGCCCGGAGCCACGCTGCCTGCCCGCAGCACATCCAGCGTTGCCTCGCCCTGTCCTCCGAGGGCGGTAGCTCCGCAGGTTGTAGTGGTACACGCGGCGCCCGGGTCAATGCCTCCGTAGGCAGTGGGGATGATTTCCGTTGGATTGGGAAAGGTGGACCCAGTCAAGGAGCGGAAGTTGCTGAAATCGGCAAAATCCGTTCGCGACCAGCTCACAATGCCGATGGTCACGCCGGCGCCAGTGAGACTGGATGGGACATCGTAGATGGTGTCGAAATCCGCGGGGGCAAGGAAGTGGTATGTGGTTGAGCCGGAAGTAATAGTCATTTGCGGAGAATCCGATTGCACCGCGATCACGTGGTGAGCCGGACGCTCATCAATGGTGTACAGGCCGCGAATGGCTTTGATCACCGGGACCAAAGCTGCCGGGATCATGGGGTCGGAAGAAACCGAGAAGCGCCGCTCGCCATTCACGTTGTAGTAATGGAACTCTGTCTGAAATGCCCGGCCCATATCCGCCGCTGTGCCGCCGAATCCGATAAAGATCCGGCTCGGCGAGACCCAGTTGACGTGCAGCCCCTGCGACTGCAACCAGCCGGTCACGCTTTCGATATCCTGCTCGGAGAGTCCGAAGCGCTCCCCAACCTCGGCGGGAGTGAGCCAGCGATGGTAGTCCGGCGAAGCGGGGTTTTGCTGGTCTGCGAGCAACTTCTCGAAGGCCGACTCCTGCTCCGGCGATCGCGACAGAACGATCGTCATTTGATCCAGCACGAGCTTAGGCGGCGCCAGGCCCGCATCGTTGCTTGCGGTGGCCCACTGCGGATGATGATTGGGCAGCGCCTGTATCTGGGCGGCATCGACATCCTGCGTGACTCGATTGGCGGTTTGCGCCCATCCCCAGGGAGTTATCGACGCGATTGCGAGCGATGCGAGCGTAACCAAAGCTGCCCGGAAGAGCGGCCTGGGCGCAGATGGTGAGGAATTTGATGCAAAAGAGCTTGCAGATGAACTGGGGGTTTTCATACGTATCTCCGCGATTCTCAATGTTGTCTGGTTGATTCAATGAACCGTGACTAGGACCAGCGCTGGCTCCCTGGGAGCGAATGTGCGCGCTTACGCAAACAATCGCTCAAATGACGGGAGCAAGTGGCGTTTGCGCCGAAAGCACTGCCGCACAGCATTACACTGTCGCATAGCAGTAAATGCCGGTTCCGCCGGTTTGTCAAGTGACTTGTCGAAAACGAAACTGCACCACTACCCTGATCATTCCTAATCCCTGATCGTTTGCTTTTTACTCGGCTCCCAGCTCGCGGACGATGGCGACGGAGGCGGAGGCGCCGATGCGGTTGGCGCCGGCTTCGAGAAGGGCGCGGACCTGGGCGAGGGTGCGGATGCCGCCGGAGGCTTTGACGCCGGAACGGGCGCCGGCTACGCCGCGGAGCAGGGCCACGTCGGCCGGGGTTGCGCCACCGGAGGCGAAGCCTGTGGAGGTCTTGAGGAAGTCGGCGCCGGCCTGGATGGCGATCTCCGCGGCGCGCAGTTTTTCTTCCACGGTGAGCAGGGCGGTCTCAAGGATGACCTTGAGCAGGGCGCCGTGATGATGGGCGACGGCGGCGACGGCGTGAATGGTTTGGTGGACGGCGTGATGGTTGCCGCTTTTGAGCTGGCCCAGGGGCAAGACCATGTCCAGCTCGCGCGCGCCCAGGCGGGTGAGAGCGGCGGCTTCCTGGCGCAGGGTGGAGACCAGGGAAGCGCCCAGGGGAAAGCCGATGACGACGCCCACGGGAACGCCGGCGCCGGAGAGGACGGAAACCGCGGTGGAGACCCAGACGGGGTTGACCATGGCACAGGCAAAGCGGTAGCGGATGGCCTCGTGGCAGAGGCTTTCGACCTGTTCGCGGGTGGCTTCGGGCTTGAGCAGGGTGTGGTCGATAACGGCGGCCAGCGTTTGCCAACTGGACAGCGCGTGCGCGGTGAAGGCGGCGGAATCGAAGCTGCCGTTGTCGAAATCGAGGTCCGCTTCGTTGAGGGGAGTCAGTACAGCCATGGGGAAGCTCCTTGGGGGATGATGCCGCTCTGAAAGGCCGGCTCGCCGGGCAGTCTACGGGAGATGAGTATAGAGCTTTGCGGAGGGCCGGGCCAAATGACCCGGTGATCGGCCTCAACAGCAATCGCCGGTCAATTCGACGAAGGTGCGCGCTTCCCGGTCGCGGCAACTCACCGGAATGGGGTGGGGATTACATTGATGACGTCCGACCATGCATGCGAGATGATTCCCGGCCGCAGGCTCTTGCGCCATTGCGCGAGGATTCCATAGAGCAACCCCAGCACCGAAATCAAGATCACCAGCTTGACCCCCTGGTACCAGTGGACGATGCCGAACAAAACGGCCTGAGCCAGCACAGCGAGCGTGGCGCTTCCCGTCAAAGCCAGGAATTGCCTTTGCAAGTAGCCGCGAAACACCAACTCCTCACAAAAACCAGCGGTCATCGACATAATGACCCAGAGAGTAACTTCAGTTGCTCCAAGCGGGTTAACGAATTCGAGGGATCCGGCATGGCTGGGCCGCAGCACAAGACCGCCGAGTTCCCCCACCGCGACAAATACAATCCAAAACGCCGCGGCAATAGCGATGTCGCGCAACACTTGTTTGATGTTGGTCCAGCGTCCGCCTATGATGTCGCGCAGCCGGGTTGCGCCTGGGATCAGTCCGCCAAGCCAGATATAAAGAGCCATCGCCCACTCAGAGACGATAACGATGAGATAGTGGAGTACGTTTCCCTGGTGCTGTTCGCCGGCTGCCAGGCTGTGGCTTTGCCATCTGAAAGTGCCCCAGACAAATGCCAGCAGGATGATCAGCAGGCCCAGAGAGTGCCACAACGGCGCGATTTGGCCGGCTTTCGCTTCCCGCGCCGGCGACTCAAGACTGCCTGCCATCAAACACCTCTAAACCAACAGGGTACTCAGAGTTCAATTTCCATTCGTTCCATTATGCCATTGCGACAAGCGAATTTTCGATGGCCGGCCATGGGATATATCTCCAGCGCTACTCGGGATGGTCGGGGGTCATCAGGCAGATGTCGGGGAGGTTGCGATAGCGTTCGGCGTAATCCATGCCGTAACCGATGACAAAAAGATTGGGAATGGAGAAGCCCACGTAGTCGGCCTCGATTTTTTCGATGCGGCGGGAGGGTTTGTCGAGCAGAGTGACGATGCGCAGAGTCTTGGGGCGCTGCTGCAATAAAAGCTTGCGCAGGTAGGCGAGGGTGAGGCCGGTGTCGAGAATGTCCTCGACGATGAGGACGTTCTTGCCCTCTATGGACTCATCGAGGTCCTTGGTGAGCCGGACCGCGCCGGAGGTGCGCTGCCCCTTGCCGTAGCTGGAGGTGGCGACAAAGTCGAAGGTGGCGTCGGCTTGTATGGAGCGCGCCAGGTCGGCGAGAAAGGGCGCGGCGCCCTTGAGCACGCCGACCATGACCAGTTTTTCGCCGTTCAGGTCGCGGGTAATCCGGGCGCCCAACTCGGCGACGCGTTCGGCGATCTGCTCACGGGTATAGAGGACCTGAAGGCCCGGGGAGGGGACGGTAGCCATGCAAACAGTATGGCGCGAATGCAGGCCCGGCAGGCAAGTGCCCTGTGAAAAATCGCAACGCGGACACATGCGGACCGGGCAAATGCGGAGCGGGGGGTTGGGCGCGACGTTCGGGCGGCCGGGCGTCTATACTTAACGAGATATGTTGCCTTATTTGCACCTCAATTTGTATTTCTGGCATCTGAACCTGGCAACCTACGGGCTGACGATATGGGTGGCTGCCGTGGTGGGCGCTTTTATCCTGGACCGGGGCTTCCGGCGCGCGCACATCGAGGCGGACGCGGTGGGCATGGTGGCTATTGCCGTGGTGGCGGCCATTGTGGGATCCAAACTGTGGCATGTCATCGACACCCCGATCGAGTTTCGCGAGATGGGCTGGCGGGTGCTGTGGGACCCGGCCGGTTTTGCCTGGTACGGCGCAGTGGTCTTTGCCATCATCGCACTGGTGTTTATGGGGTGGCGGGCAAAGATCGGCGGGCTGCGGACACTGGACCTGGCCGCTCCGGCGGCGGCCATCGGCCACGGGATCGGGCGCTTCGGCTGCTTTCTCTCCGGCGACGGATGCTACGGCATCGCGACCAAACTGCCCTGGGGCATGAGCTTTCCGCACGGCATCGACCCTACGCCGCCGTTTGTGCGGGTGCATCCGACACCGCTTTATGAGATGGCCGCGGAGTTCGCGATCGGCGCGTGGCTGTGGTGGCGCGGTGGTAAGCAGCGGGGCAGGGGCGCGATCATAGGCGAGTATCTGCTGCTGAGCGGAACGGCTCGCTTTCTGATTGAGTTTATCCGGCGCAACCCGAGGATTCTGTGGGGATTAACGAATGCGCAGTTGGCCAGCGCCGGTTGTGTGATTGCGGGGATTGTGCTGATCTGGTTGGCGGCGAGGCAGCCGGTGACTAGGCCGGAAGCGGTGGCGGCGAAGGCGGCGTAAGGGCTGCTAGCCGGGGGGGAATCGATCTTCAAATGTCATCGCTTGGCTGGGCGGATTCAGGGTTGTCGACAATCCATCCGGAGCCCTACCGCCTGAACTGCCGCCGGATCGCCAGCAGAAACAGCGCAAAGAGTGTTGAAGTCAGCAATGTTTCAAAGATCGCCAGAACGTGCCCCCACGGAAAGGCTGGCGTGTAATCAGCGTTTCTCTGAAAGGTAGCCGTATCGATTGATGTGATCGCGCTCTTGCCAAACAACCGCGCCTCTAGCCACAGATTCTCTCCATAGCCCTTTTGAAAATCCCATCTCGAATCGTAGGTCTCTGCTTGCTTGTCCCCTTGCCGCTTCAATCCAACTCCATGAAGAGGAAACAAAGCTGGAAACAAGAAAAGGATGAGAAAAAGCAGCCACAACGCCGGCTTCCCATAACTGTTCCCGTAGTCGCTCGCCCACCGGTACCAGGCCACAAAACTCAGGTTGCGATGCAGCCACAGAAGTGGTCCATCCGTCGGCCCAGCCAGCCGCTTCATCTCCATCTCACCGAAATGAAACTCATTGGCCGTCCAGTAATCCAATCGCGCATCATAGTTCTTCTTCAGTTGGTGGTAAATCTGCTCCACGGCACGGTAGTCGCGCTGCCCGTTTCTCTGCAATCCCTTCGTGGCCTGCTGTCCGAGGTCAATCGTCTCTTCAAAGACCGCAAGCCCACGGTTGCCTTCCCGTTTTGCCCATCGCACGGATGAGGTAAACAAGGCCTGACTCACATCGCAATTGTGGAAGAGAACGCGGCTCAGATCGACGTCGTCGAAGACGATCTCGCCGGGCTTGGAGAAGCTCGCCAGCGCAAACGCGGCGCTGGGCTGTCCTTCAACCAGAGGCTCAAACTTCGTTTGCCGAAATTCTGCTTGATTGAGGAACTTGCATTTCCTCCAATCGGCCGTTCCGTGAAATGTCGTATCCACAAAACTTGCCGCTTGGGTGAAGGTCGCTGCGAAGAAGTTTGCGTCCCGCGTGAAGGTCGCATCCGAAAAGTTTGCGTCCAGCGTGAAGGTCGCTCTGAGGAAGTTCGCTGCCTGCGTGAAGGTCGCATTCCAGAAGTATGCGTACTGCGTGAAAGTCGCTCCGGTGAAATCTGTGTCCTTCGTGAAGGTCGCCTTGAAGAAGTTTGCGTTCTGCGTGAAGGTCGCACAATCAAACCGGCAAATCGCTTGGAATTCCCTTTTGCTGAAATCGAGTTGAGGAAAGACAAAGCGCTCGAAGTGAGCCGCGCCCTCCCCTGCGGCCTTCAGAATCCTCTCAAACTCCAACCAGAATTCCTTGAAGAGCGGGCCCGACTGCTTGTTCGGATCCCTCGAATGCATCAGGCATACGGATTTCTCGTCTAGCCCGTCTGGAGCAGCGTGGAATTTGCGCCCACATCTAACGTCGCCGAATTCGCCCATCCTGATCGGGCAGCCCGCTTCGCCCCTGTCGTCTTCCGACGCGGCACTCTCGTCCGGCTCTTTCTCGGGTGCCTTCTCCGAGCTTTCGGCCCGTTCAATCTCCGGCTCCGCCACTTCGCTCACATCAGACGCAAACTCTTGCTCAACCGCCATGATGCGCGAGTATACCACCTCTCTTAAAGCCTTTTACTTCACTTGCGGCCTCTCGCATTCCTTATTGTGCGCGGTGACGAGAGAGTGACGGGCAAACCAGAAACTGACCGACTACCCCTCGATCCTGTCGAGCGGTGTGTCTGGACCCGGGATCTGGCGAACCGCCTCATCCAGAACTTCGTTCCGTACGTCCCGTATCCCTTCAATCGGCGAACGCAGATTCTTGTCCGGAACTATGCCCACCTGCCGGGGCGGTATTCTGGTGGGTTAGAACACGCCGATCGCGCTCACGCCGATCCCGCTCACGCCGATCGCGCCCATGCCAATCGCCGGCCGCAGATTCTTGTCCGGAACTATGCCCACCTGCCGAGTCGGTTTTCCGCCGGGTCAGGACACGCCGATCCCGCTCGCGCCGATCCCGCTCATGCCAATGCCGCTCATGCCAATCCCGCTCACCATGCTGTGAAAACTGCTTAAACTGCGCGAGCCACAACTTCCGAAAGACGTCGCCTCCCTGCATGCTCCTGGCATCGGCCCCCTGCATGGCGGCACGCAAAGCCGCGCGCTTTGCCTCATTAGTCCGTTCCTCGCGATCCAATGCGCGCAAGGCGGCTTGCACCAGTTCGCTGGCATTCGAATGGCGTCCGCCCTCGACGCTGGTCAAAACGAAATCGTCCAAATCGGGGGGCAGGTGGATACTGCGATTCGGCATACAACACTCCTCTAATACACTCTTTGGCATTTTCTTGCTTTCCTTGAGAGTCTCAGTGAGGGCGCGCAGAGTTTTCCGGGGGAAAATCAACCTCAAGATTGCGGACTCGTCTTGCGCTGATTGAGAAGACGTATGATGGGGGATTTATCATAATCGCGCATCTTCTCAATTGCTATACCGCGATCGAGCGGATTTTTCCTTTTCGAGGGTTTCCAGCCCCGCCGCCGGCGCTTCTGCTCGCTCTTGTGCCTGGAGGGCTGGGCTTGCAGCTGGCGGCCACAGCCCAAGCCGTCCGGGGCGGCTGACGCTGCGTCCCACCAGCCGCCAGGCTGGCACAAGCTGGCTTTCTTGAATGCCAGCCGTTGCCAGCAGAGGGCAGTGTCTCGTTTCGCTACAGCCGCTTGATGAAGGCGAGGGCTTCGGCGAGTTGGGGAAAGCGGGCTTCTTCGGCTTTGAAGGCGGGGGAGTGGACGCAGCGGCGGAGACCGCGCCTCCTGACCGGGTGCTTGAGGTGAAGCATCTCGTGGTAGAGAAGATATTCGAGGGCGTAGAGGGGGCTGGAAGGACGGTCGAAGACGCGGCTGACGACGATGGTGTTATGGGCTGCGTCGTAATGGCCGAGAGAGCGCTTGGCCGTGTGCTCGCTCCAGGTGAGCTCGGGACGGCCGAGAAGAGCGCCGAAGAAGCGCGTGTTGAGCGAGTCGAAGACGGCTTCCAGATTGTAATAGCGGCCCTGGGGGCCGAAGTAGCGCTTGTTGCCGCGTGCGCCGCGAATCAACTCGGTTTGGCGGGTGACGGCGGCGCTGGCGGCGAAGCGCTTGTAACGCAGGTTGTGGGCGGCGTCGATGGGCCTCTTGTAGAGCTTGGCCAGGAGAATGTGGGCGATGGCGTGGACCACCGGCTCGGGCGCGCCTTCCAGCAGGTCTGAGAGGTTGACGAGAATCTGCCCTTCGCGCAGGCGGATGGTGGTGTTCAGCGAGGTAAAGCGGCGAAAACGGACCGCGATAGGGGGCATGGGCGCCCTGGGACGCAAGGCCCGGTACTCCTCCTGAAAGATTGGGACAAAATCAGCGGCCACTGTGTACAGCTTACAGTGGACAGTGGTCAGTGGTCAGTGCCCGAGCGTGTGGGCGGGTCAGCGTTGCCGACAACCGACAACTGAAGAGTGACAACGGAAAACTGACAACTGAAGACTGACAACTTGCCTTCTTCACTTCGACAGCCGCGGCTTGGTGCAGAGGTCAGCGCAATTCAAGTTCGCATCTTCGCCGGTCTCAATGTTTTTTTTCGAGCAGTAAGAGACGTTGGCGAGCCTGCCATTCCTGATCGGGGAATTTTCCGGCGGATGAATTCAGGAATTGATGGTAGTACGCGATAGCCGCAGCCTTTTGGCGAAGGGTATCGTATGCGGTGGCCCAGAGGAAGTATGTTGAGGGATTTTCCGGAAGGAACTTTGAGCGCATGGTAAGAGCGTGGAGCGTGACGGAAGGCTGATTGGTTTTGGAGGCGGCAAAGGCCAGGCCGCTCCAGCCGTCGGGGTTGGCGGGGTCGAGCTGGGTGGCTTTGTCGAAGGCCGCAAAGGCTTCGGAGTAGCGGAGCTGGCGAATGAGGTTCTGGCCATGGCCGATGAGGAGGGCAGGATCCCTGGGACTGGCGGCGAGCAGCACAATGTAGAGGCGGTCGGAACCGGCGGGGTCGCCAGCTTCGGCAAGGACTTCAGCCAACATGCGGGCGATGGCCGGGTCGCCGGGATGGGCGTCGTGGAGCTTTTGGAGGAGGGGCAGGGCCTCAGCCTTGTCCTGAGCGGCGAGGACGGCGGCCAGTTGGGCGGTGAGGGCCGGGTCGGCGGGGGATTGCTCGAGGGCGGCGCGGAGGAGGGTTTCGGCCTCGGGATACTGCTTGCGCGCGATGAGCAGATGGGCCAAGCCGGCGCTGGCGGGGGCGGATTTGGGATCCTTGGCGAGGATGCGGCGGTAGGCGACTTCAGCGGCGTCGTACTGGCCGGCCTGATCGGCCAGGCTGGCGGCCAGGAGGGTGTCGGCGGGGGTTTCGGGGGTGAGTTTGAGGGCCTCGAGCAGATCGTTGGAGGCTACAGTGGTGTCGGTATTGCGGTCGATCTGGGCCAGGGCGCGCCAGGCGCGGGCTTTGACGGCGGGTCCGGCCTCGCCGGGGTCGAGGGTGGTGGCAATGGCCAGTTCAGAACGAGCTTCGGCCAGATTGCCCTGGCGCGCCAAGAGCAGGCCGAGGGAGAGATGGGCCTCAAAGGACTGGGGATCGGCATCGACGGCGCGGCGGTAGAAGCTGGCGGCCGAGTCCAGGCGGTTCTGGGCGTCGGCCACGTAGCCGGCGTCGAAGAGGGCGCGGGCGTCGGCGGGATGGGCGGAGAGCCAGCTGTCCAGCCTGGCTTCGGCGGTCTTCCAATCGGATTTGATGATGGCGGCTTCAGCGTCCGCGACCTGGGCGGAAACGGGCTGGAGGACGGGCTGGGGTGCGGCGGGGAGCTGCTTTTTCGGATTTTGCGCGGAATCCTGTGCCAAGCCGGCGGCCGAGGCGAAGAGCAGGACGAAGATGGCGAGACGAAGCACGGAATACCTCACCTACCAGTTTAACGGCGCGAAGCTGTGCCAGGAACGACTGTGTGTTCGACGCGCTCGGGCAGGGGAGGGAATCGGGCGTGGTTCCGGCGGTTCGTCATGGGTAGGGCGGGCTGCGGGGATGATGTGTGATGGGGTGGAGTAAGGAGAGCGGGATAACAAGATTGTTGGATTGGTGGGGCGCGAGGAGGGGGGAAAGGAGTATTCTCTCGCCAAAGCAGTTGGAGTAATCTCCAAGGAAAGGTACAACCGAAATGCGCAGTATGAAATCCCTCGCAGTGGCAGCCTTCGGGCTGCTCACGTTCCTGTTCCTGGCGCCGGCAATTCAGGCACATGCCCAACGTCCCGCGTATCTTCACGCCATCTCCGACCTGCGCACGGCGCGCGCGTATCTGGAGATGGACACCCGGCCAGCTCAGGCCGGCGCCCGCGATTATGCCATCAAAGAGATCAACCGCGCCCTCGATGAAATGAAAAGGGCCGCGCTGGACGATGGTAAGAACATCTGGCACACGCCGCCGCCGCAGAGCGGAGGCAATCCGAGTTGGCCCATCCGCTCGGCGGTGAGGCTGTTGAGAGAGGCGCGTCGTGACGTGGATCACGGAGAGGATGCACCCGAGAATGCCGGGTTGCGAATCCGTTCGGTCGAACACATCGACAAAGCGTTGCAAGCCCTGACGCCTTTGCTTCAAGGGGCCGAAAGATAGTAATTGTTTGGATCGATTCGAGGCGGCAGCGGGCCGAGGGGTTCGCTGCCGCCTGAAGAAACTACCGGACTACGGAAAAGCGAGTATGTAAGTCGATCTATCCCACTCCAGAGCGAAATCAGAGTAAACGCGCCCATGGCGAGAGCATTGCAAGTGTATTCTTGCTTCCACCTCGGCGGCACAAAATGGAAGGAAAACGAATGAAGGCCCAAGCCCCTTCATGTTAATTACATGCGCGAGATCATCAGTGTGGCCAACTGCCGCAACTGTGGCTGGCTCACATAAGGCTTCCCCGGCCAACCATGATCCGTGTCAATGAAAGAGGACAGTGCGGCCCCCCGCGCGCCCTTCAGGAAATAGAGGATTGATTCCATTCCCATGACCTTGCCGATAAAAGCCTGGTCGCCAACTCCCGTGACTTCGCCGCCATAAACGTCTTTCATCGCTTTCGATTGGTTGTAGCTTTTTGTATCCAGAAAAGTGACCAACAGGATCATTTTCCCATTGGGCAAGGCAAAGTTAAGATCGCCGCCCGCGCCCTTATGGGGATCGGGAGGGACCAATACGACGCCGGACAATCCGGTCACCTTGGAGACATCGGCCGCAGTTAATAGTTTTGCGTAAGCCGGATTGACCGTTACGCCTGATTGAGCCCATGCCCAGGTTGCCGCAAGCATGACGGCAATTGCCATTACGCTCATCGCTCCCCACATAGAACGTTTCATCTTTCTGTCACCTCTTGAGCCGGGATTTCCATCTTGTCTCCCGGCTACGGACCAATATACCCCCGATATGCCTGCGCGGCGATTTTTCTTGTATTCCACTGACAGAGGTGCCCGGCAGGGCCTCTGCCGGGACCGAAAAACCAAAGTTTGCCCCATTTCAAAGCAATGATTCGATTCTCTTTGGCAGCACCAACCGCCGCCACAGGTTGCCCAAGCGGTATGCGATCACGCCCAGTCACAGCCGCAGTTCGTTGACCGGAACCGTTGCTGGCGTTCGACTTGGGCAGCCGGGGGTTCAGCAAGCGAGCGAAGTGCAAGAAAAAGCAACTTAACGTCAACTTACGTTATCTATAAATAAGGAAGAGCGATTGGGGGTCGGAACCGCGAACGCTCTTGCCCAACACCACAAATAGCGGAGTGAACCTATGAAACACGCCACCTTGCAACATTTCCCCTTGGACCATGCGTACCTTTGCCAGGATTGCAACTGCGTTGGGAACTGCGCGAAGCAGTGCCCGGCATGCGCTTCGGCTGTCCTTATGGGTCTGGCTGGAGTGCTTGACCGCGGATCAGAGGACAATCTGCAGTCGAGTTATTACCGACACAACGCTCTTGCGGCTTAAGCTCTGCTGAAGCAATATACGATTCAACGAGGCCGCAATGTAAGTCAAATCTGAATGCCTTAGCATTTTCAGGGTTGCCAGGCGCGCTTGAAGAGCGTGGCGTGAGACTTGTACGCGTGCACAGCCACAAAGGCCATTCAGCGCGGATTCCCGAAAGAGAGAACGCACATTTGACGGGCCGCCATGGCGCCGCTCAACCAGCGCGCCGCTTCAAGGCCGGAACTATTCAGATTGAACAGCAAGGGTTCCGTGGAAGCGCGGCACGGGTTGCCCCTATAATGAATGATGGCCGGTTGCGTCCTGAGGCTCGCTGAGTGGACAGGGATGCGGCTGGACGACTTCTTTGCGGTGCTTTCCCTTTGAATGACGTCATCACCATCCGCGGCGCGCGGACACACAATTTGAAGAATATTTCCTGCGAGATTCCCCATGGGAAGCTGACGGTGATCAGCGGGGTTTCAGGGTCGGGGAAGAGTTCGCTGGCCTTCGACACCATCTATGCCGAGGGGCAGCGGCGGTATGTGGAGTCGCTGTCCTCCTACGCGCGGCAGTTTCTGGAGCGGATCGAGAAGCCGGACGTGGACCTGATCGACGGGCTGGCGCCGGCCATCGCCATCAAGCAGAAAAACTCGACGCGCAACCCGCGCTCGACGGTGGCCACGGCGACCGAGATCTACGACTACATGCGCCTCTTGTATGCGCGCTGCGGGACGGTGCACTGCGTCTTTTGCGACGGGCTGGTGAAGCGCGATTCGATGGACGAGATTGCCGAAGCGGTGCTGGGGCTGGGCGATGGAACGCGGCTGAATGCGCTGTTTCCAGTGATGAACGCGACACCGGCGGTTGAGGCGGGAGCGAAGCCGGCGGCGAAGACCGTGGGACGGGCGGCGAAGCCGGCTGCAAAGGGCAAGCCGGTGGTGACGGGAGGCGATTCGCCGCACACAGAGACGCTGAAGGCGCGGCTGACGGAACTGCGCGGGAATGGATTCAACCGGCTCTACCAGCAGGGCAGGATATTCGAGTTTTCGACGCCCGAGTCGCTGCTGGACCTGGACTTCACGCTTCCTGTGTTCGTGCTTTTGGACAGGATTGTGGTGAGCGCGGAGAACCGGGCGCGCATTGTGGACGCGGCGGAGATTGCCTACCGCGAGGGCGGCGAGGTGATCTTTGAGGAGGTTCCCCGCCCCACGGACGAAGACCGATCCCCCACCCCAGCAACCAAAGAACGCTTGCTGGGGGCCCCGGTGTCCGTGGGGACCCCGAAGCCGCGAGATGAGACGGTAGAGCGCAAGCGGCATCGCTTCTCCGGCGCGTATGAGTGCAAGAGCTGCCACCGGCCGGGTCGTGAGCCGGAGCCGCGGCTGTTCAGCTTCAACAATCCGTTTGGCGCGTGTCCGCGCTGCCAGGGATTCGGCAATACGGTGGACTTCGACCTGAACCTGGTGATTCCGGACAAGGGACTGAGCCTGAATGATGGCGCCATCGATCCGTGGAACCGGCCTAAGTACCGGCCGTGGTTCAGCGAACTGCGCAGGCAGGCGGCGGAGCTGGGCGTTCGGCTGGATGTGCCGTGGCGCGAGTTGCCCGAGCAAGCGCGGGAGACGGTGTTGCGCGGCAAGGGCAGCTTTGTGGGCGTCTACGGCTTCTTTGCACAGATGGAGCGCAAGAGGTACAAGCTGCACGTGCGGGTGATGCTGAGCAAGTACCGGGGCTATGCGGAGTGCCCGGATTGCCGCGGGCAGCGGCTGCGCGCCGAGGCTCGCTCAGTGCGCATCGACGGCCGGAATATCTGCCAGGCGACGGCGCTGACGATTGCGCAGGCGAGGGAGTTCTTTGGGGCGCTGAAGCTTTCGCCGATGCAGGAAGAAATTGCAGGGCAGGTTCTTCACGAGGTGAGGCAGCGGCTGAGTTTTCTGGATGCGGTGGGGCTGGAATATCTGACGCTGGACCGGCTGGCTTCGACGCTGTCAGGCGGGGAGGCGCAGCGGATTCAACTGGCGACGTCGCTGGGATCGCAACTGGTGGGGGCGCTGTATGTGCTGGACGAGCCATCGATCGGGCTGCACACGCGGGACACGGCGCGGCTGATCAGGATTCTGAAGGAACTGCGCGACCTGGGCAACACGATTCTGGTGGTGGAGCACGATGCTGACGTGCTGCGGGCCGCCGATCATCTGCTGGATTTGGGGCCGGGGGCGGGCGAGTTTGGCGGCAAGCTGCTGGCGGAGGGGGTTCTGGCGGAGATCGAGGCCAATCCGAATTCGCTGACGGGGCGGTATTTATCGGGGCAGGTATCGATTCCGGCGCCGGCGCGGCGGCGCGCGCCGGGGAGGGAACGGCTATTGCTGCGCGGGGCGCAGGCCAACAATATACGCGGCATGGACGTGGAGATTCCGCTGGGGCTGCTGGTGGCGATTACGGGGGTTTCGGGGTCGGGCAAGTCGACGCTGATCCATCAGGTACTGTACCGGGCCGTGGCGCGGGCGCTGGGGCAGACCGACGGCGCCGATCCGTCGAGCGTGTACAAATCGCTGGCGGGGGTAGAGCGGCTGAGTGACGTGGTGCTGGTAGACCAGACGCCGATCGGGCGCACGCCGCGCTCGAATCCGATTACGTACATCAAGGGATTCGATCTGGTGCGCGAACTGTTTGCCGCGCAGCCGGAGGCCAAGCGGCTGTCGCTGACGCCGGGGCATTTTTCGTTCAACGTGCCCGGCGGACGCTGCAACACCTGCGAAGGCGACGGGACGGTGACGGTGGAGATGCAGTTCCTGGCCGACGTGGAGCTGGTTTGCGAGGAATGCAACGGCACGCGCTACCAGGCCAGGGTGCTTCAGGTCGAGTACAAGGGAAAGAACATTCACGATGTGCTGCAGATGACAGTGAAGGAGGCGCTGCGCTTCTTTGCCGGGCAGACGAAGCTGCTGGAAAAGCTGGCGGTGCTGGACGAGATCGGGCTGGGTTACCTGCGGCTGGGGCAGTCGGCGACCACGCTGTCAGGCGGCGAGGCGCAGCGGGTCAAGATGGCCGCGCATCTGGCGCAGGTGCGCGCGGTGAACGCCAACGTCAAGCCCTCGCAGGCCAGCCGCGTGCTCTATATTCTGGACGAGCCGACGACCGGGCTGCACTTCGACGATGTTTCGAAGCTGCTGATGGCCTTCCGCAAGCTGATCGACGGGGGCGGTTCGCTGATCGTGATCGAACACAATCTGGACGTGATCAAATGCGCGGATTGGGTGATCGACCTGGGGCCGGAGGGCGGCGAAGGCGGGGGGCGGATTGTGGCGGAGGGCACGCCGGAGGAGATTGCGGGAAATCTGCTTTCGCATACGGGGAAGTGGCTGGGGCGGGTGCTGTGAGAATGGTTCGATCAAGGGATTTTTCGAATCTGGGGTTGGTTGCGGCGACGGGTATGCACGGGCTGCCATGAGCGATACTGGAGAACGAAGAGGGGACGAGGATGGCGCTGCTCCACGACGACAGGCTGTTTCCGGCGGAAGAGAGAACACGGGCCATTGCCAGGCGGCTGTATGCGGAGATTCGGGGGTTGCCCATCGTGAGCCCGCATGGGCACACGCAGGCGGGGTGGTTTGCGCGGAACCAGCCGTTTCCCGATCCCGTGGCGCTGTTCGTGCAGCCGGACCACTACGTCTTCAGGATGCTCTACAGCCAGGGGATCACACTCGAAGAACTGGAGATCGGCCAGGCGCGGATAGCCGAGCCGCGCAAGGTGTGGCGGATCTTTGCCAGCCATTATCACCTGTTTCGCGGGACGCCGACGCGGCTGTGGCTGGACTTTGCGTTTCAGGAGCTGTTCGGGCTGACAGAGCGGCTTTCGGCGGCCACGGCGGACCACTACTACGACACGATCGAGGCCAAACTGGCCACGGCGGAGTTTTTGCCGCGGGCGCTGTATGAGCGCTTCCGGATCGAGGTGCTGGCTACGACCGATTCGCCCCTGGACTCGCTCAAGGACCACGCGGCGATCCGGGATTCGGGTTGGGAGGGGAGGATTGTGCCTACATTCCGGCCCGATGCGGTGGTCGATCCGGATTTTTCGGAGTTTCGGGCGGGGGTTGAGGCGCTGGGGGCACTGACCGGCGAGGATACGGCCACCTGGCGCGGGTATCTGCGTGCGCTCGAGGGGCGCAGACAGTATTTCAAGACGCTGGGCGCAACGGCCACCGATCACGGGCATCCGACAGCGCAGACGGCGGACCTGGACGAGCCGGAGGCTGCGCGGCTGTTCGCGTCGGTGATGGAGGGGAAGGCTGGGGCGACGGAGCATGAGCATTTCCGGGCGCAGATGCTGACCGAAATGGCGCGGATGAGCCTGGAGGACGGGCTGGTGATGCAGATACATCCCGGCTCGGCGCGCAACCACAATGCGCGGATTCTTGCGCGCTATGGCCGCGATATGGGAGCGGATATTCCGAGACCGACGGGGTATGTTGAGGAGCTGCGGCCGCTGCTCAACCGGTTCGGGAACGAGGCGGGGCTGACCATCATTCTGTTCACGCTGGATGAGACCGCGTACAGCAGGGAACTGGCGCCGCTTGCGGGCCACTATCCGTGCCTGCGGCTGGGACCGCCGTGGTGGTTCCACGACAGCCCGGAGGGGATGCGGCGCTTCCGCGAACAGGCGACGGAGACGGCGGGGCTCTATAACACTGTGGGCTTCAACGACGACACGCGGGCGTTTCTGTCGATTCCGGCGCGGCACGACGTGGCGCGGAGGATGGACGCGGGGTTTCTGGCGCGGCTGGTGGCCGAGCATCGTCTGGATGAGGATGAGGCGGTGGAGTTGGCGCGGGAGCTGACTTATGGCTTGGTGAAGAGGGCTTACCGCCTTTGATTGCGAAAGCGGTCGAAATCCAGCCGCCTCCGGATTCTGCTTAGCGCATGTGCCTGGCTTCATTCTCCGCGACGCGCGCCAGCACAATCTTTCTCACCAAGGCCGCTGGCACTGGTTTGCCGATTGGGAATTGCACCGCACCCTTCGTAGTCTTGTAGTCCTTGAGTTGATCGGCGAGCGAGCGGAGGAGCGGCGGACTGCCTGGATAGAATCCGCAGTGCTTCTTGAACGCCCCATACCATAGCAGCGTGCCCTTGTAGCGGAAGCCAGGCATCCCATAACTGAAGACCTCGGCCGCCTCGGGAGGAACGATGGCGCGAACAATCGCGCGGATCTCTTCCAGCATCTCCCGCGCGCCCTCTGGAACTCTGGCAAGGTAGTCGTCCACAGCCCCCGCCTCAGAAGCGCCGGAGTCTGCGGCTGAGCGTCTGACTGGCTTTGCTTTTCCTGCTTTCATGTGCGATCTCCTGTTTGTCTTTCCGTGATGAAGTTCGATCTACCAAATGCACGGACGTTTTTTCGGATTAGCGTGCTTGTTTCATCTCCTCTCGCACCCGGGCCAACACATGCAGATAGGCGCGGGCGGTTGCGGTGATGGTCTCGGGGCGGCCTGCTTCGATGGCGGCGAGATTGACGAGGTCGCTGCCGACGCCGAGGGCGCGGGCTCCTGCGCGGAGGAAGCTCTCAGCGGTTTCGAGAGTGACGCCGCCGGTGGGGATGAGCTTGAGGTGCGGGAAGGGCGCGAGAAGGGATTTGAGGTAGCTGGCGCCGCCGACTGCGGAGCAGGGAAAGATTTTCACGTAGTCGGCGCCAGCCTCCCAGGCAGTGATAACTTCGGTGGGAGTGAGCGCGCCGGGGATGGAGAGCTTGCCGCTGGCTTTGGCAGCGGCGATCACTTCAGGATGTAGACTGGGGCTGACGACGAACTCGGCGCCGGCTTCGATGGTGGCTTGGGCTTGCGCGGCGGTGGTGACGGTGCCGGAGCCGAGCAGGAGCTTCGCTCCGTATTCGTTCTTGAGTTCTTTCAATACATCCAGCGCGCCGGGAACGGTCATGGTGACTTCAACGACGGTGACGCCGCCGGCGATCATGGCTTTGACGACGGCGTGAGCCTGGGCGGCCGAGCGGGCGCGGAGGACGGGAATGAGGCCAACGCGCTCGATGATTTGCGATGTGGTTTCAGGCATTTTCTTCCTCGCATCCGGGGTTAAAGCCCGCCTTGATTCTGTGGCTTCATGCGGGGGTTGAAGTTATACCCCAGCGACGAAGACCTATCGCTGGGGACCCCAGTGCCCCCGCCTCCCTCCGTACAGTCCGTACCTTTCAAAAAAATACAACCTGCGAGTTGCTATCGCGCGATTCTTGCGGAGCCGCCCTGGATGATGCGTTCGACATCGGCCAGGGTGGCCATGCTGGTGTCGCCGGGGGTGGTCATGGCCAGCGCGCCGTGGGCCACGCCGCAGCGGACGGCCCATTCGATGGGCTTGCCGGCGAGCAGGCCGTAGATGAGGCCGGAGGCAAAGCTGTCTCCGCCGCCGACGCGGTCCAGAATGTCGATCTCGCGCTGGGGGACATGGACGATCTGGTCTTCCTCCACCCCAGCGATCACCAATCGCTCGCTGGGGGCCCCGGTGACGAGAGCGATGGCGCCCCAGGCGTTGCGGCTGGCGGTGTGGGCGGTGCGCAAGGTGCTGGCAATGAGCTTGAGGTTCGGATAAGCAGCAGCAACTTCGCGCAGCATCTCTTCGTAGCCGGCGATGGGCAGTTCGGCGAAGTCCTCGCCGACGCCTTTGACGTGGATGCCGAGCATGGCGGAGAAGTCCTCTTCGTTGCCGAGGAGCAGATCGACCTTGCGGACCAGTTCGCGGTTGACTTCCTGGGCTTTGGCCTTGCCTCCGATGGACTTCCAGAGAGAGTCGCGAAAGTTGAGGTCGTAGGAGACTGGGGTTGCGTGGCGGCGGGCGGCGTCGATGGCCTCGGCGGCCACTTCGGCGGTGGAGGCGGAGAGCGCGGCGAAGATGCCGCCGGTGTGGAAGCACTTCGCGCCGTTCTCGGGCCCAAAGATCGAGGGCCAATCGAAGTCGCCGGGCTTGAGCTGGCTGACGGCGGTGTGGCCGCGGTCGGAACAGCCGACGGCGGCACGGACGCCGAAGCCGCGCTCAGTGAAGTTGAGGCCGTTGCGGACGGCGCGGCCTACGCCGTCGTAGGGAACCCACTTGAGCAAAGAAGTATCGACGCCGCCCTGGAGGATGAGGTCTTCCACCAGGCGGCCGACGGGGTTGTCTGCCAGAGCGGTGGCGATGGCGGTGCGCAGGCCGAAACAGCGGCGCAGGCCGCGGACCACGTTGTATTCGCCGCCGCCCTCCCAGACCTGGAAGCAGCGGGTGGTGTGGATGCGGCTCTCGCCGGGATCGAGGCGGAGCATGACTTCGCCCAGGCTCAGGCAGTCCCAGCGGCGGGGAGAATCGGGAATGTGTAGTGTGTTCATCGGCGTGGATTCATGGTTCAAAGACACTGTATCGCATTGTCCCGCGGCCCGGGCGTGACGACTGAGGCCGTGGGTCAATCGCCAACCATGATAATGTTTTTGGGGCGGGCGTTGGCGGCGGAATTCGCCGCTGTGTTCAGCCGGCAAGACGGCAAAATCCGGGCGTCTGGAGGTAAAACTCGATGAAGAGCAAAAGTCTTTTCGATTTGAGCGGCAGGGTTGCAGTGGTGACCGGCGGGACGACGGGGCTGGGCCACGCGATTGCGCTGGGATTGGCCGAGGCTGGCGCCGATGTGGTGGCGAGCTCGCGGCGGCGGGAGCAGGTGGAGAAGGCAGCCGCGGAGATCGAGACGCTTGGCCGGCGCTCGCTGCGCGTGACCAGCGACGTGCTGGACCGGGCCTCGCTGGCGGCGCTGCACGATGCGGTGATTCAGGAGTTCGGCAAGGTGGACATCCTGGTGAACGCGGCCGGGATTACCCACAAAGGGCCGACGCTGGAAGTGGAGGAGGCCGACTGGTCGCAGGTGATGGAGACCAATTTGACAGGCACGCTGCGCGCCTGCCAGATCTTTGGCGCGACGATGGTGCGCGCCGGGTATGGGCGCATTGTCAACATCGCCTCACTGACCTCGTTTGTGGGCTTGTACCAAGTGGCGGCGTACTCGGCCAGCAAGGCCGCAGTGGCCTCGCTGACCAAGGTGCTGGCCATCGAGCTGGCGAAGACCGGGGTGAATGTGAACGCCATTGCGCCAGGCGTGTTTCCCACGCCGCTGAACGCATCGTTGATTCAGGGCACGCCGCGCGGGGAAGAACTGCTTCTGCGCACGCCGATGGGACGGTTCGGCGAGCCACGAGAGGTGGCCGGGGCGGCGATCTTCCTGGCTTCGGAAGCGGCTCGGTTTGTGACCGGCGAGATTGTAGCCGTGGACGGCGGGTTCCTGGCCAGCGGGGTGAATCAGTAATCAGTTGTCAGTGGTCAGAACGGAGATCAGCCGGCAAGTAAAGCTCGACGGGAGATTGAGCGAAATGGGAACTGTATGAAGGTTTCACAGGAACCTGTAGAGGTTTTTGCGGAACCGCCGGCGCTGCCGGGGCGCTGGACGGTCTGCGCCATGCTGTTTGTGGCCACGACGATCAACTACATGGACCGCCAGGTGCTCGCCTACCTGAAACCAGTGCTTGCGCAGAGCACGATCCACCTGGCGCCGCTGCTGCCGGGATGGCCGGCGGTTGAAAAGTCCATCAGCATGAGCGAGGTTCAGTATGGCAACATCGTGGGAGTCTTTTCGATCGCCTACGCGCTGGGCGTGATCTTTGCGGGGCGGCTGGTGGACAGGCTTGGGTGCCGCAAAGGTTATCCGATCATTACCGGCCTGTGGAGCCTGGCGGCGATGGGTCATGCGCTGGTGCATTCGGTCTTCGGGTTCGGCGTGGCGCGATTCTTCCTGGGACTGGGCGAGAGCGGCAACTTTCCCGCGGCGATCAAGGCGACGGCGGAGTGGTTCCCGGCGAGCAAGCGGTCGCTGGCTACGGGGATCTTCAACTCCGGCGCCTGCGTGGGAGCAATTCTGGCTCCGGCGATCGTGCCCTGGGTAGCATTGCACTTTGGATGGCGCGCGGCTTTCCTGACGACGGGAGTGTTCAGCGCGAGTTGGATTGTCTGGTGGTCGTTGAAGTACCGGACGCCGCGCGAATCGATGGAATGGAGCCGCGGGGTGGTGATTGCGCCGCAAACCGGGCCACCGCTGGCGTGGTGGAAGCTGCTGGGCTTCCGGCAGACGTGGGGGTTTGTGCTGGGCAAGTTTCTGACCGATCCAGTGTGGTGGTTCCTTCTGTATTGGCTTCCCGGCTACTTCAGTTCACGGTTCAATCTGGACCTGTCGCATCTGGGACTGCCGCTGATCGTGATTTATGGTCTTTCGACGGTGGGAAGCGTCTGCGGGGGCTGGCTGCCGGATGGTTACGTCTGGCTGGGGATGGGGCTGAAGCCTGCGCGGCTGGCTGCAATGCTTACCTGCGCGTGCCTGATTGTGCCGATTGGGTTTGTGGGGGGCCTGCACTCGGAGTGGGGCGCGGTGGCGCTGCTGAGCCTGGCTACGGCCGCGCATCAGGGATGGTCGGCCAACCTCTTCACCACGGTCCCGGATATGTTTCCTCACGAGTATGTGGGAACGCTGGTGAGCTTTGGGCAGGTAGCCGCGGCGTTAGGATTGGCAATTTTCGCACCGGTAGCGGGGCATATTCTTCAGTTCACGCACAGTTATGTGCCGCTGTTCCTCTATTCCGCTTCAGCGTATATTTTGGCTCTGATAGTGTTGCGGACACTGGCACCGGGACTGAAGCGGGCCATGGCGCAGGGCTAGTGCGCGGTTGAAGGGAAGTAGAAATGACAGAGCCAAGGAAATTGCGGATGGGCATGGTGGGCGGGGGCCCAGGAGCGTTCATCGGCCCGGTGCATAAGATGGCAGCCGAGCTGGACGGCAGAATCGAACTGGTTGCCGGGGCGTTCTCGCAGTCGGCGGAGCGGTCGCGCACGGCGGGCAAGGGTTTCGGTATCGATCGGGCGCGAGCGTATGCGGACTACAAGCAGATGCTGGAGGCGGAGCGGAAGCGGACGGACGCGATTGACTTTGTGGCGATTGTGACGCCGAATCATCTGCACCTGCCAGTGGCAGTGGCGGCGCTGGAGGCGGGTTTTGCGGTGGTGAGCGACAAGCCGGCCACGGCTACATATGCGGAGGCGCTGGAGCTGGAGGCGGCGGTGGCGAAGGCAGGCCTGCCTTATGCGCTGACGCATACGTATGCCGGTTATGCACTGGTGCGGGAGGCGCGCGCCATGTGCGCCAGCGAGGAACTGGGGCCGATTCGCAAGGTTTTGGTGGAATATCTGCAGGGGTGGTTGAGCAGGCCGCTTGAGAATACGGGGCAGAAGCAGGCCGCATGGCGCTCCGATCCGTCGCTGAATGGTCCGGGCGGCTGCATCGGCGATATCGGCACCCATGCGTTTCATCTGGTGGAATATGTAACCGGGCTCGAGGTGACGAGCCTGAACGCCACGTTGCGCACGGTGGTGGAGGGTCGACGGCTGGACGACGATTGCAATGCGATGCTGCGCCTGGAGAATGGAGCGACCGGGGTGCTGATGGCGTCACAGGTGGCGGCGGGCGAGGGCAACGGCCTGCGGCTGCGCGTGTATGGAGAGGACGGCTCGATCGATTGGCGGCAGGAAGACCCCAACCGGCTGCGGGTGAAATGGGCGGATGGGTCGGAGGAGATTCGCCATGCTGCAGGGAGCTATCTGAGCGAAGACGCGCGCGCCGTGGCGCGGTTGCCGGGAGGGCATCCCGAGGGCTATATCGAGGCCTTTGCCGTGCTGTACCGGGAGTTTGCGGATGGGTTGACGGCGTGGCGGCGGGGCGAGCGAAACCCGTTGCCGGCAACGCTGCCGGGGATTGTGGCCGGGGTGCGCGGGATGCGGTTTATCGAGCGCGCCATCGAGAGCAGCCGCGATGGAAGCTGGGTGGAGTTTTAGCGTATTTTCACAGTTCGTGTAAGGAGTAAGAAAGCGAGAGTTGTGGTTTCCCACCAGAGTTGCGAAACGCAGGTCCTTCGACTTCGCTGCGTTCCGCTCAGGATGACAGAAAGGATGGGGCACGGCGCCTTATAGGGACATTAGAACCGCTCTGATTGAAGAGTGCCTGAGCTTTCAAGGAGAGAAGTGATGAAGACGATCAAGGGGCCGGGGATTTTTCTGGCACAGTTTGCGGGAGATACGGCGCCCTTCAACACGCTGGAGGGGATGGCGCATTGGGCGGCGGGGCTGGGCTTTACAGGGGTGCAGATTCCGAGCTGGGACAAGCGGCTGTTCGATTTGAAGCTGGCCGCCGAGAGCCAGGACTACTGCGACGAAGTGCTGGGCGTGGTGGGCCGGGCGGGGCTTGCGGTTACAGAACTTTCGACGCATTTACAGGGGCAACTGGTTGCGAGTCACGCGGTTTATGATGCGCTGTTTCAAGGATTTGCGCCACAAGAGTTCGCGGAGGACTTGAAGGGCCGGCAGGCATGGGCGGTGGAGCAGTTGGAGTTTGCGGCGAAGGCCAGCCGGAGGCTGGGGCTGAAGGCGCACGCGACGTTTTCAGGGGCGCTGGCGTGGCCGTTTTTCTATCCCTGGCCGCATCGGCCGGCGGGGCTGATCGACGAGGCGTTTGCGGAGTTGGGGCGGCGGTGGTTGCCGATTCTGCGGGTGTTCGACGAGGCAGGCGTGGACGTTTGCTACGAACTGCATCCGGGCGAGGACCTGCACGACGGCGCGACCTTCGAGCGGTTTTTGGGAGTGGTTGGCGGTCATGCGCGGGCGAACATTTTGTACGATCCCAGCCACATGATCCTGCAACAGATGGATTATCTGGCCTTCCTCGATCTCTATCACGAGCGGGTGCGGGCGTTCCATGTGAAGGACGCGGAGTACCGGCCGAGTGGGCGGTCAGGGGTGTATGGCGGCTACCAGGAATGGATCGACCGGCCAGGACGGTTCCGGTCGCTGGGCGACGGGCAGATCGATTTTCATTCGATTTTCTCGAAGCTGGCGCAGTACGACTATCCGGGGTGGGCGGTGCTGGAATGGGAGTGCTGCCTGAAGCATCCGGAGGACGGCGCGGCGGAGGGCGCGAAGTTTATCCGGGACAGGATTATTCGGGTGACGGATCGGGCGTTCGACGATTTTGCCGGGAGCGCGGCGGATCAGGGGCGGAATCGCAGGATTCTGGGGCTGTGAGGGGCGCTAGCCCCTTCATCAAATCGTGATTCCGGCGGAGCGATAAATCTCGGTGATGTAGCGCATGTCGCGGAGGCCTTCTTCGCCGGAAGCCCTGGGCTCCGACCCTTCTTGAATGTTGCTGGAGAAGTGCCCGGCCTCGGCCATGAAATGCGAGGGGTCGCGAGCGGGATTCAGTTCGTCCAGTTGCGTGCCGGAGAAGTCTCCGCGCAGATGAAGGCCGTCGTAGTTAAAGGCCGGACTGGCTTCAAGCCAGCCCTTGGAGCCGTGGACGCGATAGAAGCCTTCCATGGGAGCGCCGTAGGTGGTCGAGCAACTGGCGACGATGCCGGAGGGAAACTTCATGGTCCAGGAGACGTTTTCCTCGACTTGATCGAAGCGGCCGTCGTGATCGGTGGTCGAGACAAAGGCGGCAATGTGTTGAGGCTCCTCGCCGGTGAGGTAGCGGCAGGCGCTGAGGGAGTAGATGCCGACGTCGAGGAGCGGGCCGCCGCCGCCGAGTTTCTTATTGAGGCGCCACTCGCCAGGGGCGATGTTGAAGCCGAAGGCGCTTTCGATGGCCTGGACCTGGCCGAGGGCGCCCGCGCGTATGAGTTTGACGGCCTTGAGGTTGGTGGGCTCGTAGAGGCAGCGGTAGGCGATCATGAGCTTGACGTTGGCGGCCTTGCAGGCGGCGATCATGGCCTCGGCGTCAGCGACAGTGGTGGACATGGGCTTCTCGCAAAGCACGTGCTTGCCGGCTTTGGCGGCGCGGATGGTGTACTCGGCGTGCATGGAGTTGGGCAGCGCTACATAGACGGCGTCGACGGACGGGTTGCGCGCGATCTCGTCGAAGTTGTCGTAGTTGTAGATGGAGGTTGAAGGGACTCCGTACTGGGCGGCGATGCGCTCGGCCTTGTCGCGATGGCCGCTGACCAGGGCGGCGATGCGGGAGTTGGTTGTATTGAGGACGCCGGGCATGAAGTGCTCGGCGATGCGGCCCAGGCCGATGACGGCGTAGCCGATTTTACGCTCAGGAGTCTGAGAGTTGATGACGGGGGCAAAACGGGCGGCCAGGCCCAGCGCAGCGAGTCTGGCGAATTCTCTTCTGTTCAGGATCATGGGGGTCGATTCTCTCTTTTGACGGTCCAGTTCTTGACGATTCGATTGTACGCAGCTTTTGCATCCCGGGGGGAGATTTGTCTCGACCGGGAGTAGCGGCCTAGGATCATGGCCATGGAGATTATGGTTTTGGACGGCCAGCCGCTCACGCTGGCCGAGATTGAAGCTGTTTCGCTGGGCGGCTGCGCGGTGGCAATCGCCCCCGCGGCGCTAGGGCGAGTGGCGGCCAGCCGGGAGCTGATTGAGGAGATTCTGGCCGAGGGACAGACCGTTTATGGAGTCAACACCGGCTTCGGAAAACTGGCGGATGCCCGGATTCCGGCCGGCAGCCTGGCGCAGTTGCAGACCAACCTTGTGCGCAGCCACTCCGCCGGGGTAGGGCAGCCGCTGTCGGAGGCGGAGTCGCGGGCCATGCTGCTGCTGAGGGCCAATGTGCTGGCCAAGGGGCTCAGCGGCTGCAGGCCGGCGCTGGTGGAACTGCTGGTGGCGCTGCTCAACGCCGGGGTGCATCCGGTGATTCCGGAAAAGGGTTCGGTGGGCGCGAGCGGAGACCTGGCGCCACTGGCTCACCTGGCGCTTGTGGCGATCGGGGAGGGCGAGGCGTTTTTGAAGGGCGAACGGATGGCCGGCGGCGAAGCGCTGCGGCGGGCTGGATTGCAGCCGCTGACGCTGGCCGCCAAGGAGGGTCTGGCGCTGCTGAACGGAACGCAGGCCATGACCGCCGTGGGCGCGTTGGCGGTGGCGCGAGGGCTGCGGGTGGCGAGGCTGGCGGATCTGACGGGGGCGATGTCGCTGGAAGCGCTGATGGGCACGCCTTCCGCCTTCGATGCGCGGATTCACGAGGCCCGGCCACATGCAGGGCAGATTGCTGCGGCGGCACACCTGATGCGGCTGATGGAGGGCTCGGAGATACGCGAGGCGCACCGGGAACACGATTCGCGGGTGCAGGACGCCTATTGCCTGCGCTGCATGCCGCAGGTGCACGGGGCGGTGCGGGATGTGCTGGAGCATGTGCGGGGATTGCTGGAGATTGAGACCGGGTCGGCTACGGATAATCCGCTTGTGTTCCCCAAGGACTCCTCCAAAACGCTAGAGCACGGAGTGCTTTCGGGAGGGAATTTTCATGGAGCACCGCTGGCGTACGCGTTCGACTACGCGGCCATTGCGCTGACCGATCTGGCCAGCATGACGGAGCGGAGGATCGACCGGCTGCTTAATCCGGATATCAACGAGGGGCTGCCGGCGTTTCTCTCGCCCGATGCGGGGCTCTCGTCGGGATTCATGATGGCGCAGGTTGTGGCGGCGGCGCTCATCAACGAATGCCAGGTGCTGGCGCACCCATCATCGACGGGCAGCATTCCGACCAGCGGGGGCAAGGAGGATCATGTCTCGATGGGCATGACCGGGGCGCTGAAGCTGCGCCAGATTGTGGAAGACGCCGAGCGGATCGTGGCCATCGAGCTGATGTGCGCGGCGCAGGGGTTGGAGTTCCGCAGGCCGCTGAAGTCGGGATGGGCGATCGAGCGGGCGCATGCCGCGGTGCGGGCGGTGATTCCGCGGCTGGACCGGGACCGGATTCTGGCGCCGGATATCGATACGCTGGCCTCGGCGGTGCGGGCGGGTGCATTCGAGGCGTGGTGCGAATAGCCCGGGTAATTCGAGCCGCGTAATCACATTTTCAAATTGCCTCCGAATCTGGGCGGTCAGACGGCCGAGGCGCAGGTCGCGGGTCTGATCAATGTGAACGTCCGGACCGGATGTCGCTTCGGGGCTCTTCGACGCTGCACTCCCCACCCAAAGCGCTGTTAGCACGGTTGGGGCGAATTCGATGTTGCGGCGGCCAGTGCCCGCTCGAACTGCTCGACCATTACGCGTTTGGCCGCAAATGCCGGCAGCGCCAATCCTGCTAGTAACAGCAAAACAGATAACTTACGCATAATCGATCCCTCCGTCCAACTCCAGGCCGCCTGCAACGAAGCTGTCAACCGTAAAAAGGGGGGCTTGCCGGGCTGTCCGGCTCACCTCGCGCATTTGACACTGAAACCGCTATCCCGGTTAGGCTGAATTATTTAACACTCAAACCCACCCGCGCCTCCACCAGGTCGCCGCCCTGGAACGGCCTTCTCCGGATACAAGCTATCTCAAGACAGACTCGGAGCTGATTCCATCCAGATTCATTGCGGCGATCTGCCGGCCGCGCAGGCGCCGGTCCGGGCGCAAAAATAATTCGTATCCGCAATGCGATTCGATGGTCAAATGTGGGTACTATGTCTTAGGCGGGAGGTCGCCCATGCGCAAATTGGCATTGTACGGGTTCGTCGTGGTAATGGCGCTACCGGCGTATGCGGGCCAGCGCGTGACGGTAACCGAGTTGGAGCACGTGCTTTCGGCCGCGCGAGGCAACTCGGATACTGAAATAGCACGAAAACTGGAAGATCTGGAGCTGACCGAGCGTCTGAGCCAGGCAAAGCTAGCGCACTGGAGGGCCGGTTTGCCCGGCGAAAAGGCCCAACAGGCTCTGCTTGCGCTGGCAGATCAGTCGGCTTTTCTCGATCCTCCGGCGGCGGAGATTCCCTCTACGGCCACGCCGGACTTTGCCGAGCAGCGCCAGATCATGACCTTGACTGTCGATTATCTTCGCAAAGCCCTGCCTCTACTGCCGAGCATTTTCGCCACGCGCACAACCACGCGCTTCCTCTCCAAGCCCTCCGACCTTTCCGAACCACTTCATCCCGTGGGCCGATCCAGCATCACCGTGCTCTATCACGATGGCCGTGAGAAGGTGGAACAGGCACCGGCAAGGAACAAGAAGCCGCCGCTGGATGAACGGGGGTTAACCAGTTGGGGAGTCTTTGGTCCCGTTCTTTCGACGGTGATGTTAGATGCCGGCCTGAACAAGCTGGCGTGGAGCCGGTGGGAGAACTCCCCCGCCGGAGTGGTTGCCGTTTTCCAGTACTCAGTGCCAATAGAGAAATCCCACTACGACATTCGCTACTGCTGCTTCACTTCGGCATACGGATTCGAGATCAATCTCTTTCACGAGTTCACCGGGTACCACGGGGAGATCGCCGTGGATTCAGGCGACGGCTCGATCCTTCGCCTGACCCTAGTGGCAGACCTCAAGCCGGACGCTCCTCTTTCCGAGGCGGCAATCATGGTGGAATACGCCCCGGTCGAGATCGGCGGCCAGACCTATATCTGCCCCATTCGCAGCGTCTCGCTTTCAAAGGCGCAAACCGCCGCCAAGGGCCAGGTTCAGCCGCCTCAGGCGCCGGCCGCGAATACCCCAGGAAGCTCCCTGCTGGAGGCCAGTTTCGTTCCCTCCGGCATTAGCCAAGTCCTCCTCAACGACGATTCCTATGAGCAATATCATCTATATCGCGGCGAACTGAATATTGTGAGCGGGGAGGGAACAGGAACAGAGCAGGCCGCCAACGCAGCCGGCAGGCAGGCCGAAAATGCCCCTTCCGAAACCGTGAATTCACCCTCCGGCGCCGCCGACGCTAAAGCGGCCGAGACGGAGGCCGATACGGCGGCTCTTGCCGCCGAGGCTATTACCTCAGTTGCGGCGCGGGCTCCAGCGGCGGCCGCCGCGGCAGCTCCAGCAGCGCCCACCGACACTGAGATCGCGGTAACTGCAGCAACCGGCATACCAGAAGCCGCCCTCCATCCCCGTCCCGCAACGCCGGATTCCGGTTTTATCCTGCGCACTACTTCGCGCCTGGTGGATGTGGGTCTGGTCGCCTATGACAAGAAGGGCCATCCGATCACCGACCTGAGGCCGGAGAACCTGGAAGTTTACGACAACGGGCGCAAGCAGCAGATCAAGTTCTTTACCGATGCCGCCGACGCGACCCAGCCCGCCGCGGCGTCCGCTCAAGCGGCTCCGGAGCAGCATCAGCCCGCATACGCCAATCGCCCTGCCGCCGGCGACACCAGACCCGGCGCCCGGCCGGCCGAAAGCGCCGCCACAATCCTGCTCATGGACCCAAGCAACCTGTCCTTCGGCGACCTGACCATCTCCCGCAACCAGGTTCTTCGCTTTATCAAGGCCCTGCCGCCCACAGAACGAGTCGCCCTCTACACCATGAACTCGCGCGGTTTTCAGGTGGTGGCCGAGGGGACCACCGATCATAACCTAGTCGAGACCAGACTCTCCAAGTGGATGCCAAGCGCGCAGGACGTCGCACAGGCCCAGGAAGCGGAGCAACGCAACCGGCAACAGTTCGATGAAGTTCATAACGTCTCGGACCTGACTGACGTCAACGGTCGCATTGACCTCTCTCCCGATACCCGGATAGCCACTTTGGACCCGAACCTGCGGGACTGGGGGAAAACGCCGGCATCCGATGCGCTCGCCATCCTCGTCGGCGTCGCCCGCCACCTGTCCGCTCTTCCAGGCCACAAGAATCTGGTGTGGGTTGCCAGCGACAACGTGCTCGCCGACTGGAACAACCAGTCGACCAGCTTCGCAAAGACCAACAAGAACATCGAGCCCGATGTGCTGCGCGCGCAGGAGGCCATGAACGACGCCCACGTCAGCGTCTACCCTCTCGACGCCTCGCAATTGGGGGGCGGAGCCACCGATCCCAGCCTCTTTAGCCAGAATGTCCAACTGACTCCTGGGGCGCAGGAATTACTGGCAGTCAGGAATAGTCTTTCTGGACTACCCGCATGTGGATTACTAGGGCCAGGGGGCGTTGATCCCGGAGTCAACTCCGGAATGGACGTCAACACATGCCCGAACAGCCGAATCCCCGGACGCCCCTTGGCGCAGATGCAGCAGGACCTTCACCCCATCCAGGGCGCCTTCCGCCAGTTGGCCGAGGCCACCGGCGGCCGCGCATTTCGACGCGCCTCCGACCTAACCGGGGAACTCGACACCGTGGTTGCTGACGGCCGCGCCGCCTATCTGCTCAGCTTCACTCCCGATCAGTCCGCCGACGACAAGTACCATCTGCTGGCCGTGAAACTCGTCGGCCGCCGCGACGTCACCCTCCGCTACCGCACCGGTTACCAGTACGACAAGGAACCGGCCACTCTCAAGGACCGCTTCCGCCAGGCCATCTGGCAGCCCGCCGACATCGCCGAGATCGGCGTCAGCGCCAACCCGATCGCCGAGTCCAAGGGGCCCAAGCTCGTGCTGAACATTGCCGCCACCGACCTTGACCTGGCGCAGCAGGGCAAGTTATTGACCGGCAAGGTGGACATCTTTGTGGCGCAGAGAGACGACGCCGGACTCCATGCCCAGGTGAGCGGACAGACTGTGAGCCTGCGCCTGATCCCCGCCACCTACGAGAAGCTGATGCGCGACGGCATACCCTTCGAGCAACCGCTCGAGTCCAAACCAGAAATCACGTCGGTGCGTGTCCTGGTGGTGGATGAGAACTCGGGTCTGATGGGATCGGTGACGGTGCCGACAGGCGCATGGGGAGAAAAACGATGATGGATAATCGTTCATCTCCCCGATGCTCCTGGAGCGAAACCAGGGTTACTGTGTCCTGTTGAGTTTTGTGCAGGGTCGCCGCTTCCTCCGCCCCAGCGACGAAGACCTGTCTCTTCACCCCAGCGAGCAAAAATCGCTCGCCGGGGACCCCGAGTCGCCGGGACCCCGGTTTGCCACCCCGTCGACGAAGACCTGTCGCCGGGGACCCCAGTCTGATGGTCGCGTCGACTTGAACGCCGCGGTTTTGGGATACACCTTCCCTGGTTCCGGTATAGCAATTATCGTGGCGGGTGCGGGCGGCGATCAGCCGCCTTGAAGAGCAGTGTGGCGGTTCTCCGAGGTTTCTCTCATTTTTTGATTGCTTTTTGATAAAAATATCCGTAAAATAAGATTCTAAAGCTTCCTCTCGCTGACAGGTCCCCCAGCCCGTTTCTGAGGATGTACACGCAAATCATCCCTTCCAAGGACACCAAATCGATGGCAAAGCGTCGCGGAAATCCGAATTGGGGCAAGCCGGAGCCCATTGGGCCGGTTGTGCCTACAGTGACCTCCTTCGAGCAGATCGTGAAGGAGTTCAAACTCACCCCGGACCAGTACATCCGGTCCACCCGGCTGCGGGAGTGGGCTCGCCGGAACAAGAATTCCAAGTACATCCCTGAGGCGCTGCTGGAGGCCTGGGGTTTTGAGATCGAATCGACATTGTAGGCTCCTTTCCTTTGCGTGTTTCGCAAAAGCGCCGCCTTCGGGCGGCGCTTTTGCTGTTTGGGGTAGAGGTGGAGCTTCCCGAATTGGCGACGGCGGACCGAGATCCAGAACGCGCATCTTGCTTCTAGAGCGAAACTGGCTCATTTGCGCTCAAGATCACCGCCAGGCCGCTCATCCTGGGTCTAGAACGCCTCCCTGATCTTTCTACGGTACTGCTCAAACGCTTTGCGCCCTGCGCTCGAAAGGCTCAATAGCGTCTGCGGCACCTTGCCCCGATAGGTCTTGAGGACCTCTACATACTCCTCCTTTTCCAGGCGTGAAATATGGCTCGAGAGCGTGCCTTTGTTCATTCCAGTTTCGTGTTGAAGGTAAAGAAAATCAGCCTGATCGACTGCATATAGCAGCGCAACGATCATGAGGCGGCCCGGTTCGTGAATCACCCGGTCGAGCTCGGCGATCCTCTGGATTTGTGAATTCATTCACTCTCCGGCGCGGGCTTCGGCGCGTTGCGAAGATAGATGCAAAAGCTGATGGCCCCCGAGGCGAGAATGATCGCGCTGTAGACAAAGAAATAAAGCAGAAGGGCGCCGACAAGCCTGGCGCCGAAGTACTGAATCACCCAAGAGTGGTCCACGAGAGCGGCGACATTGCTTTCGGGGAGAAACGCGACCGTGATGGAAGCGAACGCTAATGCCCCGACAACGAACCACTTCCAGCGGACGGCCCTTGCGATTCCCCACGCATAGCAGGCGGACAGAATGAGGCCAAGGATCAAGCAGGTCGTCGTCGTAATATCCAAATGCCCCCGTATGACGATCGACAGACCATACCCGTAAGCTACCGAACAGACAATCGAGACAATCAACGCAGGCAAGACCATGTGGTGCTTCCGGTAGCTGACAAAGCCGGTGCGGGGATAGGTGATGCGTTTCTTGATCGCCTTGGTTCCGTAATGAATGACGGCGCACATGATGGCGACAAAGATGAAGAACGGGTAGAACTTATTCCAAATGGAGTGCACGGACGAATGCACCTGCAGCCACATGTACAGCGAATAGCTCAAACCCATGAAGCCGATGCCAAGCTCGCCCACGCCGTCAATGTTGTGGTAGAACCTGGGCCGATTCAACAGACTCTCAACTCGATTCATGATCACTCCTCGAAGTTCCGCAAGAGCTGTCTCGGACACCGTGCCGATATGGAGGCTTCAGCTCATTACGCCTACCAGTTTGCATCACCAACCACATTCTGTCAAGTAAAGAATTGCTGCAAGGTTTGCAAGGCCCGTATCACCGGCAAACCGGAAGCGGGACAACTTTCGTCCGGGTCGGCGCTTTTGCTTGGTCGTGGAGTTTCCAGAATGCCTGCCAACTGGTTTTCTTCCTGCAGGAATCCATCAGAAACAGCCGATTTCGTGCGGTTTTTGCCTCCAAATAGGCTGAAAAAGGGGCAAAATCGGGGGTTTTCAGTTACTGATTCGTCAACATGGCAGAGATGCAAGCTATTGATTTCGTACAAGTTACAAGCAATGGACGGGCCGAAAAGCGGCCTCTACAGGGTAGGGGGGGAGGAGGTCTAAAATTGCTTCCTGCCACCCGGAATTCGAGCCTGTTTCGCAGTCTACCAAGCGGAAGAGAAATGATCTGCAAAGATCGACGGTAGAGGATTCGGCTGGCCTGCGACGGAGATCAAGCGCGGGAATTGACGTTGAAGTAAGCCCCCTGCATGGTCGCAAACAAGGATCGCAGCCCGCCATGCAACTTTCGTTTCACACGAAGGGTTGTTGGCAACACCTTGACCTTCCCGGCATCCTCCCATGTCCGAGAGTCCGGACCTATGGCACCCGGATTTTAGTGTGAA
Organism: Occallatibacter sp.; assembly: GCA_052326045.1. Taxonomy (GTDB): domain Bacteria; phylum Acidobacteriota; class Terriglobia; order Terriglobales; family Acidobacteriaceae; genus Telmatobacter. Next base: position 7,951 of record JBKQRH010000060.1, on the reverse strand, counting down.
TACATGGCCACTCGCCGGAGAGGATTGATATTGACATGATCCATAAATATGACTATAGTCATTTATGACTACGGTCATACTAATAGTGCAAAACCGGGAAGTGCTCCCGCAGTCAAGGATATAGCCGATGCCGAGAACAAAAGCAGAACCCTCTATTGCCGCATCGCCGGCCGTCTCGCGCCGCGAACGGAAACAACGCTTGACGCGTCAAGCAATCCTGGAAGCGGCCATTCGGTTGTTTTCCGAGCAGGGATTTGATGGTCCCACCATCGACCAGATCGCCGCCGCTACGGATATCGGGAAAGGCACCTTCTACAACTATTTCGCCTCGAAAGAAGAGATCCTAGTCGCCTACATGGTGGAGGTCGAAATCAGAACTGCGGAACGCCTGACCTCCTTCGCTGAGGCCTCGGGAAGACTCGACACGATCTTTGGCGAGTACATGCGCGACCAGTTTCGTATCAAGGCTGCCCACTTTTCCTTTGTTCAGGTTTTCCTGGCGACGCTTATCCGGCATGGGCCGCAGATGATGAACCACATCATCCGGATGCAGAAGTGCGTTGATCCTCCACTCTACGCATTTTTCACACGGTTGAAGGAACGCAAGCTTATCAAGGCATCCGCCGATGTACATGTACTTGTGCATACCTTGAAGTGTATCCAGCTAGGGGTGAGTTGCCTGTGGGCCATGACTGGTCCCTCCACCGAAGGCGCTTTGCAGGCGTTTGCCGTACAAATCACCCCATTTGTCAAATCAATCGAAAGGAAAACCGCATGAAATTCTTCTTCCGCACCATTGCCGCGTCCCTTGTGCTCCTTCTGCTCGAAGCGGCTCGTCACCCTTCCCTAGGAGAGGCTGCGTCCGCGCTGCTGGTTTGTTCCGTGCTTTGCTGGATGACGCTTCGTTCCCGTGCGTCCGGCGCGGAGCTTGTAGCCACGCTCGCGGGCTTCTACTTCGCTCTTGTCTCATTGAACACCTTCCCGGAGGGCGTTGTGTTCGATGTCATCAAGGTTGGCTAGGCGCCCATTATGATGGTCCGGGATTTAGGGATCGCTCTGGCGATAGCCATCACCATCGTCGTCTTGTTTCAGCGTTTCAAGGCGCAACCTGGAATGATGCCGGCACCAGGCACCGGCATGACAACTACCGGCCTGCTCTGGCGGCTTGCGTCGGCTGTTGCGATCTTTCTGTTCTGCTATTTCGCCGCTGGGACGCTGATCTACCCATACGTCAAGAGCTACTACCAAGTCAGAATCATGCCCGAACCAGTAACGATAGCTGCGACGGCAGTGCTGAAGGCTATCGTCCTCATCGCCGCTGCATGGCTGGCACTCAGAACCGTTCCGAATCGCAAAGATGCTTGTTTGATTCTCACCACGGCGTTTCCAGCGATCGGCGTGATTTCCCTCATGCTCCACAGAAATGACATCATGCCGCCAGCCATACGCTGGGTACATACCATGGAGATGACGCCGTACTACGCGCTCTGCGGTTTTGTCTTCGCGATGTGGTTCGGTCCGGCCCGCAAGAAGGAAATAAGCCCGGCGGAAGGATGCCAAGCATGACTGACTCGGCGCAATTTTGCCTCGGTGGTATTGGATTCTTTCTGTTAGTTGTCGTACCAGTTGTCTTTTATTTGAAGAGACGAGGTGAAACCAATAAGCGGCTAGTGCTGTCCATCTTTGCAATTTGGATTCTCTGGAACCTGTTCCACGCTCCGATCCATGAGATTTCCCATTTTCTCGGCGGTCATTGCGTCGGCCTGCACCTCAAGGACTGCCAACTCATTCAGCGCTTCTGGAAAGGAGACTTCGTCCACGGCTATGTCACTTGGAAAGACGGCAAACCATGGCAGCTTCTGGTGATGTCTCAGGCTCCCTATGTGATCGATGGGGTATTCATTCTGGTTGGCCTCTTTCTGTTTTGGCGGCGAATCGCCTTAACCTCCGTTCTCGGAGCGCTCATTCTGACGCTGACGCTTCTCCGTCCCGTGTACGATATTGCCACCAACTACACGGCGGACACGATCCTGGGGGGATCCGGCGATTTTCGCTTTCTGTTCAGCGGCTACCCACCCCTTGCCGTTCACATTGGCGCATGGCTGCTCATGCTCCTTGGAACTGGGGGTTCGGTACTCACGATCGTCTGCGTGGAGCGTACGCAACGCAGAGCCCCCTGCCAAATTTCGGGCGTTTGACGAGCAAACCGAAAACCGCAGCGCCGCCTTCGGGCGGCGCTTTTGCTGTCTGGGGCTGCCATAGGCGAGAATGAAAGGGTCGCCATGCCCAACAGTTCACGCATCTTCGAGCCCCCATTCACGGACGTTCCCGGCGCTCTGGAGGAGATCCGCGCCGGCCGCATGGTGGTTGTGGTGGACGATGAGAGCCGCGAAAACGAGGGCGACCTGACTTTGGCGGCCGAACACGTGACCCCGGAAGCGATCAACTTCATGGCTAAATTCGGCCGGGGGTTGATCTGCCTGGCCCTTACTGAAGAACGCGCCGACCATCTGCGCCTGTTTCCCATGACGCAGCAGAACTCCTCGCGGTTCGGCACAGCGTTTACCGAGACCATCGAGGCGCGCGAGGGGGTCACCACGGGCATTTCGGCGGCGGACCGGGCACACACCATCCGCACGGCCATCGATAGCCGGACGAACTACAGCGATCTGGCGCGGCCGGGCCACGTGTTTCCGCTGCGGGCGCGCCGGGGCGGCGTGCTGGTGCGCGCAGGGCAGACCGAGGCTTCAGTCGATCTGGCGCGGCTGGCCGGGCTCGATCCTTCCGGCGTGATCTGCGAGATTATGCGCGACGACGGAGAGATGGCGCGCATTCCGGACCTCATCCCGTTCTGCCGGGAACACGGGCTGCGAATCTTGACCGTGGCGGAGTTGATCCGCTACCGACTGCGCCATGAGCGGTACATTGTGCGCGCTGGGGAGAGCCGCATCCAGACGCGCTACGGCGAGTTCCGCATGATTGCCTACGAGAGCGAGGTGAACGGCGGGGAGAGCCACATCGCGCTGGTGCGCGGCGATCTTTGCCCGGACTGTCCAGCATTCCACAGCGGGCCGGCAGGCGCGGACCCGGCGGGGAATCCGGAGGCAGCGCGGCCTGTGTGCGCACGCGCCGTGCTGGTGCGGGTGCATACGCGCTGCACGGCGGGCGACGTGTTTGCAGCCGACTGCCGCTGCCGGGAGACGCTGGATCAATCGATGCGCATGATTGCCGAAGAGGGTTGCGGCGTGGTGCTGTACCTGCACAACACCTCGCGCGGCTTTGAGGTTGAGCGCGCGCCGGCTTCAGCAGAGGCGTTCGAGCCAGGCGGCGCGGCTGCGCCGCAGGAAGCGGGGGGAACGGATGCGGGGCGCCTGATTCTGCACCAGGAGTTGCGCGGGCGCGAGGGCTCGCAGGCTCGCACCGGACGGATTCTGCGGGCCATTGGACTGGGCGGGCAGATTTTGTCGGACCTCGGCATCCAGCGCATCCGGCTGCTGTCGAATACGCCCATGCACATTCCCGCACTGGAGGGCTTCGGACTGGAGATTGTGGAGCAGGTGGCGATTCCGGTGGAGGAGTGCAGCCGGATGGGGTAACTGGTTCGATACAACGCCCTTTTGGGGATTGACATGCTCCACTTTTTTAGGTATCTACTTGATGGGGCGACAGTTGTTGCCTTTTTTTGTATCGATTGAAGCATCACAAGGGCTGGAACCGAGCCGCGGAGACCCGCCGACATGAACTTCGAGCCGAATGCCGGCGACCGGCACTCTCTCTATGCATTGAACTGGACCTGGGATCAGGATGGCAAGCTGGCGGTGGACGCCGACACAGGGATTGTGGTGGATGCCAACCCGGCGGCAGAAGCGCTGATGGGTTATTCGCGCGAGGAACTCATCGGGATGCACATAGCCATGCTGCACTCGGAGACCGGGCGCGAGCGGCTCAAGACTGAATTCCGGAAGGCAGTGGAGCAGCCATCGTTCCACCCCGGTATTTACATCCAGCGTAAAAACGGCTCTACGGCGCCAGTCGCGATCTGGTCGTCGGAAACGCTGAAGTTGGCCGGCCGAAGGCTGGTGATTGTCGAGATCCGCGATATCACCGATGAAAAGCAGAAAGGACATCAGCTTGCGGCGCAGAACTGGGCGTTGTCGGCCTTTTCAGTTGCAGCATTGGCGCTTGGGCGCGCGCGCTCCGCGGAGGTCTTGCTGCAATGCATCTGTGAGGCCATTACACAGCAATCGGTATATGCGCTGGCGTGGATCGGCATTGCGGAAGACGGTCCGGATAAGAAGGTACGGGTGGCCGCGTCGGCGGGGCGCGCCGTGGATTATCTGGACGAACTGCCTATCAGCTGGTCGGAGGATGAGACGAGCGGACAAGGCCCCGCGGGCGTTTGCGTTCGCACCAACACGCTGCAGATTTCGGAGGACACCGATAGATCACCGATCTTTGGCCCATGGCGGGAACGAGCGAGGCGGTTCGGGATACGATCCTTCATGTTCATACCGCTCCGCATCGAAGGGAGTTGGCAGGGTGTGTTGGGCGTTTATTCCACACGCCTCAAAGCATTTAAAACCGAGCCGGTTGAGGTATTCCGGAACCTTGCGGAAGAGATTGTCCACGGCATCCAGGCGCTGGAACAGAAGCAGCTTCTGGACGCCGAGCGGCGCCGCCATGAAGAGACGCAAAGGCATCTGACGGAGGCTTTGTCCGCTTCCGTGTCCGCCATAGTCACCGCGATGGAACTGCGAGACCCCTACACGGCAGGCCATGAAAACAGAGTGGCGGCGATTGCATATGCCATCGGCAAGGAGATGGGCTGGCTGGAGGGCCGATTGCAAGGATTGCGGATGGCGGCAATGGTTCACGATATCGGGAAGATTTCGGTACCCACAGAAATCCTGGCGAAACCGGCGCGGCTTAGTCCGGAAGAATGGGTAGTGATCAAACGGCATCCGGAGAGCAGCTACACCATTCTGAAAGATATTCCCTTTACCTGGCCCATAGCCGACATTGTGCGCCAACATCACGAGAAGCTGGAAGGCTCGGGCTATCCCCTGGGCCTGAAAGCGGATGCGATTCTGCCCGAAGCCAGGGTGCTGGCCGTGGCGGACATTGTGGAAGCGATGGCCGCCGACCGGCCCTATCGAGCGGCACTGGGTTTGGAGGTTGCCCTGGCAGAAATTGAAAGCCAGGCCGGAACGCTGTTGGATGCGGAGGTGGTGCGGATATGCATCGCTCTGTTCCGCGAACGGCGTTTGATTATTCCAGGTTTGAATCTCTACTGATCCGGTTTCCACGGCACCGACCGGCGTCCAGGCCGGGCTGCGAGCTGCGCTCATCCACGCTTTCGATGCATAGGCTACCGGGCCGATGGGCAAATAGTGGTCAATATTGACCACAGTTATCAGCAGAACCCTGTATGATTGGAAAAACTGTCTGGCGGGAAGACTTGGCATCGCCAATCATGCGGGAACCCACCCCCGCCATCGATTCGACCGATTACAAAGATGCTCACTGTGGCCACCATATTCCTACGAGGAAAGGTTTGATTCGTTGAGCGTTCATCTGGTCAATCCAAGCGACAATTCATTTGGCACCGCGGTTATCACGCCGCGATGGCTGTTTGTGCTTGCTGCAGCGACACCTCGGACGGTGGGCGATCCTATTCTGGTGGATGAATCACTGGAGCAGATTGTTCCGGAAACCATTCAGCCGGGAGACATTGTGGGCATCAGCGTGCATACGGGCAATGCGCTGCGTGGATATGCGGTGGGCAGGATGGCGCGGAGCCGGGGCGCATGGGTGGTGTATGGCGGAATTCACGCGACGCTGTTTCCCGAGGAGGCGCTGGAACGCGGGGAAGCGCACGCGGTGGTGAAGGGGGATGGCGATGTGGCCTGGGGCAAGGTGGTTGCCGATTGCCTGGCGGGAAAGCCGGAGAGGATATACGAAGGCGGGCGGATTGAAGGCGGCGAGTTCCTGGCTGCACGCTGGGACCTGATAGATCCTGAAAAATATATGTGGGCCTCGGTGCAGACCATTCGCGGATGCCCGAAGCACTGTTCCTTCTGCAGCGTGTGGCGGACGGATGGGCAAAAGCCCCGGCAACGCAATCATCAGAGAGTGATCGATGAGATCGTCGATCTGCGGCGGCTTGGGTTTCGCTTTATTGCCCTCGCCGACGATAACTTCTATCCGGTGACGTTGACCGACCTGCGGCTGGCCAGGGAGCAAAACAACGCGGCCAAACTGGAAGAGCTGACGGCCATCCGCAGCGAGCGCTACCTACTGATGGAAGAGTTGGCCAAGCTGCCGAAAGACATGGTGTTCTATACCCAGATGACGATGGAGGCGGGTGAGGACGGGGCGTTTCTGGATGCGATGCGAAAGGCCAACATCAAGGGCGCGCTGGTGGGCGTGGAAGCGGTGACGCCGGAGGGACTGAAAGCGGTCTTCAAGGACTGGAATTACTCCGGCGAGGCCCTGGCCCGGCAGTTGCAGACGTTCAAGGCGCATGGAGTCCATGTGCTGGGTTCGTTCATCTTCGGGCTGCCTACGGACAGGCCGGCGACCTTCGACGCCACGGTGGCAATGGCGCAGAAAGCGGGCATCACGTTTGCCCAGTTCGTGATGATGACGCCGTTTCCGGGCACGGTGGATTTCGGGCGCTGGGAGAAGGAGCAGGCGCAGCATCCGACCATGGTTGGAGATGTGCCGATTACCCGGTACTGGTTGATTCCCTCCGCGATTCGGCCCAAGATGTTTACCCCGCATCCTACCATGAGTTCGGATGAGATTCGAGAGCGCACACAAAAAGTATGGGACAAGTTCTATAAGTGGGGCGCTATCTGGCAGAGGTCGGCCTGCTGCCCGAATATAACTTCCAGAATCGCCTTCATGTTTCTTTCGAAACTCTACCGGCAGATGTATGCGGGCACGGGAATCTCGACCGATAGCGCGCGCCGTAAGAAATCGAAGGCCTGGGCCAGGTGGATGGCTCGGCAGTGCAAAAAGCTGTTCCGGGCAAAGCCCATGCCGGAGCTCGCGGGGCCCAAGTGGGAGACTGGGCTGGGCGCCATCGGTCAGGCTGCGTTTGCAGGCAGTGAGGGAAGCGAGATGCCGGGGCCGTTTGTGGTGATTTCGAAGAAATGAAGGCTGTTCCGGATAAGCCGGTGGTATGGCAGATAGCATGGTTCTGAGAGAAGGGTATGGGCCAAGGCCTATACCCTTCAGTGTTTATTGGCCGCACCAAGTGTGCAAGTGCGGAAGTTACCAGCCGAGGACACAGGCAAAGATCAGCGGCGCCACAATCGAGGCGTCGGACTCGATGATGAACTTGGGCGTATTCTCGCCCAGTTTGCCCCAGGTGATTTTTTCGTTGGGCACAGCGCCGGAGTAGGAGCCGTAGCTGGTGGTGGAGTCCGAGATCTGGCAGAAGTAAGCCCAGAGCGGCACATGCTCGCGGCGCAGATCCTGATGGAGCATGGGGACGACGCAGATGGGAAAGTCGCCGGCGATGCCGCCGCCAATCTGGAAGAAGCCGAGCGGAGTTTCAGCGGTAGTGGCCGTGTACCACTCGGCCAGTTCCATCATGTACTCGATGCCGGTGCGGACGGTGTGCACGTTCTTGACGTCGCCGGAGATGCAGTGGCCGGCGTACATGTTGCCCAGGGTGGAGTCTTCCCAGCCGGGGACGAAGATGGGCAGGTTCTTCCCGGCGGCGGCCAACAACCAACTGTCTTTGGGATCGATCTGGTAGGAGGGCTTGAGGTCGCCGGAAAGCAGAATCTTGTAGAAGAACTGGTGGGGGAAGAGGCGCTCGCCGGCCTGATCGGCGCGGACCCACTCTTTCAGGACCTCGTTTTCGATGCGGCGCATGGCCTCCATCTCCGGGATGCAGGTATCGGTGACCCGGTTCATGTGGCGGGCGAGGAGTTGAGCT
>JBKQRH010000059.1:0-5803 GCA_052326045.1 Occallatibacter sp. | reverse complement strand
CGCGGCGGGTGGTGCTGAACGGCCCAACCGGGACTTATGGAAACATGCCGGCCGTCTATAACGACCGGCAACGGCAGTTTGGCGTCTTCGCACAGGATACGTGGCGCGTGCTGCCGAACCTCACCGTTTCGCTCGGCTTGCGGTTCGAGCAGCAGGACCCATACGACAACCTGAACGACGTTTACTCGGTTCCCGTCAACTACGCGGCAAGCTGGGGCATCTCCGGCGTCGGCAATTGGTTCATGCCGGGGACGATGACGGGCTCGTCGCCGACTTACACCAACATTAAGAATGTCGCCTTTGCCGCGCCCCACAGCTGGGCTCCGTCGGGCGGGATTGCGTGGCAGATTCCCGGCGCAAGTGGCCCTTTGGGCTTTCTGTTCGGGCATCACCAGGGCGCCTCGGTGTTGCGCGCCGGATACGGCATCTCGACCATCCGCGAGGGCTCGAACGTCGTGCGCAATATGTTAGGAACGAATCCGGGCCTGACCGTGGACGATTCGGTGAGTTCGTCCCTCTGGCCTCAGTATTTCGGCAATCCGGGCAGTGTGCTGTTCAGCCAGGCGACCCTCCCGTCGCGGCCTTATCCAGCGTCGCCGGCGGACCCCATGGCCGCCACAGCCGCCGATCACGAGAATGCCTTCGACCCCAATTTGAAGATGGGGTATGTGGAGAGCTGGAACATCGGCTTTCAACGGGAAGCGGGGAAGAACAATGTCATTGAAGTACGCTACACCGGCAACCACGGCCTGAAGGAATGGCGGCAGCTGAACATCGACGAGCTCAACATATTCGAGAATGGCTTCCTGAAAGAGTCTTACGTCGCCCAGCAGAACCTGACGATTGCGCGCGGGGGTAACATCAACAACAACACCAGCGTGGTCAATTACAGCGACCAGGGTCTGCCCGGCCAGCAACCCACTCCGATTCTGTCGGCGACAGTCGGCACTAACACCACCACTTACGCTACGTATCTGCGGCAGAACCGCATGGCAAGCATCGCCGCAGCCATCTACCAAAATACAACTTACATGGGCAACCTGCTGAAGGCCGGGTATCCGGCGAACATGTTCGATGTCAACCCGAGTGTGACCTCAAGCTGGCTGCTGACAAACCTGGGAGAATCGTACTACGACGCCATGCAAGTGGAATTTCGCCGGCGGATGGCATCCGGCCTGATCTTCCAGGCGAGCTACGTGTGGAGCAAATCGCTCGCCAACGGCTCGACGATCGACGAGAACGTTGACAACCAACCCTTGACGTTCCGTAATCTGGGGCTGAGCAAGGCGCCGCCGAGCTTCGATATCCGCCACGCAATCAAGTACAACTGGATTTACGAGCTGCCCTTCGGACCGGGTCGCCACTTCCTTCCCTCGGGCAACCGGGTCGTGATGAAGATCCTGCAAGGCTGGCAACTGAACGGTGTGGGGCGTACCCAGTCCGGCGCGCCAGTCTCCCTGGGTACCAGGGGATACGGGATGAACAATTACGACAACGGCGTTGTTCTGCAGAACATGACTACCAAGCAATTGCAGAGCATGGTTTCCATTTACAAGACCACCGGCACCAACGGCCAGGGACTGGTGTGGTTCCTGCCGCAAAGCGTGATCCAGAACAGCGAAGCCGCGTTTGAGGCCGGTGGATTGAGCTGGAGCAACCTGAATACCAGCGCGCCGTATATCGGGCCGCAATTAGCGCCTTACGCGTTCGGCCAACAGGTGTATCTTTATAGCCCATGGCAGAACTTCTTTGACGTGATGCTGCTCAAGAGGGTGCCGATTAAAGAGCACGCGACGTTGGAGCTCCGTGTCAGCGCTCTCAATGTCCTCAACCTCACGGACTTCGAATTCGGCACCGTGACCGCCAGCAGTTCGACCTTTGGCCAGACCACCACGGCCAACCGCGACATAAGCAACGCCCAGAACCCTGGAGGCCGCGTCATCGATATCCAGGCGCACTTCACCTTTTGACGGCCCGGCCAAGAGATCGGTTCGGAATGACACATACACGGAAGAGGGCCGAAGGTTCAAAATGAAAGTGGCGATTGTGCCGGCTCGTATGCGGTATCCATGGTTGTGGCGAATCGTCCCCTTATTGGCCGCGGCCGCTTTCGGCTGGGCCCAGACGCCGATTACCATCCGTGCGGGCACGGTGCTGGACGGCCGAGGCGGGGTCCAGAGAAATGTCAAAGTCACAATTGATGGATCGAAGATTTTGCGAGTCGAACCCGGCGGCGCAGGGCCGGTGACTTATGATCTGAGCGGTCTCACGCTGATGCCCGGCTGGATCGATACGCATGTTCATATCAACGGGCATTTCAATAAGGCCGGAAGAGCCGACACTCGGGGAGAATCGCCAGCGGAGTCCACTCTGCGGATCGAAGGCAACGCTTGGGAAACACTGCAGGGCGGTTTCACAACGGTGCAGAGCCTGGGTGCGGAGAGCGACAAGATTTTGCGCGACTTGATTAATGAAGGCGTGGTGCCGGGGCCGCGAATCCTCACTTCGGGCAACACACTGAATGAACATTCCGGAACACCCGACGAAATTCGGGCTAAGGTCCAGCAGCTCGTGGCCACCGGTTCAGACGTTATCAAGTTATTCGCAACCGCCAGCAGCCGCGACGGCGGAGCGCAAACCATGACCGACGAGCAGATTCAGGCGGCATGCGGGGAGGCGACGGCGCTGGCGCACCGCTCCGCCGTTCACGCGCACGCATCGAGCGGCGCCAAGGCCGCCGTGCTCGCCGGATGCACCTCCATCGAGCACGGAACGTTCATCAATGACGAAGTCCTTGACCTGATGGTGAAACACGGCACCTATCTGGATCCGAACGTATCGACCGTGCCCAACTACATCAATCACAAAGCCGCTTTTTTTGGGATGGGCAACTTCACCGAAAAGGGGTTTGAGGAGATGGCGGCGTCCATGCCGATCCGCTATGACCTGATTCATCGCGCGGTAGCGAAGAAAGTGAAGGTCGTGTTTGGGACCGACGCGGTGGCCGGCGCGCACGGGCACAATTCCGAAGAATTCGTCTTGCGTGTACAGAACGGCGGCCAGCCCGCGATGGAAGCGATCATCAGCGCGACCTCAAGAGCGGCGGAGTGCCTGGGGCTCGAAAAACAGATCGGCACAATAGCCGCCGGAATGGATGCCGACCTTGTGGCGACCGACGGCAATCCACTGGACCACATTACGAATGTGCGGAAAGTGATATTCGTCATGAAAGGCGGTCGAGTGTATAAGAATGCGGGCCGGAGCGCCGCAGTGACGGCGAAGGCGGAGTGAATTCCGTTTGAAGTGGACTGGTGGTCGTTACTGGCCCGTCGGCCGGGTTGCCGAACGGTGTGACCGGCGCCATTGCGGGTGCGAACGGCAATGCGTCCGTCGGCGGAAGCGGGCTGAACCTGTTCACTAATCCCCTCGCGGTAGGGGGACGCTGGAAAAGCCAGAAGAAAACATTTTGAGCCGCCGATCAACGCCGATGAATGCTAATAAGGATGATTCCTTTCGATCTGCATTTATCTGTGTGGTCCATCGGCGGCCAGTAATGTTTGGCTTTTTTCAGCGAGGTCCCAGGCCAAGCGAGGTTTGGCTTGGCGGAAGAAATCAACATCGTTGAGGAGAATTACCATGACGTTTCGCAAATCGATGTTAGCCACTGCTGTGACCGGCTGTCTTCTTCTGGCCCTGGTTCCCGTTGCTGTTCAGGCCCAGACGCAGGCGCGTGAGCCCGCGGCTACTGGTCAACCCCGCGATGCTCACGGCATGTATCTGCCGCCGGTGCAGGCGAGTGAGCCACCCGTCACCAGGCTGCTGAAGCCGGCGCGCGTCTTCGACGGCGAGGCCATGCATGAAGGTTGGGCCGTGCGGGTGAAGGGCGACCGCATCGAAGCCGCGGGGCCGGTCGCAAGCGTCGACGCCGCTGGCGCCAAGGTCGTCGAATTGCCGGGCACCACCCTGATGCCGGGGCTCGTCGAGGGCCACTCGCACATCCTGCTGCATGCATACAATGAGACCAGCTGGAACGACCAGGTGGCGCATGAGGGCCTCGGTCTGCGCGTTGCGCGCGCGGTCAACCACCTGCGCGACACGCTGATGGCCGGCTTCACCACGATTCGCGATCTCGGCACCGAGGGCGCCGGCTACACCGACGTCGAACTCAAACAGGCCGTTGACCAAGGCATCATTCCCGGTCCGCGCGTGCTCGCCTCCACGCGCGCCATCGCCGCTACCGGCACTTACAACCCCAAGGGATTTGCGCCCGAATGGCGCGTCCCGCAGGGCGCCGAAGAAGCCGATGGCGTCGAAAGCCTCACCCACGTGGTGCGCGATCAGATCGCCCACGGCGCCGACTGGATTAAAATGTACGCCGATTACCGATGGGGTCCGCTTCTGGTGGCGCACCCCACGTTTTCTCTCGAAGAGCTGAAGGTGGCCGTCGAGACAGCCAGGAGTGCCGGCGTGCCCGTGTCTGTGCATGCCAGTACGCCCGAGGGCATGCGGCGCGCCATTCTGGCCGGAGTTGAAACCATCGAGCACGGAGATGGCGGCACGCCGGAGATATTCAAGCTGATGGTGGAGCACCACGTAGCCCTCTGCCCCACTTTGGCCGCCGGCGACGCCATAAGCCAGTACGGCGGCTGGAAAAAGGGCCAGCAACCCGCCCCGGCGAGCATCGTGCGGAAGCGCGCCAGCTTTAAGGCGGCGCTCGATGCCGGCGTCACCATCCTGAGCGGCAGCGACATTGGCGTATTCAACCACGGAGAGAACGCGCGCGAGATCGAGCTGATGGTCGAGTATGGCATGCCCGCAGTGGACGCGCTGAAGGCCGCGACCTCGGTGGCTGGACGGGTCCTGCACATGAACATCGGGGAGGTGAAAGCCGGAATGTTCGCCGATCTCATTGCCGTCGACGGCAATCCCGCCAGCGACATCTCGGCCCTGCGTCGCGTGAAGTTCGTCATGAAAGCGGGAACGGTTTACAAGCAGTAGCGCCCTGAGCTACTTTGCCGCACGGCCTGCGCGGGAGGAGTTATAACGCGTCACGATACGCGTGCAGAAAGGATTGGTACCTCGGATCTCATCTGGAATGATCGGCTGCTCAAACAGCATGAGCGCTTCGCTGAAGTTGACGTCACTAGCGTTTGCGTTGCGAGGCGTCCACTACGACGGCGAAGATGATTGGTGCATTGCAAGACGGCCCATGTCCAGAGTTCCCCTGGCCTCAGATTCGCAGCGGGGAAATCTCCTAGAAAGCCGGAAGCTCCCTATTCCTGAATATTGCCTTTGATACACTACCGATAATGACCTCTTTTTTCCGGAATCGCCGGCAGTTTCTCAGATTTCTGGCCGCCAGCCCGCTGCTATCGCAGGCTTGGCCGCAGGAGAACCCGCTGGCGGTTGCCAGCGCCCGGGATGCCTTGAGCGTCATGGACTTCGAGGCGGCGGCGCGGAAGGCGCTGCGGCCTGCCCACTGGGGCTTCCTGTCCGGAGGCGTAGACGGCGATGCCACCCTCCGGGCCAACCTGGAAGGCTTCAAGCACTTCCAACTCAGGCCGCGCCGGTTGGTGGACGTTAGCAAGAGCGATTTGCGAACCGAGTTGTTTGGCAAGGTCTGGGACACACCCATCTTCCTGTGCCCGGTGGGCGGCCAGAAGACCTTTCATCTGGAGGGAGAGGTGGCCGTGGCGCGAGCGGCCAAGGCCAGGAAGACGCTCCAGATCCTCGCCAACGTGTCATCGAGCAGCCTGGAAGACGTCACGCAGGCGCTCGGAACGCCGCCATGGTACCAGCTCTA
>JBKQRH010000058.1:0-16310 GCA_052326045.1 Occallatibacter sp. | reverse complement strand
CTCGGACGTGCGCGTGGTGCTCATCAAGATGGCCGATCGCCTGCACAACATGCGCACTCTCGAGCACCTGCGGCCCGACCGCCAGGAAGCCATCGCACGCGAGACGCAGGACATCTACGCCCCGCTGGCCCACCGCCTGGGCATGGGCAAGGTGCGTGGCGAACTCGAGGACCTGGCCTTCCGCTACACGGATCCGGTGAGCTACGAGCAGGTGTCGGCTGCTGTCGAGGCCCAGCGCGTCGAAGGCGAGCAGTTTCTGCGCAACGTGGAAGACACGCTGGTGGAGCAGTTGCGCGAAAGCGGCATCAAGGCCCGCGTGGAGTGGCGCATCAAGCGCAGCTACTCGATCTATCAGAAGCAGCAGCGCTCCAAGGTCAGCTTCGACCAGGTCTACGATCTGCTGGCCATCCGCGTCATTACGCAGGACGTGGCCTCCTGCTACGCCGTCTTCGGTCTCATTCACACCCTGTGGCGGCCGGTGCCGGGGCGCATCAAGGACTTTATCGCCATGCCCCGCGCCAACCGCTACCAGTCGCTGCACACCACGGTGATGAGCCCCAGCGGCCACCAGTTCGAGGTGCAGATCCGCACCGAGGAGATGCACCGCATCGCCGAGGAAGGGATCGCCGCCCACTGGAAGTACAAGGCCGGCGGAGCCGCGATCAATGCCCGCGACGAGGAACGGCTGAACTGGATTCGCCAACTGGTCGAGTGGCAGAAGGAGATGACCGACCCCAACGAATTCCTCTCCAGCCTGAAGATGGACCTGTATCCGGACGAGGTCTACACCTTTTCGCCCAAGGGGAAGGTGGTGGTGGTTCCGGCGGACGCTACGCCGGTGGATTTTGCCTACACCATCCATACTGAAGTAGGCCACACCTGCGTGGGGGCCAAGGTGAACGGGCGCATGGTGCCGTTGCGCACCAAGCTGCGCACCGGCGACATCGTCGAAATCGTCACCCAGAAGGATCACAAGCCGAGCCGCGATTGGCTTACGTTCGTCAAGAGCCCCCGCGCGCGCAACAAGATCAAGCACTGGCTGAATGAAGACCAGCGCCGCCGTGCGGTGGAGATCGGGCGCAAGCTGCTGGAGCGTGAGGCCAGAAAATTCAAAGTCCCGCTGAGCCAGATCGACGACCAGGACCTGGGCCGCATTGCCAACGAGTACGGCGTGGCCACGGCCGCCGATCTGCTGGCCACCATAGGCCAGGGCAAGCACTCCGCCCATCAGGTGCTGAACAAACTGGCGCCGGGGTATGCCAACCAGGGCGATGCCGAGGGCGGCCCCGAAACCAAGCCAAGCGGCAGCGGCGAGCCGGCCATGTCCGATGCGGTGCGCAAGCTGCACCTTTCCGGCTCCGACTCGCTGCAGGTGGAGGGGCAGAACGACCTGCTCGTCTATCGGGCGCGATGTTGCAACCCCATTCGCGGCGAAGAAATCGTCGGCTACGTCACCCGCGGCAAGGGCGTGGCCGTGCATGCCCGCAGTTGCCCCAATGTGCAGAACCTGCTTTACGAGAGCGACCGCCGCATCAACGTCGAGTGGTCGCGCGTCGGCGACCAGTCCGCCGGCCGGCCGCAGCGTTATCCGGTCAAGATCACCGTTTCCTGCGACGACCGCGCCGGCATGTTGAAGGAGTTGACCGCCGTCATCTCCGACGACAACACCAACATCCGCGGTGTTGAACTGCGCCAGGCCGAGAACGGTGAAGCCATCGTCGACTTTGTCGTGGAAGCCCAGGACCTCCACCACCTGAACCGCATGGTCCTCGGCCTGCGCCGCGTTGCCGGCGTGCGCGCCGTGCAGCGCACGCAGAAGCTGTAACAGCAGCCGGCAAGGTTGTGGGTATGGCGATTTAGTCCCAACTCAATCGGCTTGTGCCGAAGACTAGGTGTTCGGACTGAATTAGTGCGCCGGAAACTGCTCGACCTTTATCCGTGGATCGATTGGCGTTTGCGAATCGAGAACCGTATTGCGGCCTTTCTTGAGATATTTGTCGAAGAAGGCCAGTATGTACGCTTGCGCGACCTGGAAATTGTGGAAGTTGGTTTCTTCTTTATTTCCAGAGAAGTCAAGCAGAGTTTGATCTGTGAAGGTTCGATGGATAAAGCCGGGCAGGCCGAAGAGCATTACCCGGTAGCTGCCTCCTGGAATTCCGGCGAGTTGGTTGGTTTCGGTCGTCTGATGATTCTTGAGCAGCGCCATGTAATCCGGGCTGGTCATCTTCTGCGCGGCCAGATCCGCATCGCTTGGGTTTACCGTGGCAGGGCTCCAGAGGTCGGCAGAAGAAACCACAAAAAGCAGGAATGGTTGTTTCTCGGTTTGGTCAAGCGGAGTAACGATAAATGGAGAGCCGCGATAATCGTCGCTGTCCTGATCTACGCATGCATCGATTCGGGCATCGATCTGGCAGGTCCGGGCGGCAGCAAGACCGCCAATTGAATGACCGAACGCGCCGATCGCGCGTTCATTTATGCGTTTGTAGAAAGGGGCGTGCAGGCTGCGTGTGTTGGCATATTTGAGTATTTCAGTCAGTGCGAACTTGTTATCGTCACCCATAACCTCCACGCGTTCTTTGGCATAGTTGCTGACTCCATTCGGTTTCTTCGTTTCCTTGTCGAAGCGATCCTGTGCGAAGAGGGTCAAATTGCCGTCGGGAAAGAGCGTGAAAGCTGTATCGTATGGATGGTCCACCGCCGCGACAATGTAGCCGTGGCTGACGATGTCCTCTAACTCGGCCGTGTAGATAAAAGTAGGATTGCCCCATCCATGAGAAAAGAGCAGTATGGGAAACTGTTGTTTGCCCGGAGCGATGGGGGCGTTCTCAACGACGTAGGTCTCAGGCAGCAAGCTGATTCCTCTGAATGTGGAGGGTCGGAACATATCTCTGACATCGCCGGAACTTAGTTTCGGCAGAACTTTATCGAAATCGGGTAGATATGGAGCAGGCTTCATACCTTGCGTTGCCTTGCGATCGGTGGGATACCACACAAACGCCATGATCCTGTGCCGTGCGCCCGGAGTTATGGACAGAGGCTCGGGGCGGCTCTCATCGGTCAGCGCATAGCTCACGCGGCCCACACCGTAAGTACCGGTTGGGGCCGGCAAGCTCATACGGTCAGTTGCTTGCTGCGCGCCTGCTTGCGGGTATCCTGACAGCCATGCACCGACGAGCAGGACCCCGGTGATGAATGTATGCGATTTATAGGGCATTTACCGATCCTCCGGAGGGTCCTTTTAGAAAATGTGAGCCTCAATCGGTCAATTGTACCAACAGCCGTTTATACAGGCCATTGCGCTCAACAAAAATCTAATCAGCCTTTCCAGGCGGGCCCGCAATTCTTCTCTCACAAATTTTGTTTTAGCGCAACGGCCGGTATGCGGCTATGGGAGCACGCCGGAAAGACATCGGTTTTACACCAACTCCAGCGCCGCCGTCTCTTTGCGGGGAGGAACGAAGCAGTTTGCGCGCCAGGCGATGGAGAGTTTTTCGCCGCTGAGGAGTTTGCGGATCTGGGCGCGGGCGTGGTCGGCCCAGGGGCCGTAATTGTCCAGCTTAAGATAGGCCAGCCAGTGGCGGAGGGCCTGGCGGCGCTGTTCCTTGCGCTCGTAAGCCAGGGCCAGATTGTAGTGGGCGTCGGCGTAGCGGGGCGCAAGCGCAACGGCCTGGAGATAAGAGGCGATGGATTCGTCCAGCCGCTGCAACTCGTCGAGGACGTTGCCGAGATCAAAGAAAGCCAGCACGTAACCGGGGTCAGCCGCGGTGGCGCGGCGGTAGAGCTCCTCGGCGCGGCCATACTGGCGCAAGTGGAAGTGGATGGTTCCGAGATTGATGTAGGCCGCCGCGTACCCCGGATCAAGCTCCAGGATCTCTTCGTAGAGGGAGATGGCCCTCTGCTTTTCGCCCGCTTCCTCGGCCTGCACCGCGGCCAGAAAGCGATCCAGGACGCCATTCCGGTTCGCGGAGCCCGGACGGTGCAGCGGATACGGCTCGGAGCTGGCCGACGGCCGATCCATCCAGCCAACGCGCTCGAAGTCGAAGAGCAACTGACGGCGAATGGGGTCCACCATGGCGCCACGGTGCCGGAAGGCGAGGCGCGCGCCGGTACGGACCAGGCATGCCTCGAGCAGCGGATTGGCCATGCCGGCCACGGCCTTCATGGCCACGATCGAATGCCGGATAGAGGCCGCGGACACACTTTCCTCGCGTAGGGCGCGCAGGGTTCTTAACTGCCCAAGATCCTGGAAGGTATAGGTCTGCTGTTGCGGAATCAGTCCGGCTCGCTCCCACCCCTGCAACTGGTGGGAACTGATCTGGAAGATGCGCAACACGTCCTGACGGCTATAGCTGGTCACTCTTGAGTGCTCCCACAAGTAATACATCACCCCGGTACGGCTCGGCCTCGGGGCTTGACCTCGTGTTCTGAACTCGGTTCCTGAACTCGAATTCCCCGGCCTAGGCCCTGGACGGAGCTCCTGGAACAGTTACGGAGGAACCGCTCTTGCTGCGATTATGCCAAGTGTATGCGTTGATAAGCAGACCGGAACTATCGCCGCAACAAAAAAACGTGGATAACGGGTGCCTGACTTGGTTCGCGAGAGGCTGGGGCGCGAGACAGCCTGTGGATAACCGAGGAGAAATGCACAAAACGCGGTTCAACCCGGAATGAAACCGGCAAAGTGGCTTTGAGGAACGGGAGGAGCGGGGATAAGAATGGAGCCGAAGATCGGACTTGAACCGATGACCTGCTGATTACGAATCAGCTGCTCTACCAACTGAGCTACTTCGGCCTGCTCAACTGATTTTACCTTGACGTATGCGGAGCGTAAAGCGGCTATACTGCTCCTCATGCTAGGCAACCCGGCAGAGGATTGGCAAAGGCTCACGGAACACTACCGCGAGATAAGCGATGAAGAATTGCAGGAACTGGCCGGCGATTTCGTCGATCTGACCGAAACAGCGCAGCAGGTTCTGCGCAACGAGATGAGGAATCGCGGACTGGATGAGCCGCGAGCCGCAAGCGAGGCGTCAAAGAGCTCAAATCGTCCTGCGGCTCCGCGATGGGATCGCCCCGGCAATCCGGATCCTGGCGACATTCAATCAGACGCCGCTGGCGAGGGTGAGGAAGACGATCTTCCGCGCGAATACACCTGGAAGACGCCGCTATGCGAGTGCGAAAGCCGGGAGAAGGCCTGGCAATTGCGCGAAGTGTTGCGCCGCGCGGGTATTGACAGCTGGACGGATCGCTACCTGGTCGAGGAGGGCTACATTCGCGTAACGGTTGCCGCGGATCAACTGGAAGAGGCGCTTGAGATTGCCTCCAGACCCATTCCGCAGGAGATCATCGATCAATCCAAGATGGAAATGCCGGAGTTCGAGCCGCCCAAATGTCCCAACTGCGGCGCCCGGGACCCGGTGCTTGAAGGTGTCGATCCATTCAATACCTGGCAATGCGAACAATGCGGGAAGGAGTGGACCGAATCGGCGGGAGCCTTCGTTGACCAGGAGGAAAAGAGCGAGCCTTAAAGCTGCAAAAACGGAAAGAGCCGCCCGGCAACAGGGCAGCTCTCTCCTCAGGGAGAATAGTTCCAACGGAGGCAAAACCATCAGAACTTTCTGGCTGCATAGTAGGGGCGTAGGAAGGGAGTGTCAAGGAGAAATCGAAGGATAAATAAGTGCTTTTAAGTCAATAACTTGATGAACGATTCCCTGGAAACGCACAGGTGCTCTCTTCGACGCGTCTTCGCCTTTTTCTTTCCGTTTGCTTCCGTCTTTTCAGGGTGTTTCTTAGGGTTTACGCCTAGTTTTCCACAGGTTTAGCCCTCCCGTTAACCCTTCGGATGCGACTTGTCAATAGTTGGCGGCGACTCGATCCATTCTTCCCGCAAATCGAGGCGAATGAACTCCGTTTCGTAGACCGAGGAGGCCGGCTTGCCGCGCGCAATGCGGTACAGGGCCCGGCCGCCGCCAAGGAAAAACCCCAGCAGGATGGCGGCGCTGGCGCCGATGATCACCAGGAATGCGATGCTCATGAGCAGCTTGCCGGTTTTTGCGATCTCGGAGTCCGTGGGCTGGGGAATCGAGGTGAGGTCGGCCTCGTAATGCACCGTGGCCAACAGCTTGTGGCTCTCCTCGGGAATGGCGTCCCCGCTCACGATGGCAACCAGCGGCCCGCTGCGGCGCACCTCGAGAGATGCCTGGTCGGAGTCCTGCAACGGCTTGGGCCAGGCAGGCTGGGCCTGGTTGCCGGCCTTGATGTAGTCGCGAATCCTGCTCTCCTGCGTGGCGGCCAACTGCGGAGTGGGGTAGTCGATGATGGTGAGCGTGGCCGGACCGGAGCGCAGCGAGTAGTTGGCGGTTACGGTCTCCGCGCCGCGATCGAAGCCCACCAGCTCCGGCGGCAGCACGCCGCCAGCCCCCGCATAGCCCGCCGGTCCCACCGCATAGTGCGTGGTCTGCCCGTCCAGCTTGGCCTGCGGCAGGTTGGCCAGGATGGGGGGCGCCAGCGATTTGGTTCCCTCGGGGACGGGCAACTGGCCGGCCAGTTCGCGCAGTTCGGAGCCGGACATGGGGCCGATGCGCGAAAAGTTCGCATCCACCACGGTATTGCCCAGCCAGAAGAGCACCCGGTTGTGGTTTGACGTGGCGCCGGTGCCGATCTCCTCCCTGGGCCAGCCATTCTGGCGGTAAAACGAATAAGCGCCGTAGGCGCCGCTGGCGTCGTGAAAGCGCAGTGCGCGCAGGCTGAGCGTTTCGCCGCTGCGCTTGTAGCCGGCCAGCGCGCCGTCGGTAAAGTCGTACTCCTTGAGGGCTGCTGCATTGGCCGGATCAGCCTGGGCGGGGTCGGTCACCGTCTTCGGCGGCTGCTCGGCTACCCATCCCGCAAACGCATCCGGCAGCAGCGCCTTGGGCACGGGCGGAAGCACCAGGTGCGCGGGGCCCTGCGGAGCCGGAGTCTTGGCCGGCGCGGCCTGCCCCTCGGCAACAGCCGCGCCCGCGCCGAGCAGCGCAGCCGAGTAAACCGAACAGGCCAGGATTGGAATCCAACGCATCCGCACACTCCAGTCTTCAGGTTACACGCTTCCGACAGGCGCGCGTTGCGGGAGCGTCTCCACACTACTTGGACACTGACGGAGCCGGAAATGTTCCTGCGGATCGATTCTTGCGGTTCGGAGAGGAAGTTCGCCGCTGCGAAATGAAGCCAGCTAAATTCTTGCCTGCGAGATCGCTGTCAACCACGCATCCAAGGCCGCCAGCGACCCATCACACTGCAAGCGGTGGAGGCGGCGGGTAGAGAAGATCACCAAGAACCTGGTAACGGCCGCCGTAGAAGATCAGCGCATACTCCCGCACCCCCGTGCTCACGGGCCCTCCAAGGCAGATGCCGGCCAACAACGCGAAGCCGAATGCAACCACGCCGAAGAAGACCTCAAGAAGAACGCCGACCAGCGCGGCTGCGCCCGTCGCATCCGCGAAGACCGAGTGGATGCCGTATTCAATCGCCGCGACTGAGCCAACCAGCATGAGCCCAGGGATGATCAGCACAATGAACAAACCGATCATCGCAATCGCCGGCAAGATCAAGCGCAGCAACGCGTAAACCAAAAACTGCCTCGTGTCGGCTTTGATCCGGTCCCACACCTCTTCCCACGCTTCGCCGGCCGTTGCATCCTCCAGCGCGAAATGCGGCAGCATCCAATCGCGCAAAACCACGTCGGCCATGACTCCAACCAGCACCAGCAGAAAGATGACCGGAATCAAGGGCAATACGAGAGAGAGCAACAACCCCAGATCGGGATGGCCGCCCGGTGGAGTCTCGTGAAACAGCCGTATGAACCCGGCAACGAACGGAAGCGAGATCAACGCCACCAACAGCAGATAGCAGAATCCCACCCCTAAATTCAGCCAGAAAAAGCGGTTCGCCTGCGCTCGATAGAGCCACCACCCAAGGCGAATCTCGCTGGTGTTGTGAATCAGGCAATGAAAGAAGGCAAACCGCAGCCGCGTGATCAGGTAAAAGATCACAATGCACAGGAGAATGGCCGCCAGCACAGCCGCCACAATCGCCGCGATCCACACCGGAGGGATGTCGAACGGCGAATAGATCATCGGTCCATGTCCCGGCGGTTGACCACCGTGCGTTGAGGATTGGAGATGGCCCCCGTTCCCTTCGGTGATGATCGCGTCCAGGCCATGTTTCAGATAGGATCCCCAGTTGAATGGCCTGAAGAGGAACTCCCTGGTGCGTTGAATGGCAAGCGAAACGGAGTCGGCGGCAGAGATGGCGTGCATATAAGACCTTTCCGGGACAGGCACAGCGTACCACAGTACTACGCCAATTTTACGCGCGAAGTTCCACAGCCGGTTGCGGCATCGCGCTCCACCACGCGTCGAATGCTGCCAGCGCTCGCTCGCACTGCAACCTGTGCCGTTCCTTCTTGTCGCGAACCTTCTTGCGCAGTTCTTCGTCGAGCGGTTCCAGCAGGTCGAAGGTGATGTTGGCCGGCTGAAAGTCTTTGGGATCAGCATGAGTGATGTAGTGGACCAGCGAGCCGAGGGCGCAGGCGCGTGGCGCTGGCGGGGGTTCTTCTCCGCGCGCCAGGGCAGCCGCGTAGATCCCCGCCAGCAGCCCGGTTGCAATCGACTCCGTGTAGCCCTCGACGCCGCAAAGCTGCCCGGCGAAGAGGAGCCGCGGCTCTTTTTTCAGGCGCAGAGTTTCATCCAGAAGAAGCGGCGTCTGGATATACGTATTGCGGTGAATCTGGCCGTAGCGCAGGAAGCGTGCGTTTTCCAGGCCCGGAATCAGGCGCAGCACGCGCGCCTGTTCGCCGAATTTCAAATGATTCTGGAAGCCGACCAGGTTGTAGCTGTCGGCGCGCAGGTTCTCCTTGCGCAGTTGCACCACGGCCCAGGGGGTTTTGCCGGTGCGCGGATCGCGCAGGCCGACGGGCTTCATGGGCCCGAAACGCAGCGTGTCGCGGCCTCGCCGGGCCAGCACCTCGATGGGCAGGCAGCCCTCGAAGTACTCCAGCTTCTCCCACTCTTTGGCCTCGGCGGCTTCGGCGGCCAGCAGCGCATCCAGAAAGCAATCGTACTCGGCGCGGTCCATGGGGCAGTTGATGTAGTCGGCTGTGCCCTTGTCCCAGCGCGCGGCAAAATAGACCCGCTCCATGCAAATGGACTCGGCATCGACGATGGGTGAGATGGAGTCGTAAAAGGCCAGATGGCCGGAGCCGGTGATGCGTTCGATCTCGCAGCTCAGCGCGTCGGAGGTAAGCGGTCCGGTGGCCACGATGGTGCACTTCGTGCCGTCCTCGTCCTGGTCCAAAGTTGTGACCTCTTTGCGGTGGACGCGAATCGCCGGCTGGGCGGCAATTGCCTCGCCGATGCGCCGCGAAAACTCGATGCGATCCACGGCCAGCGCGTGGCCTGCCGGTACAGCCGATTCATCCGCCAGCCGCAATAGGGCGGAAGCTCCCCGCCGCATCTCTTGCTTGAGGAGCCAGGGCGCCGTATTGGGCGACTCGCTCTTGAGCGAGTTGGAGCAGACCAGTTCGCCGAAATCGGTCGTCTGGTGGGCCGGGGTCAGGCGCGGCTTGCCGTCCACCACGGTCCGCATTTCGTAAAGGTCCACCCGGCAGCCCAGCCGCGCCGCGGTCAGTGCGGCCTCCGGGCCGGCGAGTCCGCCGCCGATGACTCTAATTTTCATTGGACAGCCTCCTGACGAGTGAACGACGGTTGAGATTTTCGGTTTCCACGAACCTCATGGCGCGCAAGCGCCGTCTGCCCCACCGCAGGTGGCCAGCCGCCTCAGCGCCTCGCCGCTCACGCGCACATTGCGCCACTCATCCAGAAACTCGGCGCCCATGATGCGATAAAACTCGATGGCCGGTGTGTTCCAGTCCAGCACTTCCCACTGTAGGCGAGGGCAGTTTTTCTCCACGGCGATGGCCGCAACGCGCTGCAGAAGCGTCTTTCCGATTCCCAGGCCGCGGAACTCCGGCTGAACGTAGATGTCCTCCAGATAGAGCCCCGGCCGTCCCATCCAGGTGGAGTAGTTGAAAAAGTAGAGGGCAAAGCCGGCCGGTTGACCGTCGTGCTCGGCCATCAGGCAGGAATAGAAGGGGTTGGGACCAAAGCCGTCCCGCATCAGGTCCGCTTCGGTTGCCGTCACGGCGCCGGGCGCGCGCTCGTAGGCGGCCAGCGCGCGGATGAAGGAGAGAATCTGTGGGACATCCGCCGGGGTCGCGATGCGGATCGTGGTTGCCATGTGTATCCTATTGTAGGCTGTGACCTATGCCACAAGCGATTGCCCGCCCGGCGCAATACCATGGGATGGAAAGTGCGCAGGGAGAGCCGTGTGAAATCACCTGGGTGGGAGAATGTAACCGGTGGCCAAGGATACAATGAAAGTACACAATTGTATTCAAGATTGCGGTATGCCCTCCGATTCTCTGCTGCTCAGGGATTCAGGGACTCGGCTGCCGGTTCACATTCATGAGGTTTACGGCCTCGGTATTGGTTCAGGCGGAACCTGTGCGCAGGTTGGCACATACGACATTTTCGAGCACGCGGACTGCCTGGTTTGCGCCGCTCCCAAGGAGAAGAAGATGAAACGCACCATTTCACTTTGGCTGGGCCTGCCCGCCGCGGCGAGCCTGCTGGCATTCGCCCTCTTACCTGCGCTTGCGCAAACGTCCGGGCACACGGGCACGATTCACGGCCACGTTACCAATCCGACCGGGGCGCCACAGGCCGGCGGCTCGGTCATCCTTGTGGGGATTGATCGAGTCGCCTCTGGCCCCGGAATGTCCGCGCAGACATCCGAAAAGGCTACCTTCCCGGTCGACGCGAACGGCGAATATTCAGGCCAAGCCGCAGCCGGCCTGTACAAGCTTGTCTACCGTTCGCCGGGAATGGCGCCCGGCAAGGAAGCGGACCACGTCGATAATGTGACGGTCCAGGCTGGCAAGGACACACTTCAGGACGTCGACATGTCCCGCAAAGAGTACATCGACGCTATGCCTGCGGATCAGAAAAAGCAGTTGGAGGACCTGAGAAAGCACAATTCCGAAGCCATGAAGGCCAACGAGGTTATCAAGAACCTCAACGCCGATATCAAGATCACTACGCAGGATTTCAAGGACGCCGACAGCGCGCATGCGGCGGCGATCCAGGCCCTTGGGGCTGGCGCGGCCAAATCGGATGTCGATGCGAAAGAAGCGGAGATCAAGACCGCAAAGTACACCGAGATCGAAGCCCTCATGCTGAAGGACACCGCGGCCAAGCCGGACGCTTCCGTTCTGTGGGCGCAGTTGGGGCAGGCGCAGATCGGCCTGAAGAAGTATGACAATGCGGAAACGGCCTACAAAAAGGTGCTTGAACTGGAGGCTGCGTCGAAAAAACCCAACCCGCAAGTTCAGGGCGCGGCCAACGCCGGCCTGGGCGAGATCAATGCGCGCGCCGGCAAGGTTCCTGAGGCGAATGCGGCCTATGACGCTGCCGCCAAAGTCGATCCGATGCAGGCGGCATTCTACCTGAAGAACGAAGCGGTGATCTTCTTTCAGATGAGCAACGGCGATGCCCAGGTGGCTGCCGCGGACGAGGCCATCAAGGCCGATCCGACCGAGCCGCTGCCCTACTACCTCAAAGGCCAGGGCCTCATCCAGAAGGCCACCATCGATGCCAAGACAGGGAAGATCGTTCTGCCTCCGGGGTGCGGGGAAGCTTATCAGATGTACCTCCAACTCGCCCCCAACGGCCTCTATGCCGCTGAGGTGAAGTCCATTCTGGCCGAGGCTGCGCAGACCCACAGTTCCGTCTACGGGACCGAGACTCCCACCAAGAAGAAGAAGTAAACCGGCTTCCGGCTTATTCCATGGAGGGCGTTCCCGCTGGCCGGGAGCGCCCTTCGCGTATCTCGGTCCTTTCGGCAAACCAGTCTGGCGAAACCCTCTACAATCCATTGCATGAGTTCCGCTCTGCCGAGCTGCGAGCAAGCCGTGGCGCTGGTGGCCGATTACGCCGCCAAACTGGGCCGGTTGCGGCCCCCGGCGGCGCGCGTAGACCTTGGCCTGGCGGCAGACCGGGTGCTCGCTCGGCCCCTCTGCGCCGACCGCGACCAGCCTCCATTCACCCGTTCCACCAGGGACGGCTTTGCCTGCCGGGCTTTGGAGGCCTCTACCCATGGTTTTCTTGCCCTCGTTGGCGCCTCCCGTGCCGGAGAAGCTCCAGGGGGGCCTTTGCCGCCAGGCGCGGCGTGGGAGATCATGACCGGCGCTCCGGTTCCCGCGGGCGCCGACGCTGTGATAATGAGCGAGCACGTCGAAGTGACCGGGAAACAACTCCGGCTGCGCCCGCCCCGCAAAGTGAAGCCGGGCGAGAATATCGTGGTCCAGGGAGCACAGGCTCGCCGGGGAGACGAACTGTTGCCTGCCGGGACCGCGATCCGGTTCCCGCAGATTGCCCTGGCCGCGGCCTGCGGCTACGCTGCAATCGACGTTTTTGTCCGGCCCCGTGTGGCGATTCTCACCACAGGCGATGAACTCGTGTCTGTGGAATCCTCGCCCGCTCCCGGCAAGATCCGCAACTCCAACGCCCCCATGCTGGCCGCGATGGTTGCCGCAGCGGGCGGCGATCCCTGGGTTCTGCCCACCGCCGCGGACCATGCCCGATCCCTCGACGACGCGCTCGCCCAAGCCGCGGAGGCTGACCTGCTGCTCATCTCCGGTGGCATCTCTGCGGGCAAATTCGATCTTGTCGAGCCGGCCCTGGCCCGCGCAGGCGCTCGCTTTCACTTCACCGGCGTCCGCATTCAGCCCGGCAAGCCGCTGGTCTTTGGGGAGCTTCCTGTCAGGAACGCGCATGCCGTCCAAAAAGAAAACGGCGCCAAGTGCTTCTTCGGGCTTCCCGGCAATCCGGTTTCTTCGGCAGTCACCTTTGTGCTCTTCGCGGAGCCGGTGCTGGCTGCGCTGACAGGCAGTCTTGAGCCCAGCCCGCGCTTTGCCCTGGCGCGGCTGGCCTCAACGGCCGGCAAACACGGGAAAAAAGGCCTCACGTGCTTTCTCCCTGCGTCCTGCACCTTCAGCGCAACGGCCGGCAGGCTCCCTGAGGTCGCGCTTGTCCCAACGCACGGTTCGGGCGATTTGGCCGCCCTGGCCCGCTCCAACTGCTTCCTGGTCATACCCGAAGATGACCATGGCCTAAAGACTGGCGCAATCGTCCGCATTCTGCTTTTCTGAGAGCCTGCGGTCGCGCATGATCCGCGTCAACGGGCTTACGCAACCCCGGCAAATGTTCTACGATTCTCTTTTCGCTTTAAGGAGGCTTTATGCCGCGCACTACGAAGTTTGCCGCCTGTCTTGCCCTGGCCGTCCTTGCCACAGCCGGGGCCCGCGCCCAGTCGGTCTCGGTGTACCAGACCACCCCAGACTTGCTTGAAGCTCTTTCGCAGCGCGAGACGCTGCACTTTTCCGGCAAAGTCGCACAGCTTGAAACCACACCGCTGATCACCGTGGACGACGCCCGGCGATTTCAGCAGATCGATGGTTTTGGCGCTTCGCTCACCGACGCGGCAGCCTGGCTCTTTGCCAAAAAGCTCGCTCCGGCGCAGACCGATGCGGCCTTCAAGACGCTGTTCAGCCGCAAGGAGGGCATCGCGGTGAGTTTTCTGCGCCAGCCCATCGGCTCCTCCGACCTGGCGGCGACGTTCTACTCCTATGACGATCTGTGCGTGCAGACAACGACGGCCTGCACCACCCCGACCGGAGTGAACGACTACAACCTCGAGCACTACTCGCTCCAGCACGACCAGGAATACATCCTGCCGCAACTCAGGAAGGCGCTGGCTCTCAACCCCGATCTCAAAGTGATCGTGACACCCTGGAGCCCGCCGGGCTGGATGAAGACCACTGGCACAATGATCGGATCGAGCCCCGACGAAAAGATCCATTCCAGCCTGCGCCCGGAGGCCTACGATGCCCTTGCCAACTATCTGGTCAAGACGATTCAGGGCTATCAGGCGGCCGGCGTGCCGGTCTTTGGGCTAACCGTGCAGAACGAACCGCTCTACACCCCGCCCACTTACAGCGGCATGCAGATGCTGGCCACTGAACAGGCCGCTTTCCTGGCGAATAACCTGGGGCCGGCGCTGGCCGCCGCGCATCTCACCCCAAAGGTGATGATCTACGACCACAACTGGGACCGGCCCGACTATCCCGAGACCGTGCTGAAGGACCCCAAAGCCTACGCCGTGGCCGCGGGAACCGCCTGGCATCACTACGGCGGCGAACCCTCCGTCATGACGAAGAATCACGAGGAGTTTCCGCAGAAAGACCAGTGGGTGACGGAAGCCAGCGGCCTAACCAGCCAGAAAGGCAATATCCTGGCGCAGGAGGCGACGGAACTGGTCAATGTGATCCGCAACTGGGCCAGGAGCTATGTGCTGTGGGCGCTGGCCACCGACCAAAAGAACGGGCCCCACGTGGGCGGTTGTGACATTTGCCGGGGACTGGTGACCATCGACCTGACCAATCCGGAAAAGCCCGCGGTGAAGCCCGAAGTGGACTATTACGTCATCGGACAGGCCTCCAGGTTCGTGCTGCCGGGCGCGGTCCGCATCGCATCGAATGAACCCGCCGGAACGCAACTGAAGGATGTTGCCTTCCGCAACCCCGACGGCGCGGTCGTGCTGTACACGGTGAACAATGGGACCGCGAGTCAGGACCTCCGCATCGGCTTCCACGGCCAGACTGTAGCCACCACTCTGCCTGCGGGAGCAGTGGCCACGTTTGTCTGGAAGCCGTAAGCGGCGTCTTTCGTTATTTCGGTTGGGAAGTAGTTGTGCCCGCGATGGGCGGAGTCTGAGACGGGCTTTGAGGCGGACGCGGACCGCCCTGGTCATCGGGTGGGATGACGAACGGCTCCGGGCCCAAGTGGCCGCGATGGCATGTGCCGCAGGTTACGGGCGCCTCGGAACTTGGCACTTTGGACACGTAGTTCATGTTGATGTCTTCGGTCATCGTGTACATAAGCCGGGCGGTCGCCTTCTCCTCCTTTGAGTCGTCGGCAAAGTTGAGCCGCGGACGGCCGTTGGGGCCGATGTTGTTGGGGTCCGGCGTGTGGCAGGTGCTGCAATGCACGCCCAGCGAGCCCTCCCATTGCTCCATGATCTCGTGGACTTGCTGCCCGGTCAGGTTCTTGGGCAGTACCTTCAAGTTGGTGGGGGCCGGATAGGTGCGCGGCGGCTGGGGCGGTGGGCTGCCGGCCGGCGCAGGTGGGGCTTGCGGAGCCTGGGCAGCCGTGATGAGGGCGAGGACAGCCGCGGTCAGCAGGGTAGTCGCGGCGGCGGGCAGGGACAGGGAAGAAGGCTTCAAATGGAGAATTTCCTCGCGGGGTGGGATGGTTTTGCTGATGGACGGAATTTTGCCCTAGCCGGATTCCATCCAAGCTGAATTCTATCCAAGTATGACGCGATTGCCGATGAGACTTTTCGGCCCGGAGACGCAATCGTGTTCCGGCAGAGCGAATCGCAGCGGCCAGTCCACGGCCTCGTGGACGCCGATGCGGGCCGTCACCAGCACTTCAGTGACCGGGTATCCGTCGTCGCGCACCTGGAGCGGCGAGGTGGGATCGAGCAAATCGAGGCCATTGTGGCTCTGGCGAGTCAGCCCCAGCGCCTGGCAGAGCCGGCTGGGGCCGGAGGCGAGTTGCCTGGCCGGCGCGCCGGGCGCGAGGCCCCGGTTCAGGGCCATCCGGTCCACTCCCGCCACCGGCTCCAGCGCGCGCAGCAGCACGCAGCCGGCCCGGCCCTCGGTCTCGCAGGATATGTTCATGCAGAAATAACGGCCGTAAATTGCATATACATACGCATGACCTGGGGGACCAAAAAGAACGGAGTTCCGCGGGGTGGGGCCGCGATGGGTGTGGGCGACCGGGTCGGGCGGGTCGTGATGCGGGCCCAGGTAGGCCTCTGCCTCGACGATTCGCCCGGCCAAAATCCCGGAGCCCGTCCGATGCGCCAGCACCTTGCCCAGCAGGCGCGGAGCCACCAACTCCGGCTGCGCCTCAAAGAATCCGCGCGGAAGTAACCGGCCCGCCACCCCAGCGACGAGGACCTGTCGCTGGGGACCCCGGCCCGGCAAGCCCTGGGCCGCGCGGCCTTTGCGGTCTACTTGTGCGCTTTCTTCCATTCCTCGATCAGCGCCAGCACTTCCTCGGCGTGGCCTTCCGGTTTAACCTTGGGAAAGATGTGCAGCAGGGTCTGGTCCGGGCCGATCACGAATGTGGTCCGCTCGATGCCCCACACTT
>JBKQRH010000057.1:0-62918 GCA_052326045.1 Occallatibacter sp. | reverse complement strand
CAAAAAACAAACTGGACTTGGAGTGGAAATAGAGTACACTAACTCACACCGGCGGTGTTGCAACTGTCTACACTGATTCTGCGTCAATAGCAGCGGAGTTTTACTCCCGCCGGGAGCGCCGCAGCTTCCTGGGGAGCCGTAACCGGAATTCATTTGCGGCACACACCGAAATTTGATACGCTCAGGCCATCTTGAAGCTGAGCGAAGGGGGAGTAATTCGTCATGGCAGAAGAAAACAAGGTTAACAGTCTGGCGTGGTTTGTGGCTGGATTGGGCGTCGGCGCGCTGGTGGGGATTCTTTACGCCCCCAAGAGCGGCCGCGAGACCCGGGAAGACCTGATCGCTGGCGCCCGAGAGGGGACCGAGTACCTGCGCGTCCGCACCCGGCAAGCCGTCGAACAGGTAGGCAACCTGGTGGACCAGGGCAAGGAACAGATGGGCGAATATGTAGAGCGCGGCCGCGAGGCGGTGGATCGTGGGCGGGCGCAGTGGGAAGAGTTTGTGGAGCGCGGCAAGAACCTGGTTTCTGAACAGACCGGGCGTGTGACCGCGGCCGTTGAAGCCGGGCGCCAGGCATATAAGACACCCCCTGTTGCCGACGAACCCAAGGAGCTTTGAGCCGACGCTTACTCTGAGCCGGATTTCGATCCGGCCCAATAGTGTCCAAGGGAGTATCCGTTCATCCGCCCGGAGCCCTGCGTGCGTGAGAGATTGCGGCTCAAGCGCAGGCTCAGGAGACAACGCTTCGACCTGGTTTGGGAGCACACAAGAGAATAGTGCCCGAGCCCGCAGATCAACCGAGCGAGACCACTCCAATGCCAAAACTGGACAATCAAACCATCCTGCTTGCCTTAACTGTAGTAATTGGGCTGGCCGTGTTGCTGCAGACGATCATCCTGCTGGCAATCTTCGTCACCATTCGCAAGGCGGCCGGCTCAGTCCGGCAAGAGGTCGAGAAACTGCGCGCCTCGCTGATGCCCGTCGTTTACGACACGCGTGATACCCTGGCCGGCACGCGGGATACCCTGGCCAGCACGCGGGATACTCTTGCCATAACGCAGGAGTTCCTTGCCAACGCGCAGGGGTTTCTTCTTCGCGTTTCGCCCAGGATCGAGGCAACCGCCAGCGACCTGGCGGAGATTACGCACGGGCTGCGCACACAGACCGCGCAGATGCAATCTTCGGCCATGGAGATTCTGGAACGGGTGAGGAAGCAAAGCGACCGGGTGGATCACATGATCACCAGCCTCCTGGACACCGTGGACCGCGCCGGGGGCTATGTGGCCAATGTCGTCAGCCGGCCGGTACGGCAAATTTCGAGCATCCTGGGAATAGTAAAGGCGGTCGTTGAATCGCTGCGCACGCCCCCAGCACAGCGACGGCCAGCCCCCCCCGCCGGCGAAGACCGCTTCGTCTAGCCGCGGCTATTGCCGGAAAGCGAGGAGATGATGCTGCGTTTGCGCTGGGGATTTTTTACTCTCGCGGCCACGCTGACCGGGTGGGGTTTTGCCCAGACCACTCCCGCGGTGGCGCTGCTCATTCTTTCCAAACAGGATCGCACGCTATCCATTGTGAATCCAGCTAAATTACAAGTGGTGGCGCGCATCCCGGCAGGCGACGATCCTCATGAGGTTGTCGTCTCCAAAGACGGCAGAACCGCGTACGTCTCCAACTACGGCTTCGGCGCTTTTCATACCCTGACCGAAATCGATCTGGTGGGCCAAAGAAATCTGGCGACCATCGACCTGGGCGCGCTGCGCGGCCCGCATGGACTGGCGTTTCAGCAAGGCAAGGTGTGGTTCACTGCCGAGGTTGCAAAATCCATCGGCAGCTACAACCCAGCAACTGGAAAGATTGACTGGATCATGGGAACCGGCCAGAACCGGACTCACATGTTATACGTCTTCCCCGGCGCCAAACGCATCATCACCACCAACGTGAACTCGGCAACGGTGACGATTCTGGACAAGGTGGACGGTTACGCGGGCGTGGCAACCTCGATGCCGGGTACTGGCAATGCCCTGCCTCTTCCTCCCGGCGGCGACTGGCAGCTTACCGTAATTCCCGTGGGACGCGGTTCGGAGGGCTTCGACGTTTCACCGGATGGCAAGCAGGCCTGGGTGGCCAATGCCGGCGATGGCACTGTTTCAATCATTGACGTTGCAACCAAAACAGTAACAGCAACAATTGAAGCCAAAGTGCCCCACGCCAATCGCCTCAAGTTAACACCGGATGGCAAAATGGCTCTGATCTCTGCCGGGCCGGAGCTTGTAATTCTGGATGCGGCGACGCATCAGGAGATCAAACGACTGACCATCGGCACAGGTTCCGGGGGCATCCTGGTGCAGCCCGACGGCCTCCGCGCCTACGTGGCTTGCAGTCCGAATAATAATGTCGCGGTCATCGACATGAAGTCGCTGGAAGTCGTGGGACGCATTCAAACCGGCGGCAATCCCGACGGGATGGCCTGGGCAGTTCAACAGTGAGCTCAGACAATCCATCCCCCGCCGACTACCTCGTCGCCATCATAAAAAACGGCCGACTGCCCCGGAGTGACGGCGCGCTGCGGCTCGTCGAAGGTGGCGATGACCTCGTCCGTTCCGGCGGGCTCCAAAGTGGCCCAGGCAGGCTCGTGACGGTGGCGAATCTTGATCTGCACACGCATCGGTGCGGTCAGCTCTGGAATCGAAATCCAATTGAGATCGCGGGCGCGCAGGGTGTGGGTTGCGAGTTCCTCATCCGCTCCCACTGTGACGCGATGGCTGGCCGGGTCGATATTGAGTACATAAAGCGGCGAGGGCGAACTGACGCCCAACCCCTTGCGCTGGCCCACAGTGAAGTTGAAGATGCCCTCGTGGCGGCCCAAAACTTCGCCGGTTGAGGCAACCAACTCGCCAGAGGACTCCGGCAACTGCCGGCCCTGCTCTTCCAGATACGCCGTCAGAAACTGCTTGTAGTCACCGCCAGGGATGAAGCAAATCTCCTGCGAGTCGGGCTTCTCGGCGAGAGCCAGTCCGTGCCGGCGGGCCACCTCGCGCACTTCGGGCTTGGTGAGCCGGCCAAGGGGAAAGAGCGTGTGAGCGAGTTGCTCCTGCGTCAGACCGAAGAGAAAGTAGGTCTGGTCCTTGGCCAGGTCTGCGGCCCGCTTGAGAATCCAGCGGCTGCGCCGTGCGTCGAACTCGTTGACCGCATAGTGGCCCGTGGCGATGCGATCGGCTCCGATTGAGCGCGCAGTCTGGAGCAACTGGTCAAACTTGAGGTGGTTGTTGCAGAGCGAACAGGGAATCGGAGTGCGCCCGGCTAGGTACTCGGCCACAAACGGTCGCACCACATCCTGCTCGAAGCGCTCCTGCTGGTTGACGACATAATAGGGAATCTTCAAGTGCTCGGCTACGCGGCGCGCGTCGTACACATCGTCAAGCGAACAGCAGCGCCCAGCCTTTGGCGCATCACCACCCCAACGACGAAGACCTGTCGTTGGGGATCCCGGATTGTCGGGAATGCCGTGCTTGCCTGCCAACCGCGTCTGGTCCCACAACTGGAGCGTCAGCCCCACCACCGAATCACCCGAGTGGGCGAGCAACGCCGCCACCGTCGAGGAGTCCACCCCTCCGGACATGGCTACGGCAATGGTTGTGTGCTCGGTCATGTTAGTAAGTCAGCGAGTCAGCCGGTTGATGTGCGGTTCTCATTCCGCCGTTCCCGCCGCCACCGGAGAAATCGCCCGCAGATGTTCGACGGCTTCGGGAACCACTTGCAAAACGTAGTCCACATCGTCCTCGGTTGCGGTCTTGAGCAGGCTGAAGCGCAGGCTGGCGCGGGCGCGCGTCTTGTCCAGGCCCATGGCCATCAGCACGTGGCTAGGCTCGGTGGCGCCTGAGTGGCAGGCCGACCCGCCGGAGACGGCCACGCCCTTCAAATCGAGCGCAATCACCAGCGCCTCGCCTTCCAGATTGTCGAACCACATGTTGGTGGTGTTGGCAGCGCGGGGCACGGGTTTGTCTCCATCCCACGCCCCGTTCACACCTGTGCCGGAGATCTGCAAGACACCAGCTTCCAGCCGGTCGCGCAGCTTGCCCATGCGATCGATGGTTCCATCTTCGAGAGAGTGCGTGGCCAGCTCCGCGGCTTTGGCAAAGCCCACGATGCCGGGGACGTTTTCCGTTCCGGCGCGCTGGCGGCGCTCGTGGCTGCCACCCACCAGCAGCGATTCAATCGGTGTCCCGCGGCGCACAAACATTGCGCCTATGCCCTTGGGCCCGTGCATCTTATGGGCGCTGATCGACAGCAGGTGGCAACCGAAGCGGCGCACGTCGAAGCGAACTTTGCCCGCGACTTGCACCGCGTCGATGTGGAAGAAGACGCCGGTGTCGCCGGCGATTTTTCCGATCTCTTCAACGGGCTGCACCACACCTGTTTCGTTATTGGCCAGCATCACGCTGATCAGCCGCGTCTCAGGCCGGAGGGCGCGCAGAATATCGGTGGGGTCAATGAGGCCGCTGGGCCGGGGCGCAACGAAGGTCGTCTCCACGCCGTGCGCGGCCATGCGCCTGGCCGCCTCCAGAATCGCCGAGTGCTCAATCGAAGTAGTAATGAAGTGGTCGCCGGGGTGAAGCAGGCCAAAGATGGCCGTGTTGTCGCCCTCGGTGCCGCCGGAGTTGAAGACCACTTCGGCATCGTGGCAGTTGAAGAACTCGGCCATCGTCGCGCGGGCGTGGTCCACGGCGGCGTGCGCCTGCTGGCCGTCGAGGTGAATCGAGGAGGCATTGCCGAAGCGCTCCATCCAATACGGGCGCATGGCCTCCATCACCTCCGGCAGCAGAGGGGTGGTGGCATTGGCGTCCATATAGACTCGCTTCATCGGGCTGTCTCCTTTTTCCGATTGTACGGGGAATCGCGATTTGGCGCGCGGCAGTGGCGCTCAATGGGCAATAGACGGGCCTCGGCTGTCATGAATCGGCTTTGATCTGGTAAATTACCTTCACGCGGCTCAGGCCGCCAAAGGAGATTCCATGTTCAAACTTCCCTACGTTGCAGGCTGCATTGTCGGTTGTTGCCTGCTATCTGCAGCATCCTCGCTCGCCCTTGCCCAGGCAGCCGCGCCAGCCAAGCCTGCCGTGGGCACGCCAATGCAACCCGCGCAGGTCTATGGCAAATTGCTCAGCGGCATGGAGCAGGAGTTCGTCTCTGCCGCCGAGGCCATGCCGGAAGATAAATTTAACTTTGCGCCCCCAACCAGTCTGGGCGAATTCAAAGGAGTACGCACCTTCGCCCAGCAGATCAAGCATGTGGCCGAGTCCAACTATTACTTCTTCGGCGGCTCGGACTATTCAGAAGCCAGCGCCAAGGCAATGACGGATTCGATTGAGAAACTCACTACCAAGGTCGATATTGTGAAGGCGCTGAAAGATTCCTTTACTCAGGCCCATACCTTCGTGGACGCCATTACCCCGGAGAATGCCTTTGTGATGACGGCGCATGGCACGCGCGCCGGCATGACGGCATTTGGAATCGCGCACTTCATGGACCACTACGGCCAGATGGTTGAGTATCTGCGCATGAACGGGATCGTCCCCCCGGCAAGCCGCGGGTCGATGTAACTCTCGTCCCAGGACCACGTGGCAGGATAGACGCCGGAGGCTGTTTCCGGCGTCTACCCTGCCAGTCTTCCGCATCGGCTCTAGCGCGCTGCATTGAGCAAGCGCCGCCGCTTGGCCTCTCGCTGTCCAGCACCCGCATCTGGGCCGCATCGTAGGAAGTGTGGTTCAATCGGGCAAGGGCCAGTCGCGCCGCGGATTCGGCGGCTTTTGCTTTTCCTGCGAGTCGCTCCCTAAGCTCTTGAATCCAGATAACCTCTCGACCGTCGCCAGCCGCGATTCCTGGCCGGTCGATTTTTCTGTTTCCCTCGCGCCCCTTCTCTGCCATACTTGTAAGTGTCCACCTCGTACGGCCAATCCCAACAACCGAAGAGTGAGGTTGCACCCATGTCGGCAAAGTATGTCTTTGTGACGGGCGGAGTTGTGTCCAGTTTGGGCAAGGGCCTGGCGGCAGCCTCCATCGGCTGTCTGCTGGAAAGCCGCGGCCTGCGCGTGAACCTGATGAAGTTCGACCCCTACCTCAACGTCGATCCCGGCACCATGTCCCCCTTCCAGCACGGTGAGGTCTTCGTCACCGACGACGGCGCGGAGACCGACCTCGATTTGGGCCATTACGAGCGCTTTACCCACGCGCCATTGTCGCGCGACAACAACCTCACCACGGGGCGCATCTATGAGCAGATTATTTTGAAGGAGCGGCGCGGCGACTACCTCGGCAAGACCGTCCAGGTTATCCCCCACGTAACCAACGAGATCAAGAACGCAATGCGCAAGGTCTCGGCCAACGGCGCTGACGTGACCATCGTCGAGATCGGCGGCACGGTGGGCGACATCGAGTCGCTGCCGTTTCTGGAGGCGATTCGCCAGATGCGCCAGGAGCTGGGCCGGGAGAATACGGTCTTTGTCCATCTCACGCTGGTGCCGTGGATCACCGCCGCCCAGGAGCTGAAGACCAAGCCCACGCAGCACTCCGTCAAGGAGCTGCTCTCCATCGGCATTCAGGCCGACATCCTGATGTGCCGCTCGGACCGCAACCTGAGCCGGGAGATCAAGCAGAAGATTGCCGCCTTCTGCAACGTCGAAGAGCGCGCCGTGATCGGAGACAAAACCGTGCCCTCCATCTACGAGGTGCCGCTCTGCTTTGCCCAAGAGGGCGTGGATGCGCTCATCCTCAAATACCTGCACAAGGAAGCGCCCGAAGCCGACCTGGCCCTGTGGAAGGACCTGGTCCATCGCTGCTACAACCCCAAAGACGAAGTCCACATCGCCATTGTGGGCAAGTATGTGGAGTATGAGGACAGTTACAAATCGCTCAAGGAGGCTATGACTCATGGAGCTGTCTCGCAGAACCTCAAACTCAAGGCAACATGGATTGAAGCCGAGGGGCTGGAGTCTCAGACTCCTGATGACCGCAGTTATGAGTCGCAGTTAGCCGGATTCGACGGTATTCTCGTCCCCGGCGGCTTCGGCAAGCGCGGCATCGAGGGCATGTTGAACGCCATTCGCTATGCCCGCGAGAAGCATGTGCCATACTTCGGAATTTGCCTGGGCATGCAGACCGCCTGCATCGAGTTTGCCCGCAACGTCTGCGGATTGAAGGACGCCAACTCCAGCGAATTCGACCCCGCCAGCCAGCACCGCATCATCTACAAGCTGCGCGAGCTTCTGGGAGTGGAAGAGATGGGCGGGACGATGCGCCTGGGCGCATGGACCTGCATCCTGCAAGAGGATTCGCTCGCCGCCCGCGCTTACGGTGTGACAGAGATCAGCGAGCGCCATCGCCATCGCTACGAGTTCAACCGCGAGTACGAAGCCCTGCTGACCGGCGGCGGCTTGCGCCTGAGCGGCACCACCCCCGACTCCACTTACGTTGAGATCGTCGAGCTTCCCGGCCACCCGTTCTTCCTCGGCTGCCAGTTCCACCCGGAATTCAAGTCCAGGCCGCTGGAGCCGCATCCGATCTTCCGCGAGTTCATCGCCGCGAGTTACAAGAACCGTCAAACGCGGGTGGCTTCCGAGACCGGCGAGGCCTCAACTCTAACCAACGTCCTGTTATCCTGAACGGCCAGTAAAAGGCTGTCATCCTGAGCAAAGCGCAGCGGAGCCGGACGCAAGAGGCGACAATCCAGGCTTCCTAAACGGCAAATGGCCTCTCCAAGCCGAGAGGCCATTTGCCGACAAACCATGCAAGTCTATGTATCTCTTGCAGATAGCTGCGAAGTTGAGCTGGAGCCGAAAGTCGGACTCGAACCGACGACCTGCTGATTACGAATCAGCTGCTCTACCAACTGAGCTACTTCGGCCTACCTTTTGTGATTGTACCGTTGCGGCCGTCTTCGGTAAAGTTACGCGCTGAAACCTTTTATACCAGCCACCTAGGGCGATCTGCCCGGCCAGGCTTACATCGTGGCGGGAGCGTGCAGTTCGATCTGGATCGCGGGCGGATGGAGCAGCGTGTTGTGAATCAGGCAGTGGTGGACGGCCAGGTCCACGCCTGCGCGGTCGGCCTCGCTCAGCGCCAGCGGAATCCTGACCTCGATCCGGAAGTTGTCCAGCCGCGCCGGAGGCCCGGCCTTTTCCGCCGTAACCCGCACCTCAACACCCTCGCGCGGCAGACCTTTCTTGCGAAGATAAGCCGAGGCGTAATAAGCCGCGCAGGTGCCCAGAGACGATAGCAAAAGCTCCGGTGGCGTCATGCCCTCATCGTTGCCACCGGCTTCCGTGGGCTGATCGCACACCAGCAAGTGCTTCCGCGCCGCGACCTCAAACGTCACATCTCCCTGGAGTTTTACATTCACTTCCATCGTCTTTTCCTTCCCACATCCATCAAATTTTTACTTCTGGCCAGACTGCGGCCTCCCGGCGGCAGGCTCACGCACGCATTACAATCATACCCGTGAGCAACTCCTTTGAAATCGGCCCGGTCCATGTGGGCGAGGGCCAGCTTTTCCTCATCGCCGGCCCCTGCGTTATCGAGTCCGAGGCCCACGCGCGCCGCATGGCCGAGGCAATTCAGCGCATCGCGGCAGACCTGGGCATTCCGTACATCTTCAAGGCCAGCTACGACAAGGCCAACCGCACCAGCGTGAAGAGCTTTCGCGGGCCGGGACTGATTGAGGGCACGCGCATCCTAAGCCGTCTGGCCAAAGACACGGGGTTGCCGGTGCTTACCGATGTGCACGAGCCGGCCCACTGCGCAGTGGCCGCCGAGGCTGTAGACGTGCTGCAGATTCCCGCCTTCCTCTGCCGCCAGACCGACCTGCTGGTAGCCGCGGGCAAGACGGGCCGCGCCGTCAACATCAAGAAGGGCCAGTTTGTCGCCCCGTGGGATATGGCCCATCCGGTTGAGAAGGTCCGCTCCACAGGCAATGAGCGTGTCCTCCTCACCGAGCGCGGAGCTAGCTTCGGCTACAACACGCTGGTGGTCGATTTCCGCTCGCTGCCGGTGATGCGCCGTCTCGCGCCAGTGGTCTTCGACGCGACACATTCGGTGCAGCAGCCCTCAGCGGCCAATGGCGTCAGCGGCGGCCAGCCGGAGTTTATTCCGCTGCTGGCGCGGGCCGCGGTTGCCGCGGGGATTGATGGATTATTTTTAGAGGTCCACGACGACCCGGCCAACGCCAAATCCGATGGCGCGAATGCGCTGGATTTGAAGCTGCTGAAGCCGCTGCTGGAAACGCTGCTGGCGATTCATCGTGCGGCCAGGGTGGATTGATGAGAATAATCGCGGAATGGCTCAGAATGAACAAGCTTGGCATCATTCTATTGCCGTTGCTGGGTTCTGCTGCCTACGTGCTTATCGAAAAACTTTCAGCGATGTTGCGCTGCAATGCGTTCTTCGACATGGCTGTTGGCCTCCGCAACCCTCCGATACTTCACTTTTGGGAGAAGATTTCCCTGTTCCGGTCGGATATGCTCTGCGGTTTTGTCCTCATCCCGCTGGCCTTTTCTGTGCTCACCGTCTGGCTCTCGCCGCGCTGGCGAATCTTCATCTCTATCGTCGCCGCGTTTCTGGTCGAGGCAATTGTCACCATCGAACTCTATGCGTTTTTAGCGACTGGCACGTTCTCCTCTTTGAGAGTGCTTTGGTTCGATGCAATGTGGGCGATCAGAAGTCATGAAACGGCGTTTGATACTCACCCCGCTGTAACGTTGCTGTTTTGGGGTGCGGGCCTGGCTGTTGCCGTGCTACTGTCAGCCATCACGCTGGTTGCCTTCAGAAGAAACACGCGCTGGCTGAATCATGCTGTTCTGGCGTCATTCGGCCTTGCCTTCGCGGCTACTGCCATCGCCTATATCCCCAAGGTTCCGGTGATGGCATGGTCGCAGTCTCTCCTTCAGATGACCACCTATCCTGCATTCTTTGAAAATGAAGTCCTCTCCGGGCTTCATGACCACAACACGCAGGAACTGATGCAAAGATACCGCGAAGCCTCGCACGTCCCCGCGCCGCAGCCGACGGCCTTTAGCGGAAAAGCAAAAAACTACAACATTATTCTGGTCGTGATGGAGTCCATGGCCGCGCAGGCCTTTGACCCTGCCAGCGATTCTTTGAGCGATATGCCGAATGTCCGGCGTCTCCGGGATCATTCCTTTCTGATGCGGCGGCATTTCACCAGTTATCCGCTTACAGACAACGCGGCATTCTCGATCTTCACTTCGCTATATGTGCGCTGGCAGTGCGGAATTGTTGACCGCCAGGTTCCGATTCCCGGACTAATCCGCAGTTTGCGGAGCGAAGGCTATGAGACCGGGTACTATGGCTTCGTCTGGAGCATCCCGCAGCGACGCGACGATCTGATGCTTGCCAGCCTCGGTTTTCAGAAAATTACCGCAGCACGAATAGATCCGAAGATTGATGAAAGTGGGCAGGCTACCTTCTTCGGCCCGGCGGATTACGTCGCCGAGAACGACCACCGCGGGCTTCTCGCGCTGCGCGCCGACATCCGCGACTGGACATCCCGAGGGCAGAAGTTTGCCGCGACCTTCTTCCCCGAGATTGGCCATGATCCGTACAGGGAACTGGATGGGCGCACATCCATGTCTCCCCTGGAGCGCGGTCATGCGTTGGCAGTTTATCAGGATGCATGGATAGGCGAGTTGATCGACGAGCTGGAGCGTGGAGGAGCTCTGGATCACACCATCATTGTGATTACCGGCGACCATGGAATGAGGTGGACTCCCGGGCCTCAGGAAGGTCAGTTTGTTCTCGTTCCGCGAGGGCGGCTGGAAGACATCAAGTTGCGGGTTCCAATGCTCATTTACGCGCCCGGAGTTCTTCAGCATGCGACGATCATCGACTCTCCGACCTCGCATATAGACATATCTCCAACGCTGCTCGACTTGCTGGGAATCTCGGCAGGCCGGGAAAATGAGCAAGGCATGCCAGTCTACGCTCCTGAAATTGACAGGCGCCGCCTCTTTTTTCAGATGGAGATGTTTGGAGCGTCAGGTTTTTTCTACAGCGGCAGCTACTATTCGAGCAGTTCTATGGGCATCGTTTATAAAAGCCCTACGATGAATTTTGATGATGGCGACATGATAAGGTTCGACAGCCAGGAAGCGGAGGAGGTTCGGAACCTTCTTGCGGCGCAGGATTCCAACCAAAGGGATCTTCTCAGCAGCGTGCTCGATCAGGGATACTTTCATTGATCGGGGAGGTTGCCCCTTTTTCTCAGCTTCTGGGCACAAGCCGGCGTCCAGAGATCACCTTT
Source organism: Occallatibacter sp. (assembly GCA_052326045.1). GTDB lineage: Bacteria > Acidobacteriota > Terriglobia > Terriglobales > Acidobacteriaceae > Telmatobacter. The sequence goes on along the minus strand of JBKQRH010000057.1, from coordinate 51,607 downwards.
AGAGCGGTTCCACAATTCACGTGCCCTTTCTGTCATCGTGCAGGGTGGCATTTTCTTGAGGAAAATGCCACTTGATGGCAGTGGTTTCGGGGTACAGCAATTGTGGAACCGCTATAGCACCGCCTGATAGCATTTCCGTATGCTTTTGACGCTGATTCGGACCCCTCTCCGCGCCGGACTGATTGCGGGCGCAGCCCTGCTACTGAGCATCGCTCTCAACCCCTCGGTCGCGTTGGCGCAAGCGGATGCCGCAGCGCAATCGCAAGCCGCCCCCGCCTTGGACCATGCGCGCATTGACGCGGTTCTGAAGGGACTCGGTCGTGGAGAACACTTCGGGCAGGTAGCGATCTCCCCGGACGGCAAGCGTCTGGCGTGGATTGAAGGCGCGAAAGAAAAAGAAGAAATTCGAGTGGCGCCGCTCGGCGACCTGACCAACAGCGAGCGGGTTACGGCGGCCGTGAAGCCCGAGCAGCACTGCCACGAGAATCAACTGGCCTGGTCGCCGGACTCAAGCACGCTGGCCTTTTTCTCCAATTGCGCCAAACCAGGACAATCCGACCTTTATCTGTCGCGGATGGACGGCAGCTCGGCGCGGCGGCTCACCGAATTAAATGGATTCGAGGAAGCGCCTGCCTTCTCACCCGACGGAACTCGTCTGGCGTTCTTATATGTCGCAGGCGCGACGCGGCCGGCAGGAGCGCTGGCGGCGATGAAGCCGCCGGCGGGAGTGATTGGAGAGGACGGCGTGGAGATTGAGCGCGTGGCAGTTGTCCCCGTCTATGCGGACAAACTGCCTCCTTCGGAACCGGTTGAGCCTGCGATGGTGACTCCAACCAGCCTGCACGTTTACGAATTTGACTGGCGGCCGGATTCCAAGGGATTCGCCTACGTTGCCGCCGATCCGCTGGGCGAGAACAACTGGTGGGTGGCCAAGCTTTACACGCAAGAGCTGGGCGGCAAACCCAAGGTACTACTGGCGCCGTCCGAAACCGAGGGCGAACTCCACGGCCTCCAGATCGCCGTGCCCCGCTGGTCTGACGACGGCACACTCATCGCTTTCATCGGCGGGCTAATGAGCGACCAGGGCGCGACAGGAGGTGATGTTTGGACTGTTTCCCCCCATTCCGGAGTGCCACAAAATTTGACCAAGGGACGGCATGCGACCGTCGCCTGGCTGAAATGGAGCGGCTTGGATGCGATCGATTTCACAGAGTTGGCTAACGGAGAGAGCCGCCTGATCGAGTCGATCCCTGGCATTCATGAGGATGGCAGTACTGCCTTCAACACGATCTTTAATATGCCGGCCACGATCGGCGACGGGCGATTGGAGATGAGTCTCTCCGGTACGACCTACGGAACGGAATTTGCCTTCATCTCCAGCAGTTTCGACAAGCCGCCGGAGATTTATCTGGCGCATACCAGGGGTGCGAGGGAGGTGAAGCAGCTCACGCACGTGAACGATGGCGTGAAACGGGGATGGGGAAACTCCGTTTCTTTGACCTGGAAGAGTGACAAGTTTCAGGTGCAGGGATGGCTGATGCTGCCCAAAGATTACGATCCGGCGAAGAAGTATCCGCTGATTGTGGTGGTGCATGGAGGACCGGCCTCGGCTGCAGTGTCGCGCTGGGGAACGGGCGGGCTGAGCGCATCGGCGTTTTCGGCGCTGGGGTACTTCGTGCTTCAACCCAACCCGCGCGGCAGCTTTGGGCAGGGCGAGGAGTTTGTCCAGGCCAACCGCGAGGACTTCGGCTATGGCGACTTGCGGGACATCCTGGCCGGCGTGGACACGGTCGAGGCCGGCTACCCAGTGGACCCCAACCGCGTGGGCCTGACCGGCTGGAGCTACGGCGGCTTCATGACCATGTTCGCCGTGACCCAGACGCAACGCTTCAAGGCGGCGGTGGCGGGCGCGGGCATCTCCAACTGGCAGAGCTACTACGGCGAGAACTCCATCGACCAGTGGATGATCCCCTACTTTGGCGCGACGGTCTACGACGACCCGGCAGTGTACGCCAAAAGCTCGGCCATCAACTTCATCCGGCAAGCGCGCACACCCACGCTGGTGGTAGTGGGCGATCGTGACGGCGAGTGCCCTGCGCCCCAGTCCTTCGAGTTCTGGCACGCGCTGAGAGCCCGGAATGTGCCCACGCGGCTGGTTGTGTATCCGAACGAAGGGCACATGTTTGCCGATCCGGCCCACCGGCGGGACGTGATGGAGCGGACCGTTGAGTGGTTTGCCCGCTACCTGCCGCCCTCGCCATAGGGTCAGATCCTGGCCTGCGTACCTGCTCGCCATCCGAGTCCGGGGGAGTCTATTTGAAAGGGGACGGAGGAGTGCGCCAAGAGAGCCTGATGCCGGTTGCCACCCCGTCCTGATACACTTTTCTTTGGAGTTTTGAGAGCACGTTTCGTTAACCGGCTGCCGGGTAAGAGTGGCGCCGGGAACCGGTCATTTGAGCGGATTTCACCGGCGGCAGACCAGCCATCGCGTGTTGACGGACCGCTCCAGAGAGCGCCTTCCCAATTTTCGTCCCCCTTTTTGGGTGCCGCACAAGAGGGCTTGTACTTCCACCCCAGCGACTAAGACCTGTCGCCGGGAACACCGGAAGAAAGAGCCACTCGCCACCGGCAAACGCGGGCAGCGGCGATGGGAAGTTCGCGATAACCCAATTTTCCCCGATGGTATCGGGAGTGACCGTTCCGCAGTTCGACAAGGCGGGGCGGGGAGGATTCATGCGGCGGTTCTTGACGCTTGTTTGCTTGTTATGCCTAGCCATTCCAGCCGGGATTTCGATCTCCGGCTGCACCCGCAACCCGGGAGCTAACTACTGCAACGGCTTGGGTTACGGGATGAAAATCACGGATATCGACACGATTACGCTGCAACCCGCGACCACTGGCATCTCCATTGCCTTTGGGCAGACGCGCCAGGTGAGTTCGCCTTCGGCCCTTACCTGCAAGGGCACATCGGCCAGCGCCAGCTCGTATACCTACGGCACCACCAACAACCAGTTGGTGGACATCTCGCCGACCGGCAACATCTGCGCCGGAACCTGGAACCGGAACTCGGGCGGCGGCATCGCCAATTACACCATCTGCAGTCCGCCGAATCCATTGCCCTCGACTGGCGGTCTGCCCTACGGCACGGCCTACATCACGGCCTCCGCTCAGTCGGTGGTCTCCAATCCGGTGGAGGTGTTCGTGCACGCCCAGGTGACCTCCGTCAGCCTGGTCACATCCCCCTTGTCGGGAACAGCGCAGCAGTGCTATTCGCAGGGCACCCAGGCCACCCTCGATGCGCAGGCCTGCTACGCGAACAGCAGCAACCAGCAGGTCCTGCTGTGCGCGCCGTCTTCGGTGACCAGCAACTTTGCCTGCCCGCTGCCTGCCGGCGTGACCTCTGTCCCCAGTTGCACGGCCGCCGTCGGCACGCTTAGCTACTCGGTGAGTACCTCCAGCATCGCCTCCATAACCACCAACACCACCACAAACCTGGTGACCATCACCGCCGAACAGCCAGGCACCACTGCCATCACCGCCTCGGTGGCCGGCTCGGGCTCTTCGGCCGGCTACATCTCCACTTGTCCGCCGGCATCAATCTCCGTCACTCTGGCTAATGGCAGCACCTCCGGCACCATCACCCAGGGCGTGACGCAGAATCTGGTCACCAACACCATTGACACTTACGGAAACCCCATCACCGGCCTCTCCCTCACTTATCAGTCCACCGACCCAATCGACATTTCGGCGGGCAGCGCAGGTTCGATCACAACCGCCTTCCCCGGTGTGGCTTCGGTGTATGCCATCTGCCAGCCATCCGCATGCAATCCATCCCCCACTAATGAGATTGGTTTGTATGGCACCGGCCTGCCCATTTCCTCGAACCCGGTCACCATCACCACCCCCGGCACAGCCAGCGATTACGTCTGGCTCTCAGCTCCCGGCCAGTCGCAGTACATCATCCCCGTCGATCTGCTCACCGGCACGGTCGGCTCCACGGTGCGCCTGCCCTACGTGCCAACGTCCATGGTGATGGACCGGCTGGGCAACAATCTTTATTTCGGCTCCCCCCACGAGTTGATGGTTATGAGCACCTTGTCCAACGCGATCACCACGGCGACCACTGCCGTTCCAGGCGTAGTGCTGGCCGTATCGCCAAACAACACTCAACTGCTTATCAACGACCAGGTGCGCCAACTCTTTTATCTATATAGCACCGCCGGCGGCGGCTTCATCACCTTTGGCGGCATGGGTACGGCCGCCGCATGGACCCCCGACTCCCAGACGCTGTACATCACCGACAGCGCGGCGGAGAACAACACGCCGCAGAACGTGGCGGCGGGCATCACAGGCCACGCTGACACGCTCTACATCTATAACGTGAACACCGGCTGGACCACCTACGATTTGAGCACGACCACCGGCGGTTCTCAGAGTCTGGCGATTACCATTCCCAGCGTGGGCGCTTTTCTCAGCGGAAGCTCCACCGTGGCACATACCTGGTGCCCATCCGGCACGGTTGGCAATTACGCCAACATGAGCTTCTATCCGCAGGGGCCATCTCCGGACAATTCGGTGGCTGCGCAGACCGATATCCTGGCCGCTACAACCGATGGAAAGCACATCCTCGGCGCATCGACCTCCGGCACATCGACCGCCGGCGCCAACATCACCTTGTCCGACATCGGAGTCACCATCCCCGCATTGAATTGCCTGCCCCCGGAAGCGAACCCCAATTATCCGCTCGTACTTGGCGATACACTCTCGCCGCTGGTGCTTACAACCACGTTGAGCCATCCGCCGCCGATTACCGCCGATGCCGCCGCAGTCAATCAGGTGGTGCCATCGCCTACATCCAGCCTGGCCTTTATCACTTATACCCCGCCCACAACGAACCCCACCACCGGCGTCTCGCTGCCATACTATCTGCCGGGTACGGGCACCGTGGGTTATGTCACGTTCAAGGGAAGCGGGGCAGCCAATATCACTGCTCCCCTGGCCGGCGCCTTCACTCCGGACGACACGCTCTTCTTTGTCTCCACCGCAGGTGACAACATGATCCACTACATCAGTGTTCCGCTGGTCACCAGCAACTCGGCCAATGCGGACACGCAACAGATCAGTCCCAACCTGCCTTCCTGTACGCCCGTCTCCGCCGGAGGTACCGACGCCGGCTGCACTTTGCCCAGTACCTTCACCGGGACCGTTGTTCCGGCTACGGCCATCGCCGTCAAGCCGCGCTCCACCACGTAGCCCGCTGCACAGCAAGCCATGAAGGCCGGCCAAGCGCCGGCCTTTCTGCTTTTCGATCGAATCCCAATTCGTCCACTCAACCCGCTGACTCGCCGACTTGCTGACTCGCTCCCACACGATAGAATCAAAGCATGATTAAGGGGATTTCCTTTCTTCGGCCTACAGGCAGCAGAGCCACCTATGACAGGCTGGCGAGCTTCTTTTCCGCGCTGGGATTTGCGCCCGGCAAGGGATGGAATGAAGAGAATAGTCACGGTGCTTCGTTCCTGGCGCCGCTGGGCAATCTCGAATTTGTTGACGGCCAGTTTCCTTCCACCGCCAATGTGCTGGTGGAGGTGACCGCTCTGGACGCCGTCCATCAGGCCGCCGCATCCTGGCTGCGCGCGCAAGGGGGCGAGCTGGCCGTCGTGCGCCTCTCCGCCATCGCGGAAACTCACTGGAAGTCGCGCCTCTTCACCGTTGAGCCGGAGCCGGGCTTCGCCGTCAGCTTCTGGGCCTGGACCGATCCGCTCAAAGGCAAGCCGGTGGCCGTCGAGGGCGATCTCTCCGCCGCCGGCATGAAGTTTGCCGTCGTCGTCGCTCGCTGGAATGCGGTCATTACCGAGCGGCTGCTTGAAGGCGCACTCGATGCCCTGCTGCGCAGCGGCGCAAAACGGGCCGACATTGAGGTTATCCGCGTTCCCGGCGCATGGGAGATTCCGGCCGCAGCGCGCACTGTGGCCAATGCAGGCCGGGTAGACGCCATCATCCCCCTCGGCTGCCTATTGCGCGGCGAAACGGCCCACTACGAGGCCATCTACAACGAAGTAGCGCGCGGCATCGGCGAATCGCAGCAGGAGACGGGCATTCCGCATAGCTTTGGCGTGCTCACCTGCGAGACTCTGGAGCAGGCCCTCAACCGCGCCGGCATCAAGTCCGGCAACAAGGGATTTGAAGCTGCCCTGGCTGCCATCGAGATGGTCAGCCTCACTCGCAAGCTTCAACTTGGCGGCGTGGGGCGAGGCGGCCCTGCTTGACCGCCGGACAGCATCATGGGTCGGGGCGCCGCAAATCGCGCGAGCTTGCCATGCAGATGCTCTATCAGGCGGACATCGGCAAGCAAACGCCGGATCAGGTTCGCGCCAACTTCTGGAAGGCCGCCGATGAGGTCGAGCCCGAGGTGCGCGGCTTTTCCGAAGACCTCTTTCGCGCGGCCGTCGAGCACCAGGAGCAGATCGACAAGCTGCTCGTCGCCAACTCCAAGCACTGGCGGCTGGAGCGCATGCCCGCCGTAGACCGCAACCTGCTGCGCATGGCCGTCGGCGAGATGCTGGGCTTCAAGGGAACGCCCTTCCCCATTGTCATCAACGAGGCCCTCGAAATCGGCCGCCGTTACTCCGCCCCCGAATCCATCAACTTCCTCAACGGAATGCTGGACGCGATCGCCCGCGGGCTGATTGGGAAGTAAAGAACGCGGGTGCAAATAAAGAACGTGGGCGCCCGACCCCTTCGGCCGCGCTCAGGGCAGGCTTTCGCGGCGTGTCGCCGTGGAGACTTTTTGCACTTCGGGGTCCCCAACGACAGGTCTTCGTCGTTGGGGTGATCCAAGATGGAATACTCATCCCTAAAGTTCTTTATAGTTTTCGGCAACCACGCCCTACCGGCAAGCTTCACTGGGACGGTCGAGCACACCATTGGTCCTGACCCGGTTATCATGCCGCAGCACGGCGCCCGACTTCAGCACCAGCCTTCCGTCCTGGCTGAGAAGCGGATCAAGGTCGAAGTCCGCGCCAACCGGCGCTCCATCCACCGTTCGCGCGCAGTACCAATCCTCTTCGCGGGAATCGCCGTTTTTGTACCACCGTTGGCAGCTGATCGTTGCCTTATCGGGATCCAGGGCGCACTGGAACCACAGAAACAGTGGCTGGAAATCGCCTCTGCCCGAGCCCGCAATCGCAACGGCATCGGCAGGGATCTTGGCTGGCCGCCGAGAAGAGTTAGCGTGTGCAAGGATTGGCTTGTGCACCTCTCGAAGGCATCCGGCGTCCTTGAAGTTCTCGAACAGAGAGCCCCTTCCGATCCTCAGCGCGGGGCCATCGGACGGCCTGATCCAAATGGAACGCCGGCTCACCCGGATCGGAATCTGCTTCCCGGCAAAATCCTCCATGTTGCCGAACTTGCCCTCGTGAAAATAGCTTCGTCCCTCCCCAACCAGGACCTGATCGCCGAGCCGGAAACAGAAGGCGCTGGACGGATTGGCCAGCGCAGGGCACCCACCGCCGCACGAAATGTACTCTGCCGCCTCCACGAGCGTCGCTGTCTCAAAGCCCTTTGCCGACCGGGCTGATGCGCAAATCGCGCAGCTCATCGAAACGAGCACGGCAAGCAGGATGGGCAACCATGCCTCCGACGTCTTGTACCGGTCCGGCTCGGAGGGGCCCATTCGCCGGAAAAAACACAAAGGAACAGCCATGCAAATAAAGGTACAACCAATCGATTCCATCGACAAATGACCGGACTCCATGCACGCGGCCGCTACACAGATCGTGGGATCGGGTTGTAGCAGTTATATCTCCTTTCAAAATTCAACTCCGTGTCAGAAGGCAGCCGTCTATGATCAAGACAGCAGCCGGGCGGAGTCTTGCAGCGGCGAGCGCGAACGATTGACGAGGTGACAAGCGTTTCCCGGCAAGTGTCTGACAGCCCGCACACGAAGTTTTAGACTTGGGCAGGGCGAAGAACAAGAAGATAGGATTGCCGATCGGCAAGGAAGTTGCGATAGGCAAGCAGCCATATAAGCGTGTGTCGAGAGGCAGGAACGTTTGCGGTTAGCTGATGATCAAGTTACGGGAATCAAGGCGGTTCTGTCGTTCATTCGGCATTGCTGGCGGCGGGGAAGCTACGTCGAGCGCACGATAAGGCGATCAGCGAGCTTTGAAGAAATGTTGTCATGCTTGTCCCCGTTAGCTGTCGATGCGTGTCGCCTGGCAGAGAAGACGCCGGAAGGCTGGATTGCCATGAGTGGTGAATGTTGCGCCTATTTCTTCCCCAGGATGTGGCGGAGACGATGTCTGTTCCGGAGCCTGCTTGTCTGGGATTGGGCGCGCCGGTCCGGAATCAGTCCGACCCTGAACGTGGGCATGCAGCTGGGCCCGGATCGTGACCAGGGACACTGCTGGCTTTCGGTTGGAGATAGACCATTCTGCGAATCGGGAGGCTGGCCGAGTCAGTACGGCATTCTGTTTCACCGCGGCAACGATGTGCAGTACTGGACCAGCTTAATCACCGATGCGCAAGACCCGGAAATGTCCACATCAAAGAAGGACTGCTCAAGGTCTCAGAATTAGGTTTCAGAGGAAGCGTGGCCTGTCCGGTGTGTTTTGTCGCCGCAGCCCCCGGCGGCCAGCAACATCGCCCTGCCGGCGATTGCCTCCATCCTCGCCCCCGGCTTGGCCGCGCGGCAGTACCGCCTCTACAAGCCGTGCCACCTGTTGCTTGAACTCGAGCGTGTAACGTCCCCGCATTGCCTTGGTCATTTTCGCTCCCCTTTCGCATGAGAACAGCTTGCCAGGTGTCTGGCGGGAACAGATTTCCCATTCCTTAGAATCAACAACTTACGAATTCTGTGCTTTCACGTAGATTATTGATTCTAAACGGTCTAACTTGGTAACAAAACCTGTCTTCGACAGACTCCCAGGGATACGTTTTGCGCGGGCAAGATCAGCGCGAAAAACCAAGCAGCAAACCCTGCATACGTGATGAACATCACTGACGCGCCACCCTGCGCGGACACAACCTCATGTCTGGGTTGTGGTTTTTGGGGAGTCGCCATGGAAACAACGCAGGCCAAGACGGGAATTCCGGGAGAGGATATCCCCGCCTCCGGCAACGCCCACAACCACACGAAATCGCAGGTTAGCGAGAATGTCACCTGGAAGAACCTTGGGAACAGCCTGGTTCTGCTGAATCTCGTGGATTCAACCTATTACGTCTTGAACGAGACCGCGTCGTCGGTCTTCCGCGGGGTGCTTGACGGCAGAACAGACCTGCAGATCGCGGAGAGTCTAGCTGAGGAGTACGAGTGCTCTGTCGCACAAGCTTTAGCCGACGTAGAAGAAGCACGCGATCATCTGACAAAAGAAGGTGTGCTCAAGGCCGCGGAATGAACGCTGCCTCAGGCGGGCATTGTCCGCGAGAGCAAGACTAAGTCGATCAGCCAATTGGAGGAAGGTGACAAATGAAAAACGAAAACAAGAACGTTGAGCCGACGAAAAAGGCTTACGTGAAGCCCACAGTGACCAAGCACGCGGCCGCTACACAGATAGTGGGCTCGGCCTGTGGTTGTGGCTACTTGATTGCCACTTACGGCAATGGGGTCTACTACATCTAAGACAGCGGTCTCGCGGAGTCGGGCAGCGGTGGGCGCGAACGATTGACGAAGTGATATGCGTTTCTCCGGCAAGTGTCTGACAGCTTGTACGCGGGCGTTACTGACTTGGGCAAGGCGAGGAACAAGAAGATAGGCTTGCCGCTCAGCAAGGAAAGTAGGAGCGGCAAGCGGGCGTAGAGGTGTGCGTCGAGAGGCGGGAGCGTTCGGTTTGGTGGAAGGCCGAACAGCAGGAGTTAGAGCGGTTCTGTCATATTCCTGTCATTGCTGGCGACGCGCGGGCCTTTCCGGGCCGTGCGTGCGTCAGCATTGGTGTGTTCGTCGGCACTTCTCGGAGCGCACAGACTCCAATCCCGAGAGTTTCAAGTGAAGGCGCCGCCATGTGCAAGGTCAAAGGAGTTTTCGCGCAATTAAATAGTGCTATGTTCGGATCATTTTTCGTTAGGAGTGAGAGAAACGATGTTGCCAATTCCAGAAAGCGCCTGCGATCCGGTTGGCCTATGGCTCAAGGCCAGGCCGGACGGCGGGCAGCGGGGATATTGGCATTCAATGCGCTTTACATTCGCCGGGACGCCCGTCTTGGTGCGCTCCAGATGCGCGGATGTGATTTCCTTTCTTCGGCGTGAAATCGGCGCGTATTACCCGGATAGCGCTTCAGTGACCGATCACCGGAAACGATGCCGAGTTGAGATAAGCGTCGTCGACGGCAGGCAGGATCAAGGGATCGTTGTGGCGATTGGAGAGGGGGCGTCAATGAAGCAGGCGCTGAATTTGCCTCCCCCATGCGCGACGATTTCGACCGCTGAGTTCGTGCACATGCGGTGGAATGAACTCGAAACCTTTTGGCGGCCTTTTGACCTGTTGGCATCAGTGAGGTTTTCAACCACAACCGATGTGCGCCTGCTGGTTGCCATGGAAGCCCCCCGTCGTGACAAGCCAGCTGCGCGCACGCGACGGTTGCGCACCAAAGTTGACACGGTGAGAACATCCGCGGGCGGGGTGGGGGTCAAAGCGGACATGCCTGGCCGGCGATATGTTCCCTTGGCGGAGATTGCCGATTTGGTGAGGGTGATGACCGTGCGGGCTCAGGGCCATTTTTGCCTGCACGCAGCCACAGTTGCCTTGGGCGACCGGGGCATACTCCTCGCGGGCCCCAGCGGTTGCGGCAAAACAACAACCGCTTTGTCGTTGTTGCGCGGCGGCTACGAACTGCTCGGCGATGAACACTCTGTGCTGAATGCAAGTGAGGAGCGCATTCGAGTGACCGGGTTTAACAGTGCGCCACGGGTCGTGGGGAAAGCGCTAAGAACCCTCGCACGGTTGGAGCTGACTTTGCAATCCGCCGGCGAAGGCAAGAATCCTATTACGCTTCCGAAGGCGAGTTTCTTGAGGCAGAACCCATGGTTGCGGCCAGCCCTGATGCTTTTTCTGCGGATTGGGCCAGATGTCAGCGAACATCTGGTAAGCCCGCTGTCAATGGAGGAAGCGTTCGTCCGAGTCACAGGACAGGTGCTGGATCCAACCAATGTTTTCCGGAAGGCGGAGCAGACTCAGGCGATCATCAAGCTAATCGAGCAGTGCCCGGCCTATGAACTGGTTCTGGGCAAGAACCTGGCGTCCCTCCCGGAGCTTGTTCGCAGCCTCATGGAGCCTTCCCTATGAGGTTGGAATTGGCCAAGGCGTGCCTGGAGGATGCGCTCGAAGCAACGCGCAAAGCGGGCGTCGTGTTGCTGACGGACGAAGAGTCGCCGGAAGCAGACTTCCTGCTGATCATGAGCCTGGCCGATGTAAGCGAGGCAGTATGGCAGACAGCGCGTAATGTGCTGATCCATCGTTGTCCGTGGTTAGCCATGGAACCTTCGTTTGTACGGCCTGTGCCGGATTCCGCTCTGGTCAGTTGGCAGGGCAAGGCTTGGGCGTGCCTGCGTCGCGGGATAAAACTTTTGATTCGCGAGGCCGAGCCGAATCCCTATCTTCTGAAGCGGTTTTTGACGATACCAGGACTGATCCCGGACGTAATCGAGGAGTTGCAAGATTCCGGCCGAGGTGCTCTGGCCTTGGAATTGGCGAATCCAGCCGGCCATAATGCTGCGAATCCTTCCGCGGAAAGGCAGATCCTCCTGGCCCCCACGTATCGCTGCAACCTGAGTTGCAGCTACTGTTATGCGAAGGGTTTTTCCGAGGGTTTTCCGGCGGATATGTCACTGGAGGATCTGGATGTTGCCCTCTCCTGGGCTGCGGCGCAGGGTGTTAACAGCATTTTGCTTTGTGGTGGCGAGCCCACCACCTACTCGCATTTCCCGCAGCTTTTGCAAATGACGAAAAGCCGTGATATATCCGTCCGTATAACTAGCAACTGCCTGTATTCCGCTTCCCTGCGGGAACAAATCGTGACACCGGCGATCCGCGAGCTGGTGGGGCATTACAACCAGGAACGGATGGAAATGTCTCCATCTTCCGCGGAGGTTTTTGAGAAGAATCTGCAGACCGCCCAGGCGGCGGGTGTGCCAGTGCTGATTCGATACTCCTTGACGGAACAAAGCACTCCCGCGGAGTGGCGCGCGGTGATTGACTTGGCCCATCGGCTTTCGATCCCGCAGATTAATTATGCTCTGGCCTTCAGGGGATCAAAAGGCGCGAATGCTTTCTTCAAGTGCCGGGACGCAGTCGGGTTTGTTGGAGGGCAACTGGAGGACCTGCTAACGGGATTTTGCAGCGATGTCGCGAACAGCGGGCTCCGTTTGTACCTGAGCAAGCCATTCCCACTGTGCGCCCTGCGGCCCGAATCCCTGCGGCGTATCTTTTGCAATGGAACACTCCGCACGGCGTGCACGGCGTTTTGCGACGGCTTCTCGCGCAACTTGACGGTCAATCCGGATCTGAGCACCTTCCCGTGCAGCGGAATTGCTGTACGCGGTCCCAAGCTAACTGAATTCTCAAGCTTCGCAGACGCTGGCCGGCATTCCGCCCAGCTCATCCGCGACCTCATGCTGCGGCCTTATGCCGAGGAGTGCGGCCATTGTGCGTTATGGTATCGCGGCTTCTGTCAAGGAGCTTGCCTGGCGGAACACTTCTGGATGTCGCGTGAGGAGAAGAAGGGGCCAGGAAACGTAGAGGTATCATGGACAAAAAGCGGCGTTTGACGATTATGTTGTCCGGCGGTTTAGGGGATTGTCTGCTGGCGAGCGCCTTTGTCCGCTATTTCGATCAATGCGGCCGGTATGATTGCATCATATGCGCGCTTCCAGCGCAGGCCGCTCAATTGTACGATTGTAATCCGCGTGTCAGTAGACTCGTGACCTGCAGCGGCGACGACCTCTGGCTATGGGGCCTTCCAGAAGACGGAGGCGATGTCTTTGCGCCCTTTACAAGAGTTAGTTTAGCTGAGAGCCAGGATCCAAACCAAGCGATCAGGGTGCAACTGGACCGTCTTCTCGATCTGAACTTGGGGACAGAGCCTGCGTGGCGGCAAATCGCTTCATTTTATGATTTGGACATGAAGGATGGGTCGCTCGAGCTGGTCACCAGTGCGCCGGACGAGGCGTGGGCGGAAGAAGTTTTGCGGCCATGGCAGGGGAAAAAGCGCGTTCTTATCAATTCTCGAACGCCACTGGTTGAAAAAGAGTACCCGCTTGAGCAATGGCAGGTTATCGTGGACGCATTGAGCACCGAGGTCGACGCGGTGGTGCTGGAGTTGGGTGAAAACGGCTCGATGTTGAAGGGTACGAATCTGATTTCTCCGCTACCGGGTTTGCGGCAAACCGCCGCGCTGGTTCGCCGATGCGATTGTGTCGTTAGTGTCGATTCCTTTGCTGCGCACCTGGCAGCGGCGGTCGGGACACCCGCGGCGGTGCTATTCGGCCCAACGAATCCAGTGGTTTGGGGACATCCTACGACGCGTTGCATTCGCACGAGCCAGTGCCCGATTTGCGGAAATACTCCGCGGCTGCGCCAGTGCAAACGGAGTTTATGCATGGAGGAGATACCTCCGCAAAGAGTGGTAGAAACGGTAGTGGACATCCTTGCAAGTGTCAGTTAGCCTTCGGAAGGTGGCAAAATGTCTAACCCTCAATCTATGGTTGTGATCAGCAGCCCCGGCGGACGGAATGAAGAGTCTGCTCAGCTGACTGAGCCCTATCAGCCGACTACTTGGAACGTAGGTTTTGTCCAGGATTGCAACTTGCGGTGCAAATACTGCTGTACAGGATTTGGCCGGCTCGGCCATGGATCCAAGTTCATGCAGCCGGAGGTTTGGAGGAAGCTTTGCGACCTGATGCTTAGCATGAGCGCCGGCCGTCACCGGATCCGTCTGGATTTCGGGGTCGGCGAGACGTTTCTCCATTTCGACGAAGCCATGCAGTTCTTGGACTATCTGCGTCACCAGGCGGGCGGCAACGGAGTGCAAATTGAAGCGCTGATGACCACCAATGGGACGTTGGCGACGGTTGAGCAATTAAATACGTGTCTGAAAAAGAAGATATCCCTGACTTTCAGTATTGACGGATCAGCTTCCTCGCACGACTCCTTCAGGAGATTTCCTGATGGAAAACCGACGCATCGAACCGCCTTGAAGAATTGGCGGCGCTACAGGGCCATGGTCAGGAGCGTTGATGATCCTCCGGGGTGTGGAGTGTCCAGCGTGATTGCGGGTGACGCCCGCCTGCGGGATGTTGTCCGGTTTTGGCGGAAGCAGGGGGTCATGCAATATAAGGCAATTCCCGCTGAGCCGAGCAGACACTTGGGATGTTTCAAACAGCATGAGTCGCAAGTTGGTCGCAGCAGGTATCTCAAGGATCTTGAGGATCATGCATTCTCAGAGGTGTCGCGTCTGCGGGACAGCGATCTCCTAGAGAACTTCGAGGGGCCGAAGGGGATTCTCGACTTGTGGATGCGCTTGAGCAGGGCGGCGCCCTATCGATCTTGCGGCGCGGGATACTCTGTGATTTGCGTTGACTCAGACGGAACGCTCTTTCCATGCTCAGGGTTTCAAGGCTTCGCGGAACGAAGCATCGGGGATGTCAACGTCGGCGTGCTTCCCGCCAAGCTCTCGGAATTCCGCTCCGCGAGATCGCGGGTACAAACCCAATGCTGTGGTTGTTGGGCGCGTTTTCTCTGCGATGGCGCGTGTTTCGCCGGTGACCCGAAGACTGGCATTGTCATGGACACATGGAACGGGTGCGAGCTCATCAAGTCGCACGTGGAGATCGCCGTTAAGAGCTACCAAACCTGGTGCGGGTATATGAAGGGAAAGACGAAGAAGGAAAAGCAATAAGATACTGGGACTGAAAGAAGGAGTCGAAAGAGAATACCAATCGCCGGCGCGCCGCTGAAATGAGGGATTTAACTGCGTGAAGACCTATCTGAGGATGCTATCTTACCTTCGTCCCTACCCGCTGAACATTCTCTCGACTTGGGTGTTGTCCGTTCTTATCGTTGGCCTCGAAATCGTATCCGTCTGGGTCGGCGCGACTCTGGTTGAAAAGATACTTATCAGACCGGGTTCTTCTTCGGTGGCTGCGCCTAGCACCGCTTTCATGACGCAATCGTTGGACCTGTTCGTGTCTTACCTTCTGAAGCAGGCAACGCCGTTTCGATCTTTGCTGGTGGCGGTCGGCATCTTCTTCGGGGCACAAGCGTGCATCGCAACTTTTCGGGTCATTAAACTTGCTATCTTCACGCGAATGACTCAGTCAGTCTTGGCTGAGGTCCGGCGCCAGATGTTTGAGCGTCTGACCGAATGTGACCTTGCTTTTTACAGGCGATACCGGCACGGAGGAACAGCTTCGCTCTTTTTGATGGACGTGGACCAGCTCAACCGGGGCTTCACCGACAGTATCGATCGCCTCTTCATGCAGCCCGCCCGATTATTTGTGGCGCTGGGACTCATGGCGGCGCTTTCCTGGGTGTTGACTAGCTATGTTCTGATGGTCCTGATCGTTGCCGGTGTTCTTATTCATCTGACCGGCAAGATGATGGAGGAAAGATTCCGCGCGGTTTTCGAGAAGCGCGCCGAGGTCCAGGCGCATCTCGTGGAGTTTCTATCGACCGTCATCGTCGCACGGGCTTTCGGTCGAGAAGGATATGAAAAAGGGCGATTTGGCGCAAAGTGTCATGATCTCAAGGACACCTTTATCAAGGCAATCGTAATTAACTCAATGACCCCCGCGGCGGTGACGATCGTCTTTCTCGCCGGAGGAGCCGTGCTACTCACATGGTGTGGCTATCAAGTCTTAGTACGAGATGCGATGTCCAGCTCGGTTGTTATAAAGATGACATTTTTGCTCCCCTTGGTGACTTATCCGCTGGAGTCTCTGGCATCCTTATCGAACTCCGTCCGGGAATCGCTGGCAAGCGCGAAGCGCGTCTTCAACTTTCTAGACCAAGAGTCGCCGTGGCGGGAACTGCCAAACGCCATATCCCCCGCGCCCTTCCGGGAAGAAATAGTTCTGAAGAACGTAGAATATCAATTGGAGGGAACAAGGATCCTGAAAGATGTCAGTCTAACCATACCGCGCGGCGTGGTCATGGTTATCTGCGGGCCCTCTGGAGCGGGGAAGACCACCATCCTGAGTCTTTTAGCTGCTTTTATTCACTGCACCAGCGGGTTGATTACTGTCGATGGCGCTGATATCCGTGTCTTCCGGGCCGCCAATTGGAGGCGGCAACTGGGGATCGTGCCTCAAGACTGCGTACTACTTAACGCAACTGTGCGCGAGAATCTTCTCTATGCCCGGTCGAATGCCAATGATCCTGAGATGTGTGAGGCATTGAAGCAAGCAGGGATTGATCAAAACAGTGCTCTCCTGAGAGATGGACTCGATACGTTGGTGGGCAATCGCGGAGAGATGCTTTCCGGAGGGGAACGGCAAAGGCTTACAATTGCCCGGGCCCTGCTTAATAATCCAAGCATTCTCCTGCTGGACGAACCTACTTCCATGCTAGACTACGATCACAAGGTGATGATCGGTGAAGTGATTCAGATGATAGCCAACAACCGGACTGTTATAATCGCATCTCACGATCCATATCTCAGGAAGATGGCGGACCTTGTTGTCGAACTGAACGAAGGCAGAGTCGTTGGCAGTCAGTGTATTGTGAAGAGAGATCTGCCAATATGTGCAGGCGGTGCGCAGGCCGCCAGGGTTATTTGACATTTTGTCGATAGGGGAGAAGACAATGAACTTGATCATTACGAACACATGCAATCGAGCCTGTCCTTACTGTTTTGCCAGATCAAGAGTTAATCTCTCTGACACGCAGGCTGGCCCGATGACTCAGCACATCTCTCTGGACAATTTCGAAAAGTATTTGCGCTTTCTTGAAAAAAGCAGGATTCCAATGCTGAAACTTCTGGGCGGCGAGCCTACTCTTCATCCTGAGTTCCTGGAGATTGTCAGCCGGGCTCATCAGCATGGCTTCGAAACACTGGTGTTCACAAACGGACTGTGGCCGCGTGGAGTTCAGGATGCGATTCGATCGATTCCAACGGTGGAGTGGAAACTCAAATTCATATTCAACGTAAATGAACCGAGTCTTCAGCCGAAGGCGCAATGGGAACATGCAAAGGGAAGCATGAGGATTGCGGGGCCGCAGGGCAGCTGTGGCTTTAATATTTATCGTGAGGAGTTTGACCTTCAGTTTATTGCTGATCTTATTGATGAAGCAGGACTTGATCGAGTGGTGCGCCTGGGACTGGCTTCCCCGATTGTTGGCACCGAGAACTCGTTCCTGGACGGTAAATCCTTGAAGGCCATCGGTATCAGACTGGTCGAGCAGTTGAGTAAGCTGGAAAAACGAAATGTACTCGGTTGGTTTGACTGCGGCTTTCCTTTGTGCATGTTCTCCGAGGAGAGCCTCGGTAGTCTAGTCCTGAACTCCCGCAGCTTCCAATCGGTTTGTAGCTACCCAATTGATGTCGGGCCCGAATTGACGGCGTGGCCATGCTTCCCGCTGAGCGACTGCGAGAATGTTCGTATGCTGGATTTTCAGAACGCAGCGGAGATTCAGGCGCACTACACTAGCCGACTTTCGGGAATCCGCCGCATGGGCATCTACGAAGAGTGCTTGACATGCAAGTTCATTGCACGTGGCCAGTGTAGTGGTGGATGTGTGGCACGGACCATAAAAGATTGGGCTGCGAAAGGCGACGCAGATATCATCGGCAAGCTCGGTTGGACTGCGTCGCACGGTGCGTAGATCGTGCCTTCAAAGACCTGCTGGTCGCATAGCACCATCACAATCACCCGGTCCTGTCCAGACGGCCAATCTTCCACTTTTTCCTCCCGCCAGGACGCCATTGAGAAGCTAGAATGGTATGCCGTGCGACGGAAGATCGAGAGGTTCCACAAGATTCTGAAGTCTGGCTGCAAGGCGAAAGAGCCGAAGCTACGGCGGCGGAGCGGCCGGACCTATTGATGAAACACGCTCAATCCAATTGAGCCTAAATAGTTTACATCGTGTTCTCATGTGTCATTTCTGAGGGACGCGAGCACATCCAACTGCCGTACTTTTGCTGCGGGAATGACACCAGCGATAAGTCCTGCCAAGCCGCAAACAAGAACAGGGTAGAGAAAGCCCTTTAGACCATAATAAGGAAACAGTTGATTGACATCATTGATCTTGGATTGCAGTAGTGAACCGATATATGGAGCAAGTAACACCGACAACGTAACTCCGATTAACGCCCCCGAAACGCCGAGGAGGAAGCTTTCCGATAAGACAGCTGTCAGAATTTCATAGTGCCTGGCACCCATAGATATGCGAATTGCGAACTCTCTGCTTCTTCGAGCAGTATTCGTCAACATGACATTCATTACACCTATGAAGGCGATCCCGATGCAGAAGAGCGCTTCCACTTGGCCATATGCCATGAAGTTTGCGACAATGCTCCTGCTCTTTTGAATCTTAAACTGTGATGAAGAGAGATAAAACGTATCCGAGCCCCGGCAGACATCCAAGGAGGAGCGCAGGTCGTTAACGACTTCGTCCATCTTGTCGAGACTAGTCCATGCAACCAAAATTTCTCCTATCGCGCCAGGAGGAAGCCAGAGAACATTTGCACTTTCATACGGAACAGTGATGCGAGCCTTAAAGTAATCATCCGCACCCGGAGGATCTTGAGTCACACCCTTTACCCGGAAGGGTCGGCCGTCGATAAAAATGGTTGGCTCGTCCTCTGTTGTCACGGCTAATGCCTCAGCCGCGGACTTAGTCAGCAGGCATTCCCACACCAGCCCTTGGTGTCCGGCGTCCGAGAATCCGAGACCTTGTATTGGAAGGAATAGGGGTTCGCGGCTGAGTTCAACTCCCACCCCGTCAACCGCCATCACGCGGCTGATGCCGCGAAAAGTGACCGGTTCGTTTCCCTGGAACATGGGAGCTACCAGTCGTACATCTTTCAAATGACCTTTGACATACGCGAAGTCCTCAGGCGTAAAGTCCGGGCGGAGACGCGTCTCCAGAAGGTGGCTATTCCGTCTTACAGCAGAAGAAGCGGTGACCCAATCCCCCATGAGACGTTCCATATCCTGCCACAGGCGTATGCGCGCGCCCTCGCCAAGAAAGAACGTCAGCGACAACGCAAAAGACCCGACCGCCATCGTCATCAATGTGAGTGAAACCTGAAATCTGTTGCCCCACATTCCTTGGCCGGTCAGCGACAATAGACAGACCAGGCGCGCCGCGATTCTGTCCCCTGTTGGTTTCGGAGATGCCATTAACGAGCGTCCTGTTCTCGGCAGGTAATCTCTATACTTCATCGAGGATACCGTCGCGAATGCTGACCACCCGATCGGCGCGTTCAGCCAATTGGGGATTGTGTGAGACGACAACCAGTGTCCGCTGTTCCTTAACAACCCCGAATAACAGATCACTAATTGTCGACCCGGTTTCGGAATCCAGAGTTCCAGTCGGTTCATCTGCGAGGATCAGGACGGGTTCAGTCACCAGCGCCCTGGCGATCGCACATCGTATCAACTCTCCTCCGCTCAATTGATTAGGAAAGCTATCAAGGCGATCTGAAAGACCTACCTGATCCAGAGCACGCCTCGCCAGCTTTTTTTGTTGCCGCGGCCATATGCCCCTATGAGATAAAGGAACGCATACATTTTGAAGCGCAGTAAGATTCTGGATAAGTTTGCCATCCTGAAACACAATTCCGATACTCTGTCTAATTCCGACATCCCACCACCTGTTGTCGGCGTAAACATTGGATCCGTCAAACGAATACTTGCCGCTGTCAATCGGCGTGAGAAGCGCTAGGACATGCACCAAGGTTGATTTTCCCGACCCGGAGGGCCCAACGATCACAGTGGACGTTCCTGCGCGAATATCCAGATCGATGTGACGCAACACATCGATGCGTGTGCCGCCCGCATGCCAGCTCTTATGGACTCCGCGCAGACTGATAAACGACGGAGCAGGGTTCGAATCTCCGCTCACTTTGCCCCCCCTCCCGTGTGAACTCGGACAGTAACTTGCATCCCCGGTTGAAGCCAAGGGACTG
Organism: Occallatibacter sp.; assembly: GCA_052326045.1. Taxonomy (GTDB): domain Bacteria; phylum Acidobacteriota; class Terriglobia; order Terriglobales; family Acidobacteriaceae; genus Telmatobacter. The sequence goes on along the minus strand of JBKQRH010000057.1, from coordinate 31,484 downwards.
TTTTGTCCAACTTGACGATTGCCTTAAATGTCGGGGGCCCGGAAGCCGGCGGCACCAAGCTTCCCGCCTCTATTGATTCTATAGACCCGTGGACAGTCTGATTACGTCCGAAATCTAATGCGACAATCGCTGATTGGCCCGGGCGCACATATGTCAGTTGGTGTTGCAGTATCTCTAGTTCGACGAAGTAAGCACTGTCGTCCCACACCTCACAGATTACGTCTTCGGGCGATAGCCATGCTGGATCGACTGCCCTTTCGACGACAATCCCGCCAAACGGCGCTCTTATCATGTTTTGCTCCAAGCGGGTCTTGGTCGCTTGAAGTTCTCGCTCCAGCAAATCTGCCGATTCTTGCCGGGCACGCAACCGAGCCTGCAAATGCGTAAGTTGCATAGTTGTGGTCTTGATCGTATCTTCAAGCTCACGCTGCTTATCATTCAGGGGCACCATCAAGTTGTCAATCGGGTAATTTGATACATTGTCCGATGCCTTGCGCACTGTGTCGATCTTTGCATTCAGCTTATCGAGTTTGGACTGATCAAGTGTCAACTCCAGGTTGGACGCTTCAACATCATCACGAAGAACCTGGTAGTCATTCCTCCTGCTAATCAAGTCCATATATGTTGCCAACAATGACGGGTTATCGATTCGGGCAAGAAGCTGCCCAGGTTTAACTCGCTCTCCTTTAAATACCGGAATCTCAGTCACATGCTCGCCGGAGTGCAGCTTTATAACAACCCGCTTGTTGGGAAAGACATACCCGCGGGCCTCGATTAATTCGGAATCGGCGGCAGCATTTGGCGGGAGTTTTGCAGAATTCTGCGCCAAGAGTTGGGGTGATAAAACTGTGACGCCGATTAAAGTGAAATAACCAGCCAGCCAAGCACAGAGCGTTTGCATTCTCTTCATGGTCAAGATATCCCTCCAGTCATTCTCGCAATTGGTGCTGAGAGCCTCGCCAGCGGGCGGAACAGAAGATTCACAACCAAGCCTACCGCCAGCCGCGCCACAGTTCCGGTGGACCGCCCCCCAATAACGATTGTAGCAACCATCCATCGCTCTGGCTGACAATCAGGAAGATACCGCAGCGGAGGATCGGCAAGGAGAAAGAACCGGATCATCCGAAGCCAAAGAATGAATAGGAGTCCCCTGATCGTTCGTTGATGAAGAGAAAACTTCTCGCTGGCGATTACACGAGGATTGGTTACCAGACAAAGAAACCGATAGTTCCACGCGGCTGAATTGGGCGGAAACTCTGGGAATGAAGGGTCGATATTCGTTCGGCAAAAGCGGCTGGCTAAGGCAATTAGATTAGCCGCATGCAGACGCTTGGACTCCTGGAATACCCACTCGAAATCCATCTGTTCCCGAAAGCGGGAAACCAGGGCCGCCAAATCAAGAAACCACACGAAGCGCGAGTAGTAGTGGTACCAAGACAAATGCAAAACCAGCAGAACCAAATGCCATGCCGGGTCTGGAGAAGCGAAACAATCGTCTTCCGGCGGATTGGAACCATAGTCGTAGCGATACAGCAGATCGAGCATCGGATCTGTCGCTTCCCTAGCCGGATACCGAATTTCTATTTCCCACCCATCAAATGTGGCGAGAACGCTGCCGGGAGCGCGCGTTCGGCGAACAATACCTTCATACTCGCTGTCCTCGTCAACTTTGGCGCCCAGCGCATCCAGGAGATTGAAGACGTCTGCCCGAGAGCGGGCGCACAAATCCAGGTCCGCGAAAGCTCTAATACCTGGATCGGCATAAGCTTGTTGCGCAAGGACAGGGCCCTTAAAGTTAACGATCGGAATGTCGTGTTTACGGGCTGTGGTGAGAATTGTTCGGCACGTGTTTCTGGCTTTTTCGCAGTAAAGCATATTACTGAAATATCGCGTCTTGGCCAGTTCTCCTAACTCACATACGGGCATGAGGTTCGCTACCGCGAGCGCGCCGAGCGCACCCCCTAAGCCCTGGCGGTCGACATATTTCCAGAATAAGGGAACATCAGCGCCTTCAGGAAGATACCACGCCCGCTGATGCAGCCAAGAGGGCATTATGGCGACCAGCGCATCAAGTTCGATACGACCTAGCGGACGCAGACTGAAGATTTTCGAGGTTTGGCCCACGTTTCCGTCCATCGATTATCTCCCCGCAGTTAAGCAACAGTGACGTTTACGAATAAAGAGCCCCTATCAGGCGATGAACCTGCTCCCATAAGCAGCATTCTCCCGTATCTTACTTAGCTTTGCTACTGCTGGCAAATGGATTGTTCCCTAGCCGCGCCAACACCAATTTGTCCAACCCAGAAGCAACATCAAGCTGTGAGTCCCAAGCGTATTCAGCCGCCGCCTTGGTGACTTCTATTCGTGCTCGCGTCACCACGATTTTTGCTTCATAGGCGCGCTCTTTAGAGCCGAACAAGTCGATGGGCTCCGCTAACCCAGCTGTCACAAGCTGCTGATAAGATTCCTGTTGTTGGGCAGCTAGATTGCTATATTCATCCGCCTCTTTTCGGGCGTGAATGGACTCGGAAAGAGATGCGGAGGCATCATTCACATCACGGTAAATCTGAAGAAACTGCCGGGTGATATTCTGTTTAACTAAGTCGCGGTCGATTTTTGCCTTGCTGACCTCGCGGCTTATATCGCCAAAATCAATAAGCGGCATCGACACGCCAAGTTGAATTACGAATGGCGCTTGAGTAAGGTTCGAAGTCAGGCTATTGCTTCCCGCGCCGAGCGTAGCGGAAAGCGTTGGAATACGCTGGCGGCGCTTGTCGATGACTGCCATCTCTTTCAAGTAGATATCGGCCTCAAGCAGTTTTGTGTCGTGCCGTTTTGCCCATAACGCTGAGAAAAAGTCCTCACCTGGCTCCGCAACAGGAACGACTCCGTCTATTGACGCCACTAATTCCGGGAAGTCGGTGACTACAATGTTCTCAGCTCCGTCGACAAATAGCCGATCACCAAGCGTGCGGTTCGTATCAGCAAGCTGACGAGCCGCTTGCTCGTAAAGGCGGACGTAATTCCCGTACTGGTTTTGAAATTCGTAGACGCGTTCGGGCTTGATCTGACCCGTTCGCGCCAAGACATTTGCTGTCTCCAGCGCATCCCAAGCTTGGGATTTAAGCACGCTGCGCAATGCGACTTCGGTCTTCAAGGACTCCCGGTTCGCCAACAACAGGAACATATCGTGAGTGAGTTGTTGCAGCATCAGCCTGATTTTTTCGCGTTTAGATTCGACCGTTGCGCGCGCTGTGTCTGTCGCATCTGCATGGAATAGCAACGCAGCAAAGTCGTAGCTAAGGAAGACGCCTCCATTGAACGTATGCACGTCCCCCAGATTCCCACCGCCGAGGGGTATCTGAAAATACGTCCTTACGTTCGCGCGAGGCCATAGCTCACTACGGGCTTGGTCAAAGTCCACTTGCGATTGAGCCGCATCAGCTAGCGCACTCGACAGATCTTTGTCGAATTTTGCGGCGCGAGCGCACACCTCGCTGAAGGTGAAGTCTGAGGAGGTACCCGGCTGTGCCGAAGATCTGGGCCGTGGAATGGGGGGCGCGAGGCTCTGTTGAATAGTCTGAGAGGCAACATAACTCTCCACGCTCCGGTGAGTTTGTTTCGAGCAACCACCACATAACAAGACGGTTGCCAGAGTCAGAGCAAATACTGGACGCCAAGCTTGCGATGTTAGAGTGTTATGCGGGCGATCCCCAACCAATACTCGATATAAAGCTAAGAAGTTCAACATGAGTCACACCGTCTTGGGAGCTACCTCGGAGTTGGCCGAGCAAGAGATCCAATCAGCAATACCTATCGTCAATATACTCAATAATTTGGGTATGACTGTGACGTTTGTCACACAAAGTGGACCTCCGCCGGATTCTTGTTTCACGGATGACGGGCGTCTCCATGGATTAACAAGCGAGGTTCGAACCAGGTTCAGCCCCGTTGAGTGGATATCTGTGCAGAGGTTCCCTGGATATGGATCTATCTCAGCTCACCTTCATCCCCTTCTAATTTATCATCTGACTTCCGGCAGTTGAAATATAGTCGACAGCAGACTTCTGTTCAACCTTTATTGCGGAACAAACTCCGTGAGCGTTTCGAAGACGAGATCCAGCGCGTGTTCCCAATGCGGCATCTTCACGCCGAACATCTCCTCCAGGCGTTGGCAGGATAGGCGCGAGTTCGCCGGACGCTTGGCGGGGGTTGGATAATCGCCTGTTGCGATGGGAACAAGGTTTGGGATCGTTATTCCGAACCTTGAAGCGGCTTGGGTCAGCAAGGTCTTGGTAAACCCGAACCAGGAGGTTTCTCCGCTGCTGGTCAGGTTGTAGATTCCACCTCGTCCCTCAAGTCCAGCGCCTCCCGGCATCAGCACCTGCGCCAGCACATTGGCTGTGGCCTGAGCAATGCATTCGCTGGAGGTTGGCGACCCGATCTGGTCATCTACGATGCGCAGCTCGGTTCGCTCCCTGGCAAGACGCAACATGGTCAAAAGAAAGTTGTGTCCGCGCGCTCCGTATACCCAACTCGTCCGAAAGATCAGATAGTCGCATCCTGCGGCCTGGATGGCCTGATCACCAGCAAGTTTCGTTTTGCCGTAGACACTGAGCGGATTCGGCGCGTCCGTCTCGACCCAGGCGCCTTGCTTCGTGCCGTCGAAGACATAATCCGTCGAATAATGCACCAACAGGCTGCCCATCCGCTTGGCTTCCTCAGCCAGAACGCCCGGCCCCGCTGCATTGATAGCAGTGGCCAGTTCCGGTTCAGCCTCGGCCTTGTCCACCGCTGTGTACGCGGCAGCATTGACGATCAGCGCAGGTTCCACCGCCCGCACCGCGGCCCGAATCGAATCGGCGCGGGTAAAATCCACCTCGGGATACTCCACCGCGGAGACCTGGCCCAGGCAGGCCAGTTTGTGGCGCAGTTCCCAGCCGACCTGCCCAATCCTGCCAAAGATCAAAATCCTGGAATTACGCATTTTCTCCCGATGCTCCCCAAAGACCTTCAAATACCTCTGCCGCTTGAAAGGGCGTACCTGCCGCATCCTTTTGAGAGAGTACCGGTTGGCCTGCAAAGGGCCAATCGATGCCCACCGCCGGGTCGTTCCAGAGCAGCGTGCGTTCCAACTTCGGCGCATAATAATTGGTTGCCTTGTAAAGAAAATCCGCGAACTCCGAAAGCACTAGAAAACCATGAGCAAGTCCCGGCGGCAACCAGAAGATCCGCTTGTTCTCCGCCGACAGTTCCACTCCCATCCATTTGCCAAACGCGGGAGAACCGCGCCGCAGATCCACTGCCACGTCAAAGACCTTGCCGCTCACCACGCGAACGAGCTTTCCTTGTGGCTGGCCGATCTGGTAATGCAGACCGCGAAGAACGTTGCGCGCCGAGCGGGAGTGATTGTCCTGCACAAAATGCGCGTCGATGCCGATCTTGCGCATCTCCCTCTCATTGAAGCTCTCCAGAAAGAAACCGCGTTCGTCGCCAAAGACGGCCGGATCGACGATCAGCGCTTCGGGGATGCGCGTCGATTGAACCTGCATGAAGACTATACCTCCGGCTGCTTCAAAATATCGAGCAAGTACGCTCCGTAATCGTTCCTGATGCCCACGGCCAATCTCTCCAGTTGCCCCGCATCGATGAACCCCATCCGGTACGCAATCTCTTCAGGACAGGCTACCTTTAACCCCTGACGTTTTTCTATGGTCTGAACGAAGGTGCTGGCTTCCAGAAGCGAGTCGTGAGTTCCCGTGTCCAGCCATGCGATACCGCGACTCAGGACTTCGACCGACAACTCTCTCTTCTCCATATAGTGCCGATTGACGTCGGTGATCTCCAGTTCGCCGCGCGGCGACGGCCGCAAGCCGGCGGCCATATCCAGTACCTGATTGTCATAGAAGTAGAGCCCCGTCACTGCGTAGTGCGACTTGGGCTGCCTGGGCTTTTCCTCCAGACTCACGGCATGGCCGGTGGCATCCAACTGAACGACTCCGTAACGCTCGGGATCTTTGACGCGATAGGCAAAGACCGTCGCTCCGGAAACTTGCGCCGCGGCCAATCTCAGCATCGTCACAAGTTGATGACCGAAAAAGATATTGTCGCCCAGCACCAATGCGCAGTCGTCCCGTTGAACGAATGGACGGCCTATTATGAAGGCCTGGGCAAGTCCCTCGGGCTTCGGTTGAACGGCATACTGGAATACCATCCCCCACGCAGAGCCATCCCCCAGCAATTGCTGGAATCGCGGAGTATCCTGCGGAGTGGAGATAATCAGCACCTCGCGAATCCCGGCCAGCATCAGCACACTGAGCGGGTAATAGATCATCGGCTTGTCGTATACCGGGAGCAGTTGCTTGGATACCGCATGTGTGATCGGATACAGGCGAGTCCCTGATCCACCGGCGAGAATAATGCCCTTGCGCGCGCTCATTTGCTCATGGCTCCCGTGGCGTTCGAGGATGTGTACTGCTGACTGATCCATTCCCGGTACGAGCCGCTGGTCACATGCTCAACCCATTGCGAATTTTCCAAGTACCACTGAATCGTCATGCGCAATCCGCTGGCGAAGGTCTCTCGCGGTTGCCAGCCAAGCTCGCGCTCGATCTTGGCAATATCCATGGCATAGCGGCGGTCGTGCCCCGGACGATCCTTGACGAAGGTAACCAGATCCGCATAGGGCGCGCGCGCCGGAACAAGATCGTCCAGAATTTCGCAGACCTGCCGCACGACCTCCAGATTCGACATCTCCTGCCGGCCGCCAATATTGTAAGTTTGCCCCGGAATTCCCCGCTCCAACACGGTGCGGATTCCATCGCAGTGGTCCATCACATAGAGCCAATCGCGCACGTTCCGACCGTCGCCATAGACCGGAAGCGGCAGACCCTTCAGGGCATTGAGCGCCATCAGCGGAATCAGTTTCTCGGGAAACTGACGAGGGCCATAGTTATTGGAACAATTCGTGGTTAGTACGGGTAGACCGTAGGTATGATGATAGGCCCTCGCCAGATGGTCTGAAGCCGCCTTGGAGGCCGAATACGGGCTGTTGGGAGCATAAGGCGTCTCTTCAGTGAAAGCCGGAGCGGACGGCGTCAGGGAACCATAGACTTCATCGGTGGAAACATGCAGGAAGCGAAATGCGCTTCGTTGATCTACGGGCAATCCAGACCAGTATCCCCGCGCGGCCTCCAGAAGTTGAAAAGTCCCCTCGATGTTGGTGCGAATGAATTCGGCGGGGCCTAAAATGGAACGATCCACGTGGCTTTCCGCGGCAAAATGCACGATCGCTCGATGGCGTTGCTCATCGAGAAGATGGCGGACCAACGCGCCATCCAAGATATCGCCGCGCACGAAGCGGTACCGGGAATCTTGCTCGACTGATGCCAGGTTCTCCAGGTTTCCAGCATATGTCAGCTTGTCCAAAACGGTCACAGGCGCTTGTCGCTCGGCCAACCACTGCAACACAAAATTGGAGCCGATGAAACCGGCACCCCCGGTCACAAATATAGGTGAATTCAACGACATCGAATCTTGCCTTTCAAGCTTAGACACGCGCTGCATCTCAGTTGAGCAATGACCGCCCCATCCCGAACCTCAGCGCCGGCTCCACGCAGAGCATATCCGAAGAGTTAGGCAACTACCCCATTATGGGGGAGTCATGGATGCGCATCACGTCCGATAAGCCGGCATCTCGCATGAGGGCCCCTCGGGCTTGGCGTTCTTCAACGGGAACACACTTTCCCCGGCCGGCATCTCAATCGCTTGCATTCGAAAGCGCTGCGTTTACACTGCCGATCATCGGCTTCTTTACAGTATAAGCGCCGGATCAAGAATAGACCACAGCCTCGCTTCAGGCTCATCTTGCACTTGGAAAAGAGTCCCGCTTGACGAGTCTCCCTCAATTGGCGCTTAATTCCAACGGACGACGAGAAAAGCAGGTCGTCCCGTTCCTTCGACAGGAGTGAATATGTGTTGTTGTTGCTTCCATCTCCCACCCCGGCGACAAAGACCCGTCGCTGGGGGCTCCGGCGCTGAACAGCCGCGCAACCGTATCCAGATGACGAAGGCAACGTCGATTCCGCACCCCGCTCTGCCACTGCTGGAAACACGGGTTGCCCTTTTCGCACCTGCAATCTACAAAACATGAAGCCCCAAGGCTCAGGAAAACGGCTATCTTGCCGGAAACTCAAACTGGAGGGTTCGAGCCAAACCTTCTCTGAGTGAATAGGGCGGCGTAAAGCCCGACTGTGCGGCAAGGTCTGCGCGAAACTGGGTGCTCTCACAGAACTTGCGGACCCGAATTGCGCTGATGGGAAACCGGCATCCCGAGAGGCGTGCCACCACATCCATCAGATGGCCGCCGACGAATGCGACCGGCCTGGGGATCACCGGCGTCTTTCCGGGCCTTTCCAGACAGCGCCTGATATGCTCGACCAGATCTCTCGTGTTCATATCAGGCCCGTCCACGTAATTGAAGATGTGCATGCCCGGTCCCTGCGAGAGGGTGTGAATCAGGAACGCGGCCACGTTACCGACATACGCCATGGACTTCACGTTATTTCCCGATCCCACCATCAGAAAGCGGCCCGACGCGATCTGGCGCAGCAGGTTGTAGACGTTTCCCCGATTCCCTTCTCCGAAAACCACGGTAGGCCGAACGATCGCCAGTGTGCGGAACGGATCTTCCGCGGCCCAGGCGCGATAGACGCCCTCGGCTTCCAGCTTGGATTTGCCGTAAGCATTAAACGGTGCGAAGGGGCCGTTCTCGTCTACCGGATAGGGGTGGAATCCATAGACGGCGACGCTGCTGGTGAACACGATCTTCTGGATTCCGGCATTGCGGGCGGCAAGGCAAACCTGCGATGCGCCTTCCACGTTGGTCTCGTGATAGCGGGAGAGCGGGCGCACATCGTCGCGGTGTTCGGCAGCGAGATTGACGATGGTGCCGGCGCCGCGAGCCACTTCGCTGAGGGTCTCGTGCCGCCGCACATCGCATTGAGCCCAAAGATCCGGGAAGGCTTCGCTTGGCCGGATGTCGCCAATTCGGACCGGAACGCGCTGTTCGGTCAATAAAGCGGTGAGCCGCGTACCGATGAATCCCGAGCCGCCCAGAAGCAGGATGGGTTTTGACTGGATACTGACAGGAGTTTCGGATCTGGTAACATCCATATTGTCGATTTTATCTCAGAGATGAAACCTTCACGAACCTGCGCGGCGGATTTGGCAGTTGACGGGGTGGAATGACCGCGTTTCCCAAAACGAGATCGGAGGAGGAATGTTGCTATCACCTCCGGTAGCGGCCTGGCAGCCACGACAGTAAACGAATTGCACTCTGGCATCCAAGGCGGGTGAATTTGTCATGTTGGATTGGCCTGTCAAGTCATTGGTTTCTTGGACAAAGTTAATGTAACGCCCGCCGAAGGGTCAAAGCGCAACGGAGCTCGGGAACGAACAATCGCTGGGATTCCTTACTCTGCCGCCTGCAGCCAGAGACCCCGGGCCAATAGCAAATCCGGCGCCTACGGGGGAGTGGCATACTCTCTAGTGCGGTCTCCGAGACAACATATGCTCAGCCGTTATTTGTCCCTCGAAGCTCCGGACTCTTACGCGACGCCGATTGCCGTAATGGAGGTGCGCCCGGCCCCTTGATAACCCGCTTGTCCGAGCTAAAATGAAACTCGAGTAACTTGATCCAACAACGAATTCGCACGGCTGCGCGAACTGCTTTCTTCACCAGCCAGCTTGAGCCAAAATAATCGTAGAAGTCACTAAAGTCCGCCAGAGCTCGATGAAGCTCAATGATTCTCTTCCTTGGCATTTGATTTACGCTCTGGCTGCCGTAGTGAATCACCTTGGCGCAAGGCGTGTAGACGACCTTCAGGCCTGCGCGCTTCAGCATCAGGTTATATGCGAGATCAACCTGGAAGTGCGGAAAGCGTTCATCCAACATGCCTACCTGCTCCCAGGTCGATCTGCGAATGACAAACGCAGTAGTCCCGATGCTGTCGACAACCTGCTCTCTCCCGTAGTCGAAGTTGCTGGAATAGTATTCTCGCGCCACTTTGCCATTGGGAAAAAACTTGTGCATGTTCAGCCCCTGCAGGATCATGGTGCCAATGCCCGCGAACTGGCGCACGCAGGACTGAATTGTCATGTCGGGATTGAGGAGTGTGGGGCCGCAGGCCGCAGCCTCCGGATGCGCATCCATAAACTCAACGAGTTGCTGGAACGCGTTTCCGGGGAGTTTTGTATCGCTATTGAGCAAACACGCATACCGCGCCTTTGATTCCCTTAGTCCGCGATTGTTGTTCTTCGCGTAATATTGGCCGGTGCGGTTCCGCACCAGAATCGCCTGCGGGAACAATGTCGCAACCATGTCGGCGCTGCCGTCACTGGAGTTGTCATCGATACAAATGACTTCAAAGGAAATCCCACGCGTGTTGTCATAGATCGACTGAAGACACTGACGTAGCAATTCGCGCGTGTTGCAGTTCGGAATGATGATCGTCAAATCGAGCAAAGCGCTCTCCATGAGCTATCCCCTGTCTTCTGCTGCGTTTCCCGCTACCGTCCGAGCCGGGACTCCGACAACCGTTGAATTTGCTTCGACAGATTCAAGCACGACCGAATTCGCGCCCACAGTGGCGTAATCGCCGATCTTGATTCCACCCAGCACTTTACAGCCAGCTCCGAGAGTAACGCAATCGCCAAGCTCGGGCCGCGAACTGGCCTCAAAACCCATGTCTAGTTTCTTGCTTCCTAGTGTAACATTCTGAAAGATCGTTGCGTTCCTGCCAATCCTCCACGCTCCCACCACTGTTCCGCTGGTGTGAGGAATGAACAGCCCGGGACCGATTTCGCAGCGGGGCGAAATCTCCAACCCGAACAGGACGATGTTGGCATACGAGCACAGTTGAGGCAAAACGGGGATGCGCGAAAGAAAGCTCGCACGTCCAAGCCGAAAAAGCACAAGCGGAAGAAAGCGCGGATGCAAAAGCCTTATCGACACTCCGGCTAGCCCCACCGCTTTGCCTGTGCGACCCTCCAAATCGTATTGACGCTTCAGATCCGCAAACAACATCTCTTTCAGCATTGCCGCCACCACCATTAAAAACAATCAACCAACCTCTCAAGCTACCCGCAAAAGCGACTCATACAAATCAAGCATCTGGGCTGCGCACGATTCCCAGGTAAAGCGGGAGGCCCTGTCGAGACCCTTCGCGACGCGCATATCACGGTCGACATCGTTAAGAGAGTCGCGCAGTCCCCTCTCTAGGTCGCCGGATTGCGCCGGGTCAAAGTATAACGCAGCGTCCGCGCAGATTTCGGGAATCGAAGATGTCCGGGCCGCGAGGACCGGACAGCCCAAGCTCATCGCCTCAAGGGGCGGAATTCCGAATCCCTCGTAGAGGGATGGGTAAACAAATAGCTGAGCCCGGCAATAAGCCTCCGCGAGTACAGACTCGCTCACAAAACTCCAATGCAGGACACAGTCCGATACTCCGAGGCGCCGAATCTCTTTCAGTTCGGCGTCGGTGAACTTCCCTCCCCCAACCACAACGAAATCATACTCCCTTGCAAACCCGCCCAAACCGAATGCCTTGAGCAAGCCGTCGAAGTTCTTATAAGCATGGCGCGCTCCGACATACAAAAGATAAGGGCGGCGCAGCCGCGCGATAAAATCGCGCGCCTCTCCCGCATTTCTTGCAAAGCGAGTTACCCCATCATAAACGACATGAGTCTTTTCCCGATCCACGTCGTAATACTTCAACAGGTCGCTGCGACTCGATTCAGAAACGCAGATAATCGCGTCCGCTCTGCCATAGAGGCTCCGCTTGGCTCTGATCACGCGTTGCGGATTGGCGAACAACTCCGGAAATCTCTCCTGGGTACAGTCGTGATTCGTGGCCACCGTGCGCAGAGAGCGCACCCAAGGCATCCTGCGATATTGCGTCGAATGATAGATGTCCCATCTCCCGGCAGAGAGACTCCAGGCGCCGGTCACGAGTTCATTCAGCGCATACCGGGGCAGCCCAGGGGACAGCTTTGAATCCCATTCCACGATGCGCGCGCCGGATTGTTCCAGTGAGCGAAACGGGTAGACGTTCCGACCGAACCCGATACATACATCGACACTGACATGAGGGACGCGGATCAGATGCGAGGCCAACTCAAAGTAATAGCGTGAACCGCCGCCAGCGTTCTGCAACGAGAAGACTTGGTGGTCGTAGAGGATGCGCATTCGATGTGGCTGGCAAGCCAGCATAGTCTCCCTTCTCAGGATGTCGCGGGGGCTTGCGTTATCTTGCCCTTCGACTTCACCTCACAGAATCGACTTCGATCGCCCACCTCGCGCAGCAACTCTTCAAGTACTTTACTTGGGTCGTAGCGGTCTGCAATAAATGCGTGCGACTGCCGGACAAACTCGCGCGCGATGTCTTTGTCCATCAACAACTCCCTGATCCGCACCGCAAACTCGTGTGGCGAGTACGCACACTTATAATGAACGCCGTCCACCAACCCGCTGCCTTCAACGCCAGTTTTCGCCGAGACGACCGGCAGTCCCCTCACCACCGCTTCGATGGTCTTTAACTTCACTCCCGCTCCTCTCTGCATCGGGTTTACAAATACCGCGCTCGATTGATAGAGCGGAGACATATCTTCAAGATCGAAATGGGTGGAGACATTCGCATATCGCCTTACTAGGTCCTCCAGCCACGCACAATCTTTCCCGCGAGTACTGCCTGCGATAACGAACTTGTAGCCGGGAACGTCGGCCAACCTGCAATGGACACACTCCAGATACCACTCCACGGCCTCCCGGTTCAGCGGAGTCCATAGGTTCCCGACAAATAGAACCTGTGAACCCGCCAACGAAGGCTCGTCAAATAGTTTGAGGTCGATGGCGGAAGGCACGAACACCGCGCTCTGGGAATCAGGCGGGCGGTGACGCTGTTTATAGCGAGCGAGTTCGTCGCGTGAGATAAACCACAGCATGTCCATGGCTGGGAGCATCCGCGCGGTATGGCGTCGAATCCGGGCAGCCTCCAGCAGGAAATAGAGCTTCCGCGACCATGATCGCTCTGCTTTTGCGGTTTGAATATAGTAGGCACACTCATCATTGTCGACCCTTATGATTGCCGTACGATACTTCAACGTCTTGTTGAGCAGAATCTCAGTCGCAAATTCGGTCTGCATCAAAACGGCGTCGTACTGATCCTCGAGCTTTGCCCGACGCAGATCGCTTCGGATCGCGGTCTGTCCTGGCTTGATGGAAAACAGCCCATAGATGCTGCATCGCCGCTTCGTGATGATCAGACGGCGGACCAGTTTCTCCACCTTCTTCCTGTCCGAAAGCGCTGGTTCTGCCGCTACGGTGACAAGCACATCGAGTGTCACACCCAGTCCGTGCAACGACTGAATCCGGTTCCACATGTCCACCAATCCTCCGTTGGTAGGCGGATAAGGAAAATCAGTGCATACGTACAGAAGTTTCAACTCGCTTGATTTCATGAAGAGATATCCCCAGCAGCAGCGGTAACGTCCATGCATTCAATGTGGAGTAGTAAGTGACCGTTCCCATCAGGGTGAACAACACGCCGACGAACAGCCAATAGCACTTGCATCTGAACAATCGAGTAAGAAGGTTGCCCATAAACCTAAAGAACACGATCGCAAACGGAATCCCGAAAAACACTAAAAAATCGAAGAAAAACGTCTTGCAATCCGCATTCGTTTGGGGGGGGAAAAGATATTCCTTCACCTCACCCCACCATAGTGGAAACGGAAAGATGCTGTCACAAAACCTCATCGCTTGCGGCAAATAGCGGGAAATGGAAGGGAGAAAGCCCGTGAATCCAACTCCAAACGGGTTATGCGCCACGGTAATGAGCGCATAAACCGCCATCGAAAAACGTGTGGCAATGGTCCCCGCTTGGTTGACTTCTATAAGCGCTCCGAAGACCGAAAGGATGAACAGGAAGCCAAAACAGACTAGTGGAAGCAGCACGAACGCTACTGCAATCTTCGCCAGGACCGAGGATCTGCTCCTGGCGACGCCAAGCACGATAGTGCACAGCAGGAGAGAGATGAACCCTCCCTTGGAACTGCTAAACACAAGCAAAGCGCAGGTAAGTGCTCCTACGAACCACTTCTGCCAGCGCATGGCGAGGAAGTGCGCAGTAAGCATCCCGCTGGCGACGATCTGAACCGACAAAGTGCTGGCTTCGGTGCTGAACCCGCTAGGTCTACCAGTCAGGCTTGGCGTCGCTTGCAACAGGGGAACGGCATTGGGGCCGAGCAGTTCGCCGCACAGGATTCCCACAAGGGTGAAAAAGAATGCCAAGTAGATTGCAATCCGAAGCCCGCGACTGGTCCGGTATTCCATCCCAAACACTGTGAAGAGAATGAGAGCGGTGAGCAAGGGGTAGGTAAGCAGCGACTTTGTGTTGAAGACGACTTCGCCATGGCTCACCCAAACAAGATTCGCGACGCATACCACGCTTGCATATACTGCCATGATGAGGGCAGTACGGCTTACCAGAAAGGACTTTCGCAATAGCCAACGCGCCCCGGCCAGCATGAAGAGGGCGGCCAGGGGAAGGACGCTCGGCGAGGCGGCGGGAAGTTTCAGCGCGGTATTCTGGAGAACCGTATCCTGGAACGGACTGAGGAGAATGGCCGACCAAACCAGTGCATCGTAGACTGACAGCTTGAGGCCCTGTCCGGGATTTGGGCTCCAGTTTACCCCCTGTGGACCCACAATTGCGATTCTTCTCGACGAGTCATTCATGAGCAAGCCGCAAGCCTTCGAACACGGAGGCACAACGAAGGTGCCATATCCTGATGGAATCGTGGCCCAACAATAGGCGCCTTGGAGCGGTGTAGCCCAGAAAATGAACGCCCCACAACAGAACCTGCCACACCGGCAGATGCTTTCGCAGAAAATACATACGATTCCGGGTCATATACCGAATGGCAAACTCCGAATCGTCACCGCCAGTGAGCGAACTGACCTTGTGATACAGTTTAGCGTATGGAACGTACCAAAGCGAGATATCTTGCTTTAGGCAGCGGTATAGGAAATCCACATCGTCGTTGTAGACGAAGTATTTGCTGTCCATCATCCCGATACGATCAAAGACGGAACGGCGCACCAGCAGGCAACAGGTCGGAGCGTACGTGACACGCCGAGCCTCGTCGTATTGACCAATATCTTTTTCATCCTTTCCATAATGGAAATTGCAGAAAAGCCTCTTTCGATCCAACCATCCGCCCGCACACCAGATCAGGTCGGAAGGTTCAAAATAGAATACTTTCCCTGTCGTCATGTCGCAGTGATTCTCCTCCAAACCGACATAGAGGCACGCGAACAAGTCCTCATTGAACTCGGTGTCATTATTGATCAGCAGGACGCAGCTACAACCAGCCTCAAGGGCGGCCCGGATGCCCTGGTTGTTTCCCTCGGCGACGCCTAGGTTGTAGGGATTGGCGACGATTCTCAGCCGCTCATCCTCGCACTTGTGGAGCAGGCGCCGAGTATCGTCTTTCGAAGCATTGTCCACTACGAAGAGAATGAAATCCCGGTGCGTCTGCTTGAAGACGCACTCCAGGAATTGCGGCAGGACCGAGCCGCTGTTGTAGGTGACAGTCACCACACCTATCCGAGATTCTGGCGCCACTGGTAAACCTCGCAAAACACAGGCGTTATTCCCATTGATATACTATATCAGAAACCCGGTCCGTTTTCGTCGCGTTGGCGTGCTGGAGAGCGCTCATCGAGACTGTCGGAATCGACAGTTTCGATGAGTGCAATGTCTCATAGCAAGGTACACCCCCGCGCGGAATGCGACGCCCGAATAAGGTATGCTGAATCGAGAGTCACCAATGGCAGTCCAAATGACGGCATCCGGCAAAAGCTAGAAGAGCCGGTTTATGGGTATTCGACAGGCTGATGCGATCTCTTCATTTTACCATTGCCAAGAACGCGGTGGCGAACATAGTGCGCGGCGGGGCATCGGCAGTTGTTGCCATCGTGCTCCCGCACTTCCTGACACGATTGCTCGGCCCCGACCGCTTTGCCGGCTGGGCGCTGATGTTGCAGGTGGCCGCATACGCCAACTATCTCGACTTCGGCCTGCAAACGGCGGTCGCGCGCTACCTTGCGGGAGCATTGGAAAAGGGCGATCGGCAACTGCGCGACCGGCTCTTGACAAATGCAATCGCAATTCTCTCCGGGGCCGGCGCTATCGCCATTTGCGGCCTGGGAATCGTCGCATGGCAGCTGCCGCATTTGTTCCGCTCGGTTCCGCACGGGCTGGCAGGTGAAATCAGCCTGGGCGTGATGATCCTGGGAATATGCTCCGCCATCGGATTGCCCCTTTCGGCTTACACGGGTGTGTTGATCGGCATGCAACGCAACGAGTTTCCCGCTGTGGCCATTGCAACCAGCCGCCTGTTGGGTGCGCTTGCTGTCCTTCTGGCGGTGCACCGCACCCATTCCCTCGTTTGGCTCGCGCTGTGCATCGGCGGATTCAACCTCATGGCCGGTTTGGTGCAGTACTCCATAGCGAAGAAGCTGCTGCCCGGGCTCCGATTCAGCTTCGACTTCCTGGATCGCGCAATGACCGTGGAACTGATACGCTATTGCTCCACGCTTAGTGTGTGGTCCTTCGCAATGCTGCTGGTCAGCGGCCTGAGCGTGACCATTGTGGGCTTCTTCAACTTTCAAGCCGTCGGCGCATACTCCATCGCCGCAACACTCATCATGTTCTTCACCGGCTTGATCGGAGCCGCGTTTTCCGCGATGCTCGCGCCCGTTGCCGTGTTGCAGGCCCGCCAGGAGTATGCCCGCATTCGCCGCCTGATTCTCGTTACGACCCGCCTGAACACCTACTTCAGCATGGTCATGGTTGTTGGAGGCTTCCTCTTCGGTGAGATGATTGTGTGGGCCTGGGTTGGGCCAGCCTATCTGGCCGTGACTTTGCCGGTGCTTAAAATCCTGCTCGTGGCACAGGCCGTCCGGCTCGTAGGCAATGCATATGGTACAGTGCTGGTCGGCATGGGGCTACAACGATATGGGCTTCTCCCTGTCCTCGTCGAAGGCCTGTCAAATCTCTTGCTCAGCGTGGCCGGAATGTTCCTGATTGGAGCAACAGGCGTGGCGTGGGCCACTCTGGTCGCAGCTTTGATCGCGGTATCGTTCACGATTTTTTTCGTTATGCCCCGCGTCCGAGAGGTCAGAGTCGAAAGCAGCGTGTTTGTTTGGCAGGGGATACTTGTGCCCCTCTTGCCTTTCCTGCCTCTCTGTATCTGGCTACTCGGCCGCGGATGGTATGCGAGGGCCGTGCAGGCCACTGGCTTGTTCGCCGCCATGCCTACAATTGTCATAATTGTGCTGACGGTTCTGCTCGTAAGCCGGGGTGTTATAGGTGCGCGACGGTTGAACGCCTGAGCGGAATGTCTCCATTCCATCGCATGGTCCTACTGGGCCATGCACAAACGTCACTTCACTCGGAGCCACGCCTTTTCCGTGAGCGAATACCGTTTGATTAGGACGGCTGGCGAACCCGCAATCATGGAGTAAGCCGGAAAAGACTTCGTTACAACAGCATTGATTCCGACAATGCAGTGGTCGCCGAGGGTTACCCCCGGCATGATCGCAGACCGGAGTCCGAGAAAGCAGTTCTTCCCAATTGCGATGTTGCCTGGATGAGCGAGTTCCTGTTGCATGATCAGGCCGCGTTCCGGATCGAATCCATGGCTCGCGTCGTTGATGTAGACGCTCTCGCTCAGCACAGACCCATCGCCGATAGCGATTCGGCCTACACACGCCATGTATAGATACGGCCCGATGTATACGTCCTTGCCGATTTCGATCTTCGGGGAATAGCGAACGTTTGCGTACTCGAGAATCGGTTCGATAAGAGCGCCGCGGCCGATCCTCGTTCGCTCGCCGACGCTGATGCACCGCGGATTCGAAATGCGGTGCGGCCACTGGACCTTGGCACCGATTCCATATTGCATCCCCCGGGGCGGGGCATCCAAAAGCATGCTTGCCAAGTACCTTGCGGCCTTACGAATCATGGGCTTCCTTCTCGCTGAATGAACTACGGATTCTCAAAATGGCCGGCTCGGCAAAGGCCTGCAACTGTCTCCCCAAGTATCATTTGCTTCACTTCGCTGCAACCCATTCGCCCTTTACGGCGTCATACCGGCGGACAATTCGTGCCGGATTACCGACAACAACTGAATAGTCAGGAACATCCTTCGTCACGAGCGAAAGCGCTCCGACAACGCAATGTCTTCCTATGCGAACATTTGGCATGATGATCGCGCTGAATCCGACAAACGATCCGTCTCCAATTTCTACAAACGACCGCTCTGATTGGATTCTTGAGCCTATTTTCACGGGGTCATCGATGTCGTTATAGGTATGTGTAACGTCCACGATTGCGCAGTGGCCCGTGATCGATACGTTGTTTCCGATTACGACTCTGGAGTGGCAAACGATATGGACATTCTGCTCGATGTTGACATTGTCTCCGATGCGCAATTCCGGCGGGTTCTCCGGATCAGATTGAATCGTTTCCAGCCGGACGCCCTTGCGAATCGTGACATTCCTGCCTATATGCATGAATTGCGGATTGCTCAGCATCATCGGTTTGTAGATCACAGATCCTCTGCCGAAGCTGGCGAAGACGCGGCGATAATAAAGGACGCCCTTTAGACGATAGAAAACCGTCTGCAGGGCATTTAGCTTTTCGTGCAACGGCATCTTCAGAAACTTGCGAATCTTGCTTTTGATCGTGTGCCTGCCTATAGACATGGAATCCTCGCCCCTCGATACGGTCAATCGAGCAACAACCCGCGCTGCTTCATTTCGGCCAACGATTGTTCATAGCGATTCTCCGGGAGCTCGTTTTCCATTGCCCAGCTCAGGAATTTGCGCAGCCCGTCCGGAAAGCTCCATCGAGGCTCGTAAGCCAGGAGTGCTCGCGCCTTCGTTAAATCGGCCATGCCATGGCGGATATCGCCTTCGCGAAATGCACCTGTGATCTTGATTTCCGATCGATTGCCGAAGAACGAATTGATCTCGTTGGCAACCGTCAAAACGCTCGCTCTTTCGTTCGAGCCGATGTTTACAGCCTCACATCCGACGGCATGTGGAGAGAGGCACGCCGCGGTCGCGCGCACCACATCCTCGACATAGACGAAATCGCGGCTCTCCTGGCCGTCTTCAAAGACCTGGATCAAGTGCCCAGTCCGCGCGAGATTGGAGAAGATTGCAAGTATCCCAGTATAAGGGTTGTGCAAAGATTGACCAGGCCCGTACACATTCTGGTAACGCAGCGCGAAGGATGGGATACCCAACACCTTCCCAAACAGTAGGACCATCTGCTCCTGTACCTGCTTGGTCAGGCCGTAGAACGATGTGGGCCTCAACGGCGCCGCTTCCGGCGTAGGCGCCGTCTCGCAGGCGCCGCAGCAGACCGGGCAAAGCAGATCGAAGAGTCCCGCTGTCTTCTCAGTCGAGGTCCGGGGCAACGGGTAGACGATCCCGTGTTCATCGCATCGGTACGCGCCTTCCCCATAAATGGCCCGGGACGATGCGACGACGATCCGCTCGACTTTTCGCGCCTTTGATTTGGTCAGAAATTCGTAAATCAGCGCCGTTCCGGCCAGGTTTGTCCGCTCGTACCGCGAGACCTCGTACATCGATTGCCCAGTGCCGGTCTCCGCCGCCAAGTGAACGACACACTCCGCTCGATCCAGTGCCGGCGCCAATGCACTGGGATCGGCGACGTCCCCGATGACCAACCTTACATGCGATTGAAGGTCGGGCGTCAACTCCATCTTTCCGGCATGGATCTGGGTACAGAAGTTGTCGAGCACAGTGACCGCATGCCCAAGTTCCAGCAGGCGGCGCGAGAGGTGAGTACCGATGAATCCGGCTCCGCCAGTAATGAGAATATTCATAAGAAGGGTATTTCACCAACCTGTCGGCGATGGATCGCGATCATGCACCGCATCCATGATGTTCTCAGGATGCCCTCGATATTTTCACGTCCAAGGCTCGTTTCAGCAGTGCAAACTTTTCACTTGCTTCCGGGTCGTCCATCAGGCGCCGGAGGCCGGCCTGGAAGAGAGCGCAGAAGACTCCAATCAGGAAGCCTGCGAAGGTGGCTCCAATCACAATGAGGCTGCGTTTGGGGAAGGATTTCCTGTCGGGCGGAATGGCGGGATCGACGACCTGAATGAGCGCGCCCTGCTTGGCTTCGTCGAGCTTGGCGAGTTCGAACTGCCGTGCCAGGATGTCGAAGATTGTTTCGTTGTATTTGACGTCGCGCAGCCTGCGGATGTACTCCATGCCGGCCTCGGGCACACGGCCTTTGGAGACGATGAGCTCGCCGCCGGCGCTGTCTTCGGAGCCTCCCAGCTTGGCCAACTGCGCGCGCAGGCCCTCCAGCTCCCGCTGTGCCTGCACCAACTGGGCGTTCTCGCCCGTTGCATACGTCTGCATCCCCTGAATCTGCACTTCTCTGGCGGTGATCTGCGCGCGCAGAGTTGCCGCCGTCTCGATCAGGGCGCGCGCCTGGCTGTCGAGCTGGATCAGCCCGGTGGTCTGCTCGGTCTGCTTCAAGGCCTCCTCGGCGTTGGCCAGGTTGTTCTTCGCCTGCTCCAGCTCCTGCTCGAAGAAGAGCCTGCGCTGGGAGGCTTCAGTGATGGCGAGATGCTGAGACAGGTTGCGAAACTGATCGACATAGCCGTTGGCAAGCTCCGCAGCGCGGCGCGGATCGGGATCCTCGACGGAAATGTGGATCATCCTATCTTTTGCGTCGCCGTCGACGTCGGCGTAGTGTTCGAACTTCTTCCGCGCATCGGAGAGATACCGCTTGTGATACTCCTGCATCAGGCCGAAATGCTGCACCATGGCATCCTCGACGGTGCGGCTCTTCAGCATGCCGACGAACTGGTCGTTGGGACTCTTGAGGCCGAGATTGCCGCCGGCCAGCGCGGCCATGCCGCCCATGGAGCCTAGCTGGGAGGCCAGCGCGGCGCCCATCGATGAGTTCTGTTGCGGAGGCAGCAGCGTCACAGTTGCGGTGTAGCGCTGGGGCAGAAGCAGCGAGATCACGATCGCCAGGATAGCGAAGACCGCGGTGATCCAGAGTATGACGCGCTTGCGCTCGGCAAGGATAATCAGAAGATCGAGCAGGGAGATCTCGTCGCCCTCCTTCGCGGCGCGCTCAGCGACGGGCATAGCGGAAGGAGAATCGCCGCGCTCTTTGAGTTCGGAAAGCGGAGTTTCGGTCGTCATTGGTTCCTGCCGGATTGGGGACTGGCGCGCATCCCTGTCTGCATTCTACAAGGAGGACGCTTCAAATCCTGCTATTTAAGCACGCTCAACGCCGCGGCGCCCAGTGCGAATTGGGAGAACAACTGCGACCAGTTAAGAAGACCCTGCATCGCAGATGGCTTGATGGTCTTCTCCGGAACCACGATCGTATCGCCCGGATTTATGCGCAGGTTGTTGAACTCGCTGCCGGTCCAGATTGTTTTGCCCCTAACGCTGCTTACCACCTCCCCGTCGGCGCGGATAATAAATTCATGGTTCCGATCAGCGTCCCGGTTGGGTCCACCGGCCAGTTGCAAGTACGTCCCGGCCCTTCGCGCCTGCGCATACAGGAAGGAATTCTGATCGTACACCGCGCCGACCACATTGACGGTGGCCGGAACGGGCGGAACCGCAAAGCGGTCTCCGTCCTCCAGAGTGATGTCGGGAAAGCTGCTCGTGCCGCTGCTATCGGGCGCAAATCTCAGTACGACACGACCCGTGGCGCGAATTTGCCGCAGGCTTGCAAGAATATCTCGTTCGCTGTTCTGGGCCGAGGCGGCGCTGGCCAGATCCTGCGACGAAGTCGTTGAAGACGACGCCATGGCCAGGCTGCTTCGCTGCATTTCCATGCTCAGACTCTGCACGTATTCGTCGATTCTGGCCTGCTGCAGGGCGCGCGTCGACTCACGGGTGAATTCCGAGCCATAGAGGTATGCACTGGGCGTAAGCCCGCCGGCCCGCTCCACTAGATGGCGCAGCGTTTCTCCGGGTTGGACTGTGTACACGCCAGCATGCACGAATTCGCCGTCCAGCCTAACGATTTTGGTCTGCTGTGCGATGGGTACCCGGATATCGGCCTCCGATAAGATGGAGACTACGTCGCTTGCCTGTAGTTCGAGATCCTGGGAAACGTCATGTTGCAGCACGAGCTTGCCTAAATCGAACGGGATCAGAGTGGTCTTCAAGGTGTCGGGGTCGAGCCGCTCGATGACGGCATAATTCCAATCGATCTCCGGCGCGAGCGCCCGAATCTCAGTTCGCTGCGCCGGGGGCAGGAACCGGCCGGTGGAAGAAGTCTGTGCGGTTGCCAGCGAAGAACTGCCGGCGCGCTGTTGAGCGCTCAGGTTTTGGTTTTGCTGCAATCCAGACTGGTCTCGCTGATACCCAGGCTGTCCTTGCGGATACTCAGATTGTCCCTGCTGATATCCACCCTGTCCTTGCGGATATTCAGATTGTCCCTGCTGATTCCCAGATTGGTCCTGCTGATACCCAGGCTGTCCCTGCTGATACCCAGGCTGATTCGATGGGCTCCTGCTTTCCTGGAGGGAACGTTGCATTGTAATGGCGTGGTTCTCCGCGGGCTGCCGCAGATTGTCGAAGCCAGGTATCGGCTCAAACTCTGGAGCGGGCAGTCCAAGCTGCGCCCGCTTCCACCAGTAATTCCGTGTGATCAGCGATTCCTTATCGGGAATCAGATCGCTGATGCGCATGCCGGGGCGCCAGGCAAAGCGGCCCGGATTCGCAATGTTGCCGCGCAGGATGACCGTCTTCCGGTATATGGGCACGATGGAGAAAACGCGCACCAGGTCGCCGTCGGCCAGCGGAGTGGCTAGGCCGCTGGCGTCGTAGGCCACCTCCATGGCGTGCCGGTCGCTATGATTGTCAATGCGCTCGATCGAGACGCGCGCCTCCGAGGCTACCGAGGAAACGCCTCCGGCATTGGCGAGAAGACCGGCAAGCGACTCATCTGCCCGCAGCTCGTAGATGGCGGGATTCCGCACGCTGCCGGTGACTCCCGCCTGGGGGCCGACCGGGGAAATGAAGATTACATCTCCGGACTGGAGCTTCACGTCCTTCGACTTATCGCCGTCGACAAGCAGGTTATAAAGGTCGAAGTCCGTTACCACCGCGCTGCCGCGGCGCAACTGGATGTGACGCATCGAGCCTTGCACCGATGGCCCGCCGCTGGCGAACAGCGCGTCGACCAGCGTGCTCAGCGAACTCACCGTATAGACGCCAGGACGCCGCGCTTGCCCGGAGACATATACCTGGACGGCGCGAATCTGACCCACATCCACGGTAAAATCGAAATTGCGATAGACACGCCCGATGGCGCCTCGCAGATGCGCGTCGAGCGCCGAAAAGGGCAGATCCGCCACATGCACCGGACCAATCTGGGGAAGGAATATCTCGCCCGAGCGGTCCACCCGCACGTTGGTTTGGAAGCTTACCTGTCCCCATACGCGGATGCGCAACTCGTCGCCGGGCCCGATGACGTAATCGGGCGGGACCGGAGTCATGTCAAGCGGCGCAAAGGTGGACGGCACGCTGCTGAACAGATTCGCTCCGTAGATGGGCAGAACCTGGCCGGTGGTCGAGGCGACGAACTTTTGGAACTCGGTCAGCGGTTCCGGCGCAAGCGGCGCTTGCCGCGCCTGATTCCGTGCGGCAGTCTGCCGGGACAATTGCTCAATATCGGAATAATTGCGATTCGGATTCCCGGACTGAGTGCCGTATTCACCAGGCAGTGGAGAGCCCGTTTGCTGAGTCGGGAGCGTAGTGGTTCCTTGCTGAGTCTGGCTGGAGCACTCCGGGGTATTTGCCAGCAGGGGGTCGGAGCAATCGGTCGCACTCGGACTCTCCGCCCCTGCCGAATTGCCACCCTGGGATGACAGTTGTGCGTACAACACTGTCGTAAGCGACGATATCAGGATAAGAAGCCCAATCTGCCTTACCTTGCCAGCCCGCGATGCGGGCCGATCGTGGGCAGAGCCAGGACGGCAGCCTACGATACCCCTTCCGCACTCAAAAGAATTCATATGCCACAAGTCTAGCACGGGCCATGAGCTGTCTTACAAAGGTGTCTGACGTGGGCTTGAGGGCGCCGCTTGCCCGGTCCGCGCCGCTGTCGTAGCCGCCTTGGGACTCCAGTTCCGTGGACAGGGCGGCGCCATCGCTTGAGTTTCTGCTTGCCTGTCTTGAGGGCGGACGCAGACGAAAAACCTCGGAAAGATTATACCCTGATGCTATTAACTAAATGATCAATAAATAGATTACCAACGCAATGTTCGTTGCCCCGGACGCCCCAATAAAGGGCAGGCAAATGCACACTGTCCTGCCTTGTCGGCCGCTGGCAAGTGGCGCGGCGCATTGCATCGATCTCAAAAGCTTAGGGTTGGACCGTTTCGTCCGCTCCGCGGCGATCTTCTCTATATTCTATTTCTGCGCGCGCATGCAATAGTGGTATTGTTGATTCATGTATTATTAACGTCCATCGGGCTCATCACTTGCAGATGTGACCAAAATGGTTTAGTTTGCCAAATTGACGAAAATTTTTTTGCCGTGCCGCATAGAGTCTGTTATGGTAAGTAAATGCGCCGCCATGACGGGAGCTTTTCTATTGCACGGAGATGTGTTGCGTTGACGCAATGAGCAACGATGATCGAGGATTGTCTCGGCGGATTCAACAGAGGTGAGAGGCAAGCCAATTGACGGCATCAAAGCCGGAAAGCATCGTTTCCCTTTTCTCAGCTTGCTAACCAAAACCAAAATGATCAGTCTAATCCTCGGGGGGTCATTTGAACGCTAATTCGCTCGTCACTGTAACCGTTGAAGACAAGGCCCTGGATCGACCCCATCAGCGTGGTGCTTACGGCGGCGCAGATGGGATGGAAAGACGGAGGACGGCTCACGACCATTCTTCGGCTGATCGTTCCTCGCTCTCTCTGTGCGATAGGCGGCCGAGCCCCTGGTCGCAGTCGGGCGCCAAGCGCCTCTTCGACTGCGTCTGTGTTCTATTCGCGCTGCCTCTGCTGGTTCCGGTCTTGCTGGCGATCGCCCTGGCGGTGTGGTTGACATCGTCCGGTCCCGTCCTCTTCTTGCAGAAGCGCATGGGCCTACATGGCCGGACCTTCACCATTCTTAAGTTCCGAACCCTGATCCACGCAGCGGACAAAGCGCACCATGCGGTCACCACGGCCGGCAACCAGCGCTTTACCCCGACAGGCCCTTTTCTGCGCCGCTGGAAGCTCGATGAGCTGCCCCAGTTGTTGAATGTGCTTTGGGGGGATATGAGCCTGGTAGGCCCCCGCCCCAAGATGCCGGAACATGTGATTTCCAATCTCAAGTGTCGTCCGGGGATCACAGGTGCTGCCACCATCGCCTTCGCTCGCGAGGAGGAGGTTCTCGACCGTGTGCCCAAGCATCGTTTGGAATCCTTCTATCACGCGGTCGTTCTTCCCGCCAAACGCCGGCTCGACGTGGAGTACATGGCCCGCGCCACCTTTCTTTCCGATTTCAAGCTTATTGTCAACAGCGTATTGCGCCGCTGGGACAGATCTATCATGGAAGGCCTGCTCAATACCGGGGCATTTGAGGCAGAAGACAGGATGCTGCTTTCCAGAGCGTCTGATCAGAAAGCGGCCTTTACCCGCGTACCGATGCCGCCCAGCGTGGACCGGCCTGCCCCGGCGGAGCAAGTCGCGGCTTTCTGATAAGTTCCGGTTGTATTCAGCCAGGAAGCGTCATCCGTCTCCATCGAATCTGCATATATAAGGACACCATGGCGAAGTATTCGATTGTCGTACCCTTTCATAACGAAGAAGAGAACGTTACCGTTTTATATGCTCGCCTCAAGCAGGTGATGGAGCAGGTGGGCGATAGTTTTGAGCTGGTGCTGGTGGACGATGGCTCCAGCGACCGCACCTATAAGCTGCTGGAAGAGATAGCCGCGGTCGATAGCCGCGTGCTGGCGATCAAGCTGCGCCGCAACTTCGGCCAGACCTCGGCGCTGGCCGCGGGCTTCGATCATGCCTCGGGCGAGTTCATCCTGGCCATGGACGGCGACCTGCAGCACGATCCCAACGATATTCCCGGCTTCATCGAAAAGCTCGAAGAAGGCTACGACGTGGTCTCTGGCTGGCGCAAGGAGCGGATCGACAATTTACTGATGCGGCGCATTCCCTCGCGTTGTGCCAACTGGCTGATGGCCAGGCTCTCCGGCGTGAAGATTCACGACTTCGGCACCACCTTCAAGGCCTATCGCCGCCAGACGATTCAGAGCATTCCGCTCTACGGCGAGATGCACCGCTTCATTCCCGCGCTGGCCAGTTGGCATGGCGCATCAATCTGCGAGGTTCCCATCCGGAATCTTAAACGCGAGCGGGGCAAGAGCCACTACGGCATCGGACGCACCTTGGGCGTGTTTTTTGACCTGCTGACCATACGCTTCCTGCTCAAGTACATGAGCCGGCCGCTGCACTTCTTCGGCACCTTGGGCGCATTGGGCATCGTCGCGGGCAGCGTCATCTCCGCAATTCTGCTGGGGATGAAGATTCTTGACCCGCACAAGAGCATCCTGAATCTGCATGGACCGCTGTTTGTGATTGGCGCGGTGCTGATTGTCGCTGGCATCCAGATGCTGGCCATCGGTCTGCTGGGCGAATTGCAGGTGCGGCATTACTACACCTTGGAGCATCGCGCGCCGTATGCCGTCGACCGGCTGGTGCGCCTGGCTTCGCCGGAAGAGCAGAGTTTGTTGTCGGATAGGTGAAAAGGCAGGACACAGCCGCCCCAGCAATACCGGATCGATGCCCCAGTCTTTTTATTTCGAGGCTGTTGGCGTGGGAACGGGCTCCGTAACCTTCACGATCCGGTCGGCGTCGACATTCTCAAGAATCTGCACGATTCCGCTGGGCCAATCGATCTCAACCTTTGTCGCACGAGTCTCCGCGCCGAGACCGAAGTGCACAGGTCCCAGACTCGATGAGGCAAAGCACACGCTCGAAGTCTGGTGATTATATTGCACCCCGGCCTTGGTTACGACCTTGATGCGCGCTCCGATGCCGTCGCGATTGCTTTTCACGCCGCGCAGCGCAAAATCCAGCCAGTGTCCGGGGTCAGGACTGCGGTTCATCCACAATTCAGCGTCCCGGTCCAGAGCGGTGACCACCGCATCGATGCGGCCGTCGCCGTCGAAATCGCCGAAGGCGCACCCGCGATGGCGGGCGGAAGTCGAGTTGACGAAGCCCGCCTCGGATGTCAGGGCTGCCCATTTCCCGCTGGCGCCGAGATTGCGAAAGACCGTGTTCGGCTGATTGACACTGGCTCCGGGCGCCCACTTCGAAAGAACGTGTCCTCGCGTCACAAACAGATCTTTCCAGCCATCGTTGTCGAAGTCGTAGAGCGCCGCTCCGTAGCCCGACATGGGCATGCTGAGCTCGCGCATTCCGCTTGACGCTGTCACTTCGACGAAATCGCCTTTCCCGGTGTTTAGGTAAACAGGAAACGTCTGGTTGTTGAGCGCGACATATACAATGTCCGGATAGCCATCGTTATTGATGTCGCGAAAATCCACCCCCATCTCGGAGATGAACACGTTATCCTCCGGCAGCGCTACATTGGTCTGAAAAGCCACTTCCTCAAACTTGTCTCCCAGGTTATGGAAAAGGAAGCTATATTCGGCATCGTTGGTCACAAACAAGTCCTGCCTGCCGTCCAGGTCGTAGTCCGCCATTCCCACGCCCATCCCCTTGCCCACGTGGTCCCGAAGACCCCACTCCTTGGAAACATCCTTGAAGGTGCCGTCGCCCTGATTGACAAAGAGCTGGTTGGGAAGCCCCTTGTAGTAGCGGGGGTGGCAATAGTCCGCGATGCCCCTATTGAGGCACCGTGGCTGGTCGGTGTAACTCCATTGCAGGTAGTTGACAATGAACAGATCGAGCAGACCGTCGTTGTTCACGTCCACCCAGACCGCCGCCTCCGCCCACAACGGGCCGTACTCCGGATCGTTCCACTTATCCAGGCCGGCCTTTTTGGTCACGTCGGTAAAGGTTCCGTCGCCGTTGTTGTGGTAGAGCGT
Organism: Occallatibacter sp.; assembly: GCA_052326045.1. Taxonomy (GTDB): domain Bacteria; phylum Acidobacteriota; class Terriglobia; order Terriglobales; family Acidobacteriaceae; genus Telmatobacter. The sequence continues at coordinate 3,282 of JBKQRH010000057.1, read as the reverse complement.
GTTGCCGTGAACGCCGGTGACGAAAAGATCCGGAAAGCCGTCATTGTCGTAGTCGCCGACAGCGACCCCGATATCGAATCCGCTGCCTTCAAGTCCGGCCTGCGCCGTCACGTCGGTAAATACGCCGTTGCCATCGTTGCGAAATAGACGGTTGAAGTACTTGGAGGAGGATTTCTTCAGGGTCGCGAGGTCGGCGCCGTTGGTGAAGAAGATATCCGGCCGGCCATCGCCGTTATAGTCGAAGACCGCTACGCCGCCGGCCATCGTTTCAGGAGGGTTCTTGGCGGGGCTGGCGCCGTTTTCAAGATGAAACGGGAGCTTCTTGAGTTCGAAACGTATCGGCGAGGGCGTCTGCTCCTGGCCTGGCAAAGGACCGCTAAGCGCCATGACCGTGAGAACCAGCGCCGGCAGAACCAGAACGTGAGCCAGTAGCTTGCGCATACGAATAAGGATAAGGAGGTGACGGCGAGCCACTCCCGATGGGTTGAACTATCAGGGAGAGAACCAGAATAGCACAGTGGGTCGCCGAGATCCGATCCAGCCGGGAAACGGCCTTGTACTCCGATTGATGGAGTCTCGAAATGAGCGATTTCAATAAGGGGCTGACGGCAAAGCAGACCTTCTCTCCCAAAAGGTCCAAAGATTAGCAACATTGCAACCAACTTTTCATCCGTCACTCACGGAGATTGTCATACTTCCATGCGACCATACTCCCAAGGAAGTAACGAGGGGCGCCCGAACCCTTCGTGAGGAGTGATAGCATGGCAGTCACCGCGGCAGCCGGCTTCCTGGCTCCAGATTCCCCACGGGCCATTTTCACCGGCCGCGCGCGCGCCAACAGCCGCAGGCATATTACCCCGCAGGCGGGGCGCGCCCTTGAAATCCTGGGCCACGCGATCGAGTACCTGGCCGACGAATTTGCGCATGAAGGCGGGCTGCTCTCGGCACGCGACGGGCGGGTGCAGGCTGTGCAGTTGCTCATGGCGCTCAATCGCCAGGTGTACTTCGAGTGCCCGGAGGCGCCAACCTCCGGTGAGCGCTGGCGTTCGTTCCTGCGTTCTCACTTGCCGTGGCTCCGCCCCAGGAACGCTTCCAAGGTTGCTGAAATCCCGTGCCAAATCCATGCCGAGCACTCGCTTGAGGGAATGCCCCTATAAAGGTTGTTTGGGGGCATGGCACGCCCGTACACGATGGCGGAACCAAGGGTAGGAATCCGCTAGTCCGCAACTGAGCCGGCGCGCTTGAGCGATCCGGGGCGGCGCACTCTCCTATCCGGCACGGACTATCATCAACCTGTGCAAACCCAAACCACACTGGGCGATATTCTTGCCAATGCGATTACGCATGGGATAGGCGCCGTGCTCGCCCTGGTCGGCGCTGTGTACCTGATTGCCGCGTCAACGCGGGGAACCGCCTGGCAGATCGCCGGTTGCGCGATCTTCGCCAGCACCCTGGTGCTTGTTTACATATGTTCCACGCTCTACCACTCGCTGGCGCGGACGCGGGCGCGCCATGTGTTTCACGTGCTCGACCACTCCTCCATCTACCTGCTGATCGCCGGCACCTACACGCCTTTCACGCTGGTCTCGTTGCATGGGCCGGTGGGTTGGCTGCTGTTCGGCGTTGAGTGGTCGATGGCCCTCGCGGGGGTGATCTTCAAAAGCTTCGCCGTTGGCAAGTTCGCAGTGGCGTCAGCATTGGTCTACCTGTTTCAGGGCTGGTTCGTGGTCTTCGCGGCCCGCCCGCTGCTCCACGCGATCGGCTGGCACGGGATGATGTGGCTGGGCGCGGGTGGATTGGCGTACACGCTCGGCATCGTGTTCTTCGCACTCGACCGGCTGCGCTACTTCCATGCCACCTGGCATGTGCTTGTGCTGGCCGGCAGCATTGCCCACTACTTTGCCATTCTTTTCTACGTCGTTCCGCCTGACCGCTGATCAATGGTCAGTTTTCAGTGGTTAGTTGTTAGTGCGCCGGCCACCGACAACTGAAAGCTAACGAAAGACAACTCACAGGTTCTGGCGGTTGGGAGGGTTCGTTTTGATAAGGCTGCCGCGGATGTGGTTGGCGGCAACGATCCAGGGAACGAGAATCGAGAAGAGGAAACGGGCCAGGAGAATACGCGGCCCGGTGCGGCGAATGGAGTTCCAGTCGAGGCGGTACGCGAACCAGGCTTCGAGCGCGAGGACAGCCAGCAGCGGGACGACGGCCCACCACCCCACGGACGATGACCTATCCGTGAGGACCACTGTCCAGAGCAGGCAGAGAAGGGCCAGGACCTCGACAATACAACGGGCGGCGTTGCGGAACAGGCGCGCGGGACGGACGCCGAGAATGCCGTCGCTGATGGAGTAGCTGGCGAGCTGGCGGCAGGCGGACCGGAAGGTGTATTGGGGCCGGTAGAGGGCCTTGGCGCGCGCCACGAAGACGGGCTGGGTCAGGCGGCGGGCTTCCAGGTCGAAGAGGGTATCTTCCCCGAAGAAGACGGACTCCGGAAAGCCGCCGATGCGCTGCCAGAGGTCTTTGCGAAAAGCCATGGAACGGGCGGTGCAGGATTTGCTGGGTGTGGAGATTGTGAGTTTGACGCCAAAGAAGGGGGCCGAGGCCAGGTCCCAGACGGTTGGATCGGCGAGGTCGAGGCAGGAGCCGCCCAGGGCGTAATCGGCAGTGGAGGCGATAAGGGGCGCGGTGATGCGGGCAAGCCAGTCCGGCGGGTAGGTGCAGCCGGCGTCAGTGCAGGCGATGATCTGGGAGCTGGCGGCGGCGATGGCCACGTTGCGGCCCCTGGAGATGGGACCGGGACAGCGCTTCAGGTTGCAAGATTCGTCGCGGATGGGCAGGAGATTGGGATGCTTCCGGGCGGCGTCGAGGAGCCACTCCCAAGTGCCGTCCGTGGAGCCGCCGTCCACAATGATCACCTCGGCGGGCGGAGGAACCTGCTGGAGCAGGCAGGGGACGAGCCTGGCAATATCCTGGACCTCATTGAGGACGGTGGCAACGACGCTGACAGGTTGCATGGGGGAAGTATAGCGGCGCGGGCGCGTCCGGCGATGAGCCGGCAAAGCACGCGCCCCTCCAGCCCGCGGATCTCCGACAAACCGGGAAGTGCGCCCCTCCCAGTTATAAGAAGTTCTGACACACATCTATGAATCATGTGGGCTAGGGCTTCATGTAGCCCTTTTCTTTGTAGTAACGCGCAGCGCCTGGATGCAGAGGAACCTCGTACCCGTTCCACACTGTGTGGACGTTATACGAGAAGTTCAGATGTCTCCATTGCAGGAG
>JBKQRH010000056.1:0-20660 GCA_052326045.1 Occallatibacter sp. | reverse complement strand
CGGAGCGCTCAATTTCGTGAACCAGACAGTTGGAGGCATTTACGCCCCGCCCGCTCGAATCACCATTGATGTAGAAGCGGGAAAGACCTATTACCTCCGGTGGACCAAATACCATGCCAAATTAGACAAAATCGAAGTTGTGGATTCAGTAACCGGAGCCAATGAAACCAGTAAACTCCAGCCTACGGCTGCCCGATAGTGCCGCGCAGATCGCGCGCCACCGCGCCCCTGAGTGGAATCGTCAGCTTCCGCACAACGAACCGGCCGGTCATTGGGCCGTCAAGATCAGTGGAAATTGACAGTTGCATTTTGTAGTTGGCGGCCTGAACCTCAGGCTTCTTACGCCACGCTGCCTACGGCAATCTTCTCCTCAGCCACAGGCTTTGTATCCGGATGCGAATCGGGCCGGGCCTTCAGCAGGGGCAGGGCCACGGCCAGCACGTCTTCAATGCGGCTGGCGTAGTGAATGGCAACGCCAGCGATCAGCTCCGGAGTCAGGTCCTCTTCCACGTCCTGGCGGTTCTCGGCGGGCAGGATGATGGTCTCCACCCCGGCCCGGCGCGCGGCCAGGAACTTCTCCTTGATGCCGCCCACTGGCAGCACGTTGCCGCTGAGCGTGATCTCGCCGGTCATGGCGGTGAGCGGCCGCACCGGCGTATCGGTCAGCAGAGACGCGAGCACCGTGGCCATGGTCACGCCGGCCGACGGCCCGTCCTTGGGAATCGCCCCCGCCGGCACGTGAATGTGCAGATCCATCTCCTTGGTAAAGTCCTCGGCCAGCCCCAGAGAGGCGGCATTCGACCGAACCCAGGTCAGCGCCGCCTGCATCGACTCCTGCATCACCTCGCCGATCTGCCCGGTCATGGCGAAGTTTCCCTTGCCCTTCATCTTATTGGCCTCGATGAAGAGAATGTCGCCGCCGGCCGGCGTCCAGGCCAGCCCCACGGCCACGCCGGGGCGCTTCACCCGCTCCGCGACTTCGGTTTCAACGCGCACCTGGATACCGCCCAGGAACTCCTTGAGCACCTCGCGCGTCACCGTCAGCTTTTCCGTCTTGCCCTCGACCACCCGCCGCGCCTGCTTGCGGCAGACCGTGCCCAGCGTCTGCTCCAGCTTGCGCACCCCGGCCTCCCGCGTGTAGTGGCGCACAACATACCGCACCGCATCCTCGGGAAACTCTATCTGCTCGGGGGTGATGCCGTTTTCTTTGATCTGGCGCGGAATCAGATAGCGGTTGGCGATGTGCACCTTTTCCTCTTCGCTGTAGCCCTGCAGGAAGATCAACTCCATGCGGTCCAGCAGCGGCGGCGGCACTGTATCCAGCATGTTGGCCGTGCAGATGAACAAGGTCTTCGACAGGTCGAAAGGCACGTCGAGGTAGTTGTCGCGGAAGGTATTGTTCTGCTCCGGGTCCAGCGTTTCCAGCAGGGCCGAGGCCGGATCGCCCCGGAAGTCGCGGCCCAACTTGTCGATCTCGTCCAGCATCATCACCGGGTCGTTGGTTTCGGCTCGGCGAATGCTCTGGATGATCTGGCCGGGAAGAGCGCCGATGTAGGTGCGCCGATGGCCGCGTATCTCCGCCTCGTCGTGCATGCCGCCCAGCGAGACGCGCTGGAACTTGCGGCCCAGGGCGCGCGCGATCGACCGGCCCAGGCTAGTCTTGCCCACCCCCGGCGGGCCCACGAAGCACAGAATCGGCCCCTTCATATCCGGCTTCAGCCCCAGCACGCTCAGGTAGTCCAGAACACGGTCTTTCACCTTCCTCAGTTCGTAGTGGTCCTCGTCCAAAATCTCCTTGGCCTTGGCGATATCGATCTTGGAGCCTGAGCTCTTGGCCCAGGGCAGAATCGCCAGCCACTCGATGTAGTTGCGGGTGAGCGAGTAGTCGGCGGCCATGGGAGACATGCGCGAGAGCCGGGTCAGCTCCTTCACCGCCTCCTTCTTCACATCCTCCGGCATGCCGGCGGCCTCAATCTTCTGGCGCAGATCCTCGACCTCGCGCTGGCCCTCGTCCACATCGCCCAGCTCCTTCTGGATGGCCTTGAGCTGCTCGCGCAGATAGTAGTCGCGCTGCGACTGCTGCACCTGGTCCTGCACCTCGGTCTGAATCTTGGCGCGCAACTGCTGCACCTCGATCTCCTTGGCCAGGTGCTTGTTCAGCAACTCCAGACGGTCGGCAATACTCGCCGTCTCCAACAGTTGCTGCTTGTCGTCGGTGGTCAGGAAGGGCAGCGAGGAGGCGATGAAGTCCACCAGGCGGCTGGGGTCTTCGATGTTGGCGGCAATCGTCCTCAGCTCGTCCGACAGCGTCTGCGACTCGGCGACAATCTGCTGGAACTGCCCCACCACGTTGCGGACCAGCGCCTCGACGCCCGATGTGGCCGCCGGTTCAACGTCTACAAGCGTCTCCACTTCGGCCACCATAAACGGCTCACTCTGGCGATAGCGCACCAGCCGCACCCGTTCCACGCCCTCAGTGAAGACGAACCGGCTCTGGTTGGGCATGCGTACAACCTTGTGCACGGTAGCCAGCGTTCCCACCGAGTGCAGATCGGCGGGCTTAGGCGAATCCAGCCGGGGGTCCAGCTGTGCGGTTACCACAATCGTCCGCTCTTCACCCAGCGACTCGATCAACTGTATGGAGCTCTCCCGGCCAACCGTCAGCGGCAGCACGGCATGGGGAAACAGAACGGTGTCCCGCACCGGCAAAACAGGGATTCGGCGCACTCCGTGGGAATCCTTTCCGGATAGATTCCTGTGGGCCGGCGGGATGGAAGGCTGGTTCGGCATTGAGTGCCCTCGTATCAACTTTCCTTCTTTAGATAGCGCAGACTTTGAAAAGTTTCGAGAATCTCTCCCTCCTCGCGAACTCCCCTCTCTTGCTCAAACCACGCGCTTCTCCTTCTGTACGGCCAAGGATCGGGCAGAGTTCCCGTTCCATGGCCTGTGCCGCCGGTTCCAGTTCTGCCCAAAACCCTTACCGACGGACCTGCGGCCCATTACCAGCTTGGATGCACCGTTGCTCAAAGGGTGTATCGGCTAAAGCCGGTGGAAGGTGAGAAAGATAGGCCGCCCAAGGGAGGATTGCGCCTATGGCCTGTTCAGTTCTTGCCGGGGTTGGCTTCTTCTTCTTTAATCGCCGATTCGATCTGCTCCCACAGAGCGTCCGGCGGTTCCACGATGGGAAACAACTGGCGGGCAGCCTTGGCGATGGTCTCCAGGTCGGCCAGCAGGGCGCGGCACAGCTCGCAGTTCTGGAGATGGGGATGGGAGGCCATAGCCTCGCCGGAGCCGATCAATTCCGGTAACTGGGCCTGAAATGCGGCGCAGTTCGAAGGGTTGCGTTCTTCCGTCATCGCCGTGCCTCCTGCCGGGTATCGGTGCGCAGTGCATCGCGGAGCTTCAGCCGCGCCTTGTGCAACTGGGACTTGCTGTTGCCGATCGAGCAGTCGAGCATAGAGGCAATCTCATTATGCTCATAACCCTCGATGTCGTGAAGCACAAAGATGAGGCGATAACCGGCAGGCAAATCGGCAACGGCTCGCTCCAGGGCCAGCCGGTCGATGGCGCCGGCCAGGGCAGGATCGAGGGTGCCGAAGCTTCTTCCGGGGCCCTCATCGTGAGCTGGTTCCATAGCTTCATCCAGTGAAATCTGAGACAAGCCCTTTTTTCGCAGATGCATCAGCACGACATTGATGGCCAGCCGGTGCAGCCAGGTGGAAAAGGCCGAGTCGCCGCGAAAGGTGCCAATCTTACGGTGCAACTGGAGGAAGGCTTCCTGGGTCAGGTCTTCAGCTTCCGCAATATTGCCCACCATGCGCAGGCATAAGGAATAGATGCGCCTTTTGTGGAAAGAGTAGAGTTGGGCGAAGGCGTGATGGTCGCCGCTCTGAGCACGTGCCAGTGCATCGGCATCGGCTGGATGGGGCGTAGCCGCGCGTGCAAACGGCACGGCAGGAGAGACCGGGGCCCCCGGCGACAGGTCTTTGTCGGCGGGGTGGGAGACCGGGGCTCCCGGCGACTCGGGGTGAGGGGACAGGTCTTTGTCGACTGGGTGGGAGACCGGAACCTGCAGGGTTGGTCCCGCTCCAGGCGGGTTGGGAACTCGATCGGGCGGCTGCGTTGGAAACCTCGAACGGGGCATGTGTTTCCTTGGTGGTCGCACCGCAAGCCGGGTACTGCTGCGTCGGCCTTCTTTCCTCGTTAGTATAAAGGGAGGCAGTTGAGTCGGCGGAGCTTCAGCGGAAGAAGACCGTGGCGGCGCATATTGCATTCTCGCGTTGAGGCGGCTCTGGTACGCAGCGGGGCGTTTTTCCTCGTGATTTTTGGGAGATACGGTCTTGAAGGCAACTACGGGGTCCCCAGCGACTGGTCTTCGTCGCTGGGGTGGAAAGCCGGGGTCCCTAGCGACAGGCCCTCGTCGCTGGGGTGGAAAGCCGGAGGGGCAATGCGGCAATCGGCGCGGACACAGAGTATTGCTGGCATGCGTTTTTGTCATCGGGATCGGCGGAGAAATCCACGGCTGGAGCCAGAATGCGGCTGGGCGCGCCACCGTCGACTACTCGCCAGCCACTCCCGCGGCCTTCTTGAGCCCGGCAGCCGTGCAGGGAACGCCGGCGCATTCTGAGACCGACGTTGATTCCCTCGCCCAATGGGAAGGCCTGCTGGTGCGGCGCATATCGTTTGAGGGGGTTGCGGCCGCCCGGCTTGCCCCGCTGCCCGGCCATCTTGCCCAGGCTGAGGGAACGCCGCTCAGCCGGGAAGACCTGAAAAAGAGCCTGCGTCAGCTTTTTTCGACCGGCCTCTTTGAAACCATTGAGGTGGAGGGCGTGCGCGACCAGGACGGCGTGGCTCTGGTCTTTCGTGGAGCGCCGCGCACGTTTATCGGGACGGTCAGCGTGGATGGCGCCAAGGGCGCCACCGCGAATACGCAGCTTCAGCGCGCCAGCCAGCTTGCGCCTGGCGCACGCTTTAACCCGGCCAAGTTGAGCCAGGCGCTCGAACAGATGCGCCAAACGCTGGCCCGGAACGGGTTCCGCGAACCGTCGATTACCCAAACCCTGACGCCGCACCCTGAAGAACAGCTTGTGGATATCGCGTTTCACGTGATCTCCGGCCCTCAGGCGCGCGTGGGCACGGTCCAGGTTACGGGCGACTCTGGGATGACCACCGACGAATTCCGCCGCCACGCCCACTTGAGAACCGGCGCGCACGTGGACCACGAAACCGCCAACCGCGCCTTGGCCGGGGTCCTCAAGCACTATCAGGGCCAGGAGCGGCTGGAGGCCGAGATCAAACTCGAGTCCGAACAGTACGCCGCCGACACCAAAATATCCAACTTCCACTTTTCCGCCAGCCAGGGACCTCAAGTGAAGGTGCTAGTGGAGGGCGCCAGCATGGGCCCGGAGCGCCTCAAGCATGTGATTCCCATCTTTGAGGAGGGAACCGTCGACGAGGACCTGCTGAACGAAGGCAATCGCCGTCTGCGGAACTACTACCAGCGTCTGGGTTACTTCGACGTGAAGGTGGATCACGAGCAGCAATCTTCAAACGCCCAGCAGCTAGTGATTCTCTACAAGGTGCGGTTGGGGCCGCGGCGGCGGGTGGAACGCTTATCGGTGACAGGAAACCGCTATTTCGACTCCGCCACGCTCATGAAGCTGCTGAGCGTGCATGCCGCCAATGCCCTCGACCGCCATGGCGCCTACAGCCAGGCGCTGGTCTCCGCGGACATAAACGCACTGCAAGCCGTGTACCAGAACAACGGCTTTTCCAAGGTGAAGATCATTCCCGAGACCAGTACCCCTGAAACCAGTGCGTCAGACGCCAGCGCCCCTGAGACCAACTCAGTAACTGGGAAAGCCAGCGCAGCCAACAGCACACGCCCACTCTCCGTGGTTTACCGGATTGAGGAGGGCGAACAGCAGCGGGTGGGCACGGTGCGGCTGGAAGGTGCGGAAAATATGGATGTGAAGAAACTTACCTCCTTGCTGAACACCACAGCGGGTCAGCTGCTTTCGCCCCAGAACCTGGCCGGGGACCGGGACGCGCTGTTGACCGACTATCTAAGCCGTGGCTTCGACCAAGTGCGCGTAGAGGTCGCCCAGCAGATTGACCCGGCCGGCGCGAACAAGGTGGACGTGGTCTTCCACATCACCGAAGGACCGCAGGTTTTTGTGCGCGAAGTGCTGCTCACCGGGCTGCATTACACACGTCCAGACACCGTGGCCCGAGCCATCACGCTGCATCCCGGCGACCCGCTCAGTGAGACGGCGCTGACGGAGACACAGCGCAACCTCTACGAATTCGCTCTCTTCAACGAGGTTGACACAGCGGTCGAGAATCCCACCGGCGGCGAGACCTACAAGACGGTTCTGTTGCAGGCGGTGGAGGCGCGGCGCTGGGTCCTAACCTATGGCGGCGGCTTCGAGGCGCAAACCGGAACACCGCACTACAACTGCGGCGGGATCATCGCCAGCGGCGCCAGTTGCAATCCCAACGGCAAGACGGGCGTCAGCCCCCGTGTGCTTGCCGACATTACCCGCAACAACCTCTTCGGGCGGGAGCAATCGGTCTCGCTGCGCGGCAACTATGGATTGCTCGAACAGAAGATCGACTTGCTCTTCCAGAATCCGCACTTTGAAGGCAACCGGAACTTCGGGCTCGCTGTCTCCGGCGGCTATGCAAACAGCCTGGATGTGACCACCTACGTGGCTTCCAAGCTGGAAACCGGAGTGCGCTGGACCGAGCACTTCAATACGCCTGGGGCCCTCCTGTCCAAAGCCAACACCCTTGTGTATGAATTCAACTTCCGCCGGGTCAAGGTCGAGGCAGACAGCCTCCAGGTCTTCCCAGACGAGATCGCGGAGTTATCCACGGCGGTGCGCGTGGCGGGTCCGTCGCTCACCTGGATTCGCGATACCCGCGACTCGCCTCTCGATGCCCGTCGTGGCACCTACACCAGCTTCCAGGAGTTCCTCTCCGATAAAGACTTCGGCGCCCAGGCGGAGTTCAACCGCCTCGATCTGTCGAACTCCAGTTACTACAGCTTCGACAAAGGCCGCTACGTGCTGGCACGCAACACCCGCTACGGTCAGGAACGGGCCTTAGGCACTCCCAGCGAAGAACTGATTCCCCTCCCCGAGCGTCTCTACGCCGGCGGAGCTACCTCGTTGCGGGGCTTCGGCCCGAACACGGCCGGGCCGCGCGATCCTGAGACGGGCTACCCTATCGGCGGAGCGGGGGCACTGATCAACAGCACCGAATTGCGTTTGCCGCCGCCCACGCTTCCCTGGCTCGGCAACACGGTCAGCTTCGTGCTCTTCCACGACATGGGCAACGTCTTCACCAATGCCTCGGATGCATGGGCCAGCGCTCTGCGCACCCGCCAGCCGGACCGGGACACCTGCAAGGTTCTGACCAACGGCAGCACCGACCCGGTTCCCAACGGCCCCAAGACCTCAACCGGAGTGCAGGGCCAATGCAGCTTTAATTACTTCTCGCACACGCCGGGAGTTGGGCTGCGCTACCATACACCGGTCGGGCCCATCCGGTTTGATTTCAGCTATAACCTGAATCCGCCCATCTACCCGGTCAATATCGACTACTCACTGAGGCCGATTGATGTAAACCCTCACGTGGGCGAAGCAAGTCACTTCAACTTCTTCTTCAGCCTGGGACAAACCTTCTGATGAGCTGCCGGCCCCCAATTCGGCTCACTAGCACTCTTGCAATCGCGCCCGGCCTCGCCTGCCTGGATAGCCTCGTGGCTTGTCTAGCCGTGTGCCTGGCCTTAGCTGGGCCTGCTCAGGCACTGGCCCAGGCGCCTCAGCTCGCTGCTCCCGTGGTCCTCGATCGCGTTGTCGCCGTGGTCAACAACCAGACCATCCTGTCCAGCGACCTCGACGACGAGATCCGGCTCTCGGTTCTCGACCCAGCCGGCGTCGGCCTGGGTGTTCTTACGCGGAAGCGGGCCCTCGAGCAGTTGATCGCCCGCGCCCTCATCCAGCAGCAGATCCGCCAGGAAGACGCGCAGGCCGCCGAACCTACGCAGGCTGAGGTCGATGCCCGGCTGGCCGACATCCGCAAGGAACTTCCCACCTGTGTCCGCCAGAACTGCGCCTCGGAGGCTGGATGGAAAGCATTCCTGGCCACGCATGGCTTGACGCCGGAGCGGGTCGATACCTATCTGCGCTACCGCGTTGAGATTCTGCGTTTCATCGAACAGCGCTTCAGGCAAGGTATTCAAATCTCACCGCAGGAGATCGAGACTTACTACCACAACACGCTGCTCCCTCAGTACTCCGCGGGCGAAGCGATACCATCGCTGAGTAAGGTTGCCCCGCGCATTGAGGAGATCCTGCTCCAGCAGCAGGTAAATGTCCTCTTCGACGAATGGCTTCAGAACCTTCGCAAGCAGGGCGAGGTCGAGGTGCTGGACCCGGCGCTCGAAACCCCTGAAACGCAGGGAGCGGGAGGGGAAGCAAGCCAATGAGCGAGCCTGAATCGACGTTGTCTGTCCCAAAGGAGCCGCTTTCGCCCTCCACGCCGAGCCGGCTGCGGCGTTTCTTCCTGCGCCATCTTCCTCTTGCGGTGGTCTGTGCGGCAGTTCTGCTGACCGTAGCTGCTATCGGCCTCTACTTTTGGGGCAGTTCCGCCGGTTTCGAGGGGCTCGTCCGCAAGCGGCTGATAGCCAGGCTGGAAACTGCGACCGGCGGGCGCGTTGAGATCGCCTCCTTTCACTGGCATCTGCTCGATCTCGAAGCTGAAGCGGGCGGTTTGGTCATTCACGGGCTCGAAGCACCTGGCGAGGCGCCTTACGCCCGCATCGAGCACCTGCGGGTTCGGTTCAGCGTGCTGGGCTTCTGGAGCCCGCGCATTCTGCTGCGCGATCTCGATGTCTCCCAACCCGGATTCCACCTCATCGTCTACCCCGACGGCTCCACCAACCAGCCCCATCCGCGCAAGCCCAGAAAACCGGGTAAATCCGCGCTCAACACCTTTTTCGATTTCAAGGCCGGCCACATTTCCGTCGAGCAGGGCGTCCTGGACTACGAAAGCCGCGCCGCCTCCTTCGATTTCCAGGACCGGTTCATCCCGCTCGACTTCGACGCAGACGATGTTTCCCTGCTCGTCAGCTACGTCCCGGCTGGTAGCGAGAATAACGAGAGCTACCGAATCCAGGCCGGAGCCGCCGATCTGAACCTGTTGCGAGGAAGATCGCAGAGGGCGCACGGCTATATGCAGGCCACGCTTGACCTGACGCGCTCCGCGGCCTATCTGCGTTCCATGCGGATCACCTCCAAAGCCCATGCGGCAAAGAACCAAAAGGCCAGCGACCATATTTTGGAGATTTCCGGCACACTCGAGGACTTTGCCCATCCCCGCTGGCAAGCCAAGGCCGCGGGCGATTTGGACATGGAGTTGCTTGACCCGATCTTCGGCTATCCCTTTGCCCCGGAAGGTATCGCGCGACTTGACCTGACCGGTGCCGGAGAGGCCGGTGAGTTCCGCGCCGATGGCAGCGTTCACGTCGACGGCGGCTCTTACATTGGAACGGGGGTCGTGGCCACTGGCGTTGGACTCGATGCGCATGTCCATGCCGACCCTGGACAGTTGCTTATTTCCTCGATCGTTGCGCGCCTGCGCCAGGGCGGCCAGATTGAGGGCGAAGTCGATCTGAAACGCTGGCTGCCCATTCTTCCCGGCACCGCCACAATGCAGCCCGCCAGCGCCAGTCCTGGCAAGGCCCACAGCGCCCGCAATCAGCCCGCGATCCGCGCAGCTTCGTCCCAGCCGCCTGCCGATATCACCATTCCCGTCAACGGCAGGGTCGTGGCAAAGTTCAATGACGTTGCTCTGGACACGATTCTGGAGATGGTCTGCGATCCGCCCTTCCAGCATCTGGGCCTGGATACCCGCATCACCGGTCCCGCCATTGCTACCTGGATCGACGGCGATAACCGCACGGTCGCCGTCGATGCCCACCTGGACCTGGCTGCGCCGGAACAGATTGCCGCAAATAAACTCGGGGCCCCCGGCGACAGGTCTTCGTCGCTGGGGTGGAATAAAGTTGCGGCCAGCGGACTGATCGACGCTACTTATACCCAACGCGACGGCGCCGTCGATCTGCGCAGACTCGAACTGCACACGCCCGCCAGCGAGTTGGAGGCGCACGGCCATCTGGGCGCTTATCCGCTCACCAGTCCCTCGGCGCTTGCCGTCGACTTTCATACGCGCAACCTCAATGAGTTCGACACCGTGCTCCGCGACCTGGGGTTGAACCGCAACGGCAAGTCGGGAACGGCAGCTTTACCCGTGACTCTGGCCGGACAGCTTGATTTTCTCCATGGGATGTGGACCGGCTCGCTCGTCAACCCCCGCATCGCCGGCAACCTCAAGGCGACGCAACTGTCTGTTGAATTGCTTCCCTTCCAGCCCACCCAGAATGACAAAAAACTTCAGCCGCAAACCCTCCGGCAAAGATTCGTCCGCTGGGATTCAGTCGAATCCGCCGGCAGCTACGCGGCTGAGCGAATCGTCATTGAACACGGCGTGCTGCGCAAGGGAAAGGCCGAAATCGCTCTCGAGGGCTCACTCGACGCCGCCCCCAGCCGGGGACTGGCTCCGGCATTCGACGCCAACTCAATCTTGCACATGCACCTTCGTGCCGGCAAAGTCGGCCTCGACGATCTGCTCACCCTCGCCGGCCAGAACCTGCCCCTGACCGGCATGCTCGATGCGCAGCTTCAGCTCGACGGGCCCGTCCATACACTCGGCGGTTCCGGTTGGGTTGAGCTGGATGGCGGCAGCGTCTACGGTGAACCAATTGCCCGCTTCCGGGCACAGGGGACCGTGGCCAACCAGGTGATCAAGCTGGATTCGGTCTCCGTGAGCGATGCGGCCGGCAAAATCGCAGCTACGGGCAGCTTCGATCTCAAGTCCCGCCGTTTCCAGTTGGATGCGCACGGTTCGGGCATCGATGTGGCCAGGATCGAGTGGCTTCGCAACCAGGGGCTGGAGACGACCGGCAAGCTGGAGTTCTCAGTGACCGGCTCGGGCACGCTCGACGACCCGCGCCTGGAGGGCCGCGCCATGCTGAGCACGCTAACTGTGAGTGGGGAACCGCTGGGGGATCTGGAAGTTGTTGCGCATACCGCCGCCCGCTCCGTCACCTACGACGTAACCACCGGGCTGGAGGGAACCGAACTCAACCTCCACGGCCAGACTGCTCTGAACGGCGACTACGCGACCCATGCCAGACTCGAGTTTTCGCGATTCAACATCGGCGCCCTACTCAAAATGGCTCATGTGGAGAGCATCAGCGGCGAGTCTTCGCTGGCCGGTACGGTCACCGTGGAGGGACCCTTGGCGCGGCCGGAGCAGCTCCGTGGCGAAGCCAGCCTTCAGCAGTTGGCGGTCACGGTCGCCGGCGTCCACCTGGAAAGCCGGGACGGACTCCACGCCACCCTGGACAACGCCCGCATCAACCTCGACCCGCTCCACGTCACCGGCGAGAACACCGATTTGCGCGCGCAAGGTAGCCTCGCGCTCAAAGACAAGCAGCAGCTCGACTTCGCCGCCAGCGGCTCCATCAACCTCAAGCTGGCCCAGACCCTCGATCCCGACCTGACCGCGAGCGGAACCACCACCTTCCAGGTCGAAGCGCACGGCCCTTTGAAGAATCCGGGGTTGCAGGGCCGCATCGACTTCCAGAACGGCTCGCTCTCTTTGGAAGACATCCCCAACGGCCTCAGCCAGTTGCATGGCGCCCTCGAATTCAACCAGAACCGGCTGGAGGTCAGGTCGCTCACCGCCATGAGCGGCGGCGGCCTGTTGAGCGTGACCGGCTATCTGGCCTACCAGCACGGCATTTACGCCGACCTCTCGGTCACCGGCAAGGGGATTCGTATTCGTTATCCACAAGGTGTCAGCTCCCTGGCCGATGCCACATTGCACCTGCAAGGTTCGCAGACCAACCTGCTTCTCTCAGGCGATGTGCTCATCACCCGCTTCTCGGTCAGCCCCGACCTGGACATAGCCGCCCTAGCCGCACAGGCCAACGCTGTCCAGACCTTCGCCCCTCCAGACGCTCCCTCCAATCACATCCGCCTCGATGTCCACCTGGTCTCCTCGCCCCAATTGAACTTCCAGAACGCCTACGCCAAACTGGCTGGCGACGTGGACCTGCGCCTGCGCGGCACCGTCGCCTCGCCCTCGCTGCTGGGCCGTGTCTCCATTACCGAAGGCTCCGCCACCATAGCCGGAACCCGCTACGATCTCCAGCGTGGTGATATCTTCTTTACCAACCCGGTCCGCATTGAACCCTCCATCGACCTCAACGCCACCGCTCGCGTCGAGGACTACGAAATCACCCTGGGCCTGCACGGAACCCCCCAGAAGCTGGCCGTCGCCTACCGCAGCGATCCGCCCCTGCCCGAAGCCGACGTGGTTGCCCTGCTGGCCCTCGGCCGCACTGAGAATCAGCAGCGCCTTTACACCCAGCAGCAGGAGCAGTCTCTCGCCAATCCCACCACCGACGCCCTGCTCGGCGGAGCCCTCAACGCCTCCGTCAGCAGCCGCGTGCAAAAACTCTTCGGGACAGGTTCCGTAAAAGTCGACCCCAACTACCTCGGCGTGATGGGCAACTCCACCTCCCGCATCATCGTCGAGGAGCCGTTGGGCAGGAACATCACCCTCACCTATGCCACCGACGTTGATACCCCCGGCCAGCAGTTGCTCCAGGCCGAGATCGCCATCAACCGCCACGTCTCTCTGCTCGTAGTCCGAGACGAGTCCGGCGTCTTCTCCATGGTCCTCAAAGCCACCCGCCGCTTCCGGTAGCAGATTTCTCATTCTGCTCTTCCCCATCCAAAGGTGGACAAGAAACTAGCCCAATGGGCGGTTGCAGGTCCCCCACCCCGCCCTTCATGCTCGATGAACAAACATGAAAAGGCTTCCCTGTTCCCTGTTCTTCCTGCTGGTCGCGGCCAGTGTGTACGCGCAAAGCGGCTCGGCCAGCGTCGCTCCAGGCGGCTTCTTCAACCGGTGGCTGGCGCGCACCTCGGCCACGCAGGCCAAACAGCCCGCCTGGGCGGTCCCGTTGGTCACCACCTACACCGGGCTCATCCAGGTAGTGCGCGTAGATTTCACCCGTCAAATTGCGCCTGCTCTCACTAATACCTGGAATTTCGACAACAGCAAGGGCCTGAACCTGATTCCCTGGGCCAACACTGAGCTGGTTGTCGATCTGCCACCGTATATCGAGCACAACTCCACGGCCAAGGATGGCTTCGGCGACTTCTCGTTCCTCGCCAAGTACCGCATCGCCAGCGGCAACCAGCAGCATGGTTCCTATACGCTGAGCACCTGGGTACTGACCACCATCCCCACCGGCAGCTACAAGAACGGCTCAACGAATGCCAGCGTTCAGCCCAACCTGGGCGCAGGCAAGGGCTTTGGTCGCTTCGACGTGCAAACAACCCTGGGCGCCACGCTGCCCACCGGCACACCGGCCACCACCTCCTCCGGCCGCCCCGTGGCCTGGAATACCGTGGCCCAGTACCGCATCGGCAAGCTATTCTGGCCGGAGATCGAAAGCAACGCCACCTTCTACAAGGGCGGAACGAATGACGGCAAGACCCAGGAGTTCATCACCCCGGGACTGATCGTGGGTAAATGCGCTTTGCGCCCCTCCGATCCCAAATCGCGCCCCGGCCTGGCCTTTGGCGCGGGTATGCAGATCGCCACTAGCCAGTTCCATGCTTACAACCACGAACTGGTGCTGACGGCGAGGTGGATCTTTTGACAGAAATGCCGGGGGCTCAACCCCGGCATTCCCCTAAGTTCAGACTCCGTCCTCGGTGAAGTTCCGGACCTGTCAGCGCCCGGCATCGCGCAGACCTGTTACTTCACAAACTCCACCACCTTCGGTCCGATCATAGATGAGCACTGCATTTGGGCTACATGGCCGCAGCCGGCGAAGACCTCCAGTTCAGACTGCGGAATCAGGCGGTGCATCTTCTCGCCCTGGCTGAGCGGGGTGATATGGTCCTCCGCGCCCCACACGATCAGCACCGGCATCTTGAGTCCAGGCAGCAGGCTATCGGTAGCGTCCTGGCCGGTCAGCATCGTCGCCACCGCCCGTTGAACGATCCATGCTCTCTCTTTGCTGTAACGCAGAATGTCACGCGCAACAAACTCCGGCACCCTGGGCGGATGGGGCATCAGAAGCGCATCCAACTGGTCCAGTTCCCCCGGTGTGGCGGGCGTGAACAGCCGCGTATCCCAGGCCGGCGCCTCGTAGATGCCTGCTGCGTCGAAGAGCACGAGCCGGCTGACCCGCTCCGGATGTCTTGCGGCCACGAGCTGCACGATCCAGCCGCCCATTGAGCTGCCTCCCAGGTCCACCTGCTTCAAACTCAGTGCATCCAGAAAGCCCACCACCACCTCCGCCTCGTCGTGCACTGCGTAGGTGAAATTAGCCGGCCTTTCGCTGCGTCCGAACCCGATCAGATCGGGCAGATAGACACGGAAACCGGCTTTGACCAGATAGGGCGCCAGGTTGTGCCACTCCTCTGCGCTCCCGCCCAGCCCGTGCACCAGCACCACCACCGGCCCGTCGGCCGGACCCTCCGCCACATAATGCACGCGATGGCCGGCAACCTGAACCGTGCGGCTCTCCGCACCTGAAAGGCATTCCCGCAGATACGTCGCTTGGTTGAAATAGCTGACCGGCCGCGCCCAGAACCCGATCCCGGCAATCGCAACCAGCGCCACCGGAACGCCTACAAACCAAAGTAGCTTCCTCTTGTCTTTCATCTTTCCATTCGCCTTTCCATTGCTTGCGCCCGCTGCCACCCGATCTCGATGACCCGCACGGTCACCGGGTCAAGCCGGAGCACAGTATGGCTGTTCCATTCCGCCCGTTCCACCCATCGCGCCGCGTCTGCATCCGAGGCAGCTTTCAACGCGCCGCCCGCCACGCGGCATAGATAATCCGCGATCACGTAATGGTAGCGGACGCGCTCGCCCTCGCGATGAATGCGGTCCAGCAGCTCGATTAGTTCGACCGGCTCGACGACTAGCCCGGTCTCTTCCCTCACCTCGCGGACCACACCATTGGTGAGCGACTCGCCCAGCTCAAGCAGTCCGCCCGGCAGCGACCACTGCCCCCGGAGCGGCTCGGTTCCGCGCCGCACCAACAGCACCCGCCCCTCATCCACCACCACCGCGCCCACCCCGACCAGCGGCGCCTCGGGAAACTCTCTTTGCATGATCCTCCTCATGCCGTAAACCTCTTTTACGATAGTGCTTTTACCGCCCTGCTGTGCAATCTGATGCGCTTGGACAAGCGCATCGACGCGCCCGAACCTGCAACTTCCGCGTTGGGCTATCATCTAAGACAACCAGGTGAATACAATGGCGGAATTCACGCTGCGTATCGATGGAATGCACTGCGGCTCCTGTATTCGCCGCGTCAACCAGGCCCTGGCCCCGGTCGAGGGAGTCGCGGTCAACGAAGTGCGCTTAGGAACAGCGCGGTTCACCTCTACAGTTGACCCCGCGCCCGTCGATCTTGCGCTGGCCGCCCTCGCCAAGGCCGGCTATACCGCGCGACTGGAAAAATAGGTGGCCACGCCCACAACACAAACGCTCACGCTCCCGGTGCTGGGCATGACCTGCGCAGCCTGCCAGCATCACATTGAAGACGCGCTGCGCTCGACAGCCGGAGTCGAGTCCGCGCGCGTAGATCTCATGACCCATCGCGCCAGCGTGGTCTTCGATCCGGCAATTGTCGCACCTAAAGCGCTGGTCGAGGCGGTTTGCGGAGCCGGCTACGACGCGGTGCTTCCCCGCCCCAATGAATCGGGCCAACCATCTCAGAACTACGCGGCTGAGTCCGCGCGGAAAGCGAGCGTAACGCTTATCGCTGGCGCTGCCGCCATGCTGCTGGCCATGCCTCTTGGAACCGAAATGGGTTCGCTGGACCACGCCCTGATGCGCATGTTGCCCTGGCTCTATGCGCTGCCGCCAAGTCTGCTGCGCTGGTTTCTGCTGGTTCTCACCGCAATCATCATGGTCTGGGCCGGCCGTGGCATTTATTTGAGCGCCATTCGCGCCCTGCGCCACGGGACCACCAATATGAACACGCTGGTGAGCCTGGGAACGGGCGTGGCCTTTACTTATTCCGCCTTTGCGACGATCTGGCCCGCGCATGGTCGCCAGGTCTACTTCGACGCGGTCCTATTGATTGTCGGCTTCCTCCTCCTGGGTAAGAGCCTGGAAGGCCGTGCCAAGCGCCGCGCCCTGGCCGCGCTCGATTCGCTCTCCCGCCTGCGCCCCGCAACCGCCCGCCGCATCCTCGACGGTGTTGAGGCCGTTGTGCCTCTCGAAGAGATTCGCCCAGGCGACAGCGTGCTCGTCCTCCCCGGCGAACGATTCCCGGTGGACGCAACGATTATCGAGGGACGCACCTCCGTGGACGAGTCGATGCTCACCGGCGAACCCACCCCATTGCCGCGCGAACCCGGCGGTCGCGTTTTGGCCGGTGCGCTCAACTATGACGGCGCGGTGGTTTGCCGGGCTGAGTCGCTGGGCGAGGCTACGGTGCTCGCCCAGATCACCCGCATGGTTACGCAGGCGCAGTCCTCGCGCGCGCCCATGGAGCGGCTGGCCGACCGCGCCAGCGCAATCTTTGTCCCCGTGGTGCTGGCTCTGGCCGCGCTCACCTTCGCCGTCTGGCTCATCGCCGCGCACTCGCTCCCGCTGGCCCTGGCCAACACCGTCGCCGTCCTGGTAATTGCCTGCCCCTGCGCCATGGGGCTGGCCGTGCCTGCCGCGCTCACTGTGGCCGTAGGCCGCGGCGCGCAGCTCGGGGTCCTATTCAAAGGCGGCGAGGCGCTTGAACGTTTGGCCCGGTTGGCCCCGCTGGACGTAATCGTGCTGGACAAGACCGGAACCCTCACCGTGGGCCGCCCCGTGCTGGCTGGCGTTCATCCACTCGCCGGCCATACCGAGGGCGAACTGCTACGCATGGCGGCGGCAGCCGAGGAGCGCTCGAACCATCCACTGGCCCACGCCATGGTGGATGCTGCCCGAGCGCGGGGTCTCGTTTGGCTGCCAGCGGAAGACGTGCAGATTCTGCCCGGCCGAGGCCTCACCGCCAAGGTCGAGGGACACGATTGCATCCTCGGCAATGAAGCGCTCTTCCGTGAGTTCACCATACTGCTTCCGGAAGGCATTCCACCAGCGGAGTCCGGCGCCACCCGGCTGTGGATGGCTCTCGACAAAATACCCGCCGGCTGCTTCGACGCCCGCGACGCATTGCGTCCCGATGCAGCCGAAGCTATAGGCGCTTTGCGCCACGCCGGCCTCCGCGTGCTGATGCTGACCGGCGACTCGGCTGCCGCGGCCAAGCCTATCGCGCAACAAGCCGGAATTGCCGAGGTCGAATCCGGGGTCCCCGGCGACAGGTCTTCGTCGCTGGGGTGGGAATCCAGTCTGGACCCGGCCGGCAAGCTGGCCCGCATTCGCGCCCTGCAAGCGTCCGGCCTGCGCGTGGCCATGGTGGGCGATGGCATCAACGACGCTGCTGCGCTGGCCCAGGCCGACGCCGGCATCGCCATGGGCACTGGCGCCGATCTGGCCCAGGAGGCCGGCGACGTGCTGCTCCTGCGCGCGCAACCCTCAGCCATCCCCGCGGCGCTCGATCTGGCCCGCTCCACCGTGCGCGTGATGCGCCAGAACCTGGCCTGGGCCGCGGCCTATAATTTGCTCGGCATTCCCCTGGCCGCTGGCTTGCTCTATCCCACCTTCCACATTCTGCTCACTCCCTGGCTTGCCGCCGCCGCCATGGCCCTCAGCTCTGTCTGCGTGCTGGGGAACAGCCTGCGCCTGCGCCGCTGGCGGCCATCCGCCGCACGAAGCGCCGTGGCAAGTTAAACTAACCCCAGAGCCTGTCTGTGCGCATTCTGACCCGTTACATCCTCGGCGAGATTCTTTCCCACACGCTCATCGGTTGCGCGCTCTTCACCTTCATTCTTTTCATGCGCGACCTTCCCCACATTCTGGAGATGGTAGTCCGCAACAGCTCCACGTTCACCAACGTAATGGAGATCCTGCTTTTCACGCTGCCCAACACTTTCAAAGTCACCATTCCCATGGCGGTTCTGGTGGGCATTTTGCTGGGGCTTAGCCGCCTGGCCGCCGACAGCGAGATCATCGCCATGCGCGCCTCCGGCCTGGGCATCGGCTACTTTGTGCGCGTTGCATCCATCGTGGCCATTGGCGGCACGCTGCTGGGACTGGCCAACTCCATTTATGTGGCCCCGCGCGCCAATCAGGCCATCCTGGATATGCAGCAGGCTCTGGAAACCTCGCAGGCATCCTACGAGATCCAGCCCCGCGTGTTTTACGAGGACTTCAAAAACACCGTCCTCTATGTGCAGGACGTGCGCGGCGGTGTAGGCGCGTCCAACTGGCGCCAGGTTTTCATGGCAGATGTCGCCGATCCCACCACCCCGCTCATCACCACCGCGGCCTCCGCCACCGTGGTCAACGACTCGACGCTGGAACTGCTCATGCGGTTGCGCAACGGGTCACGGCACGAAACCGTGGCCGGGCAGCCGCTCCAGTACAACATCTCCACCTTTGATACCGCCGATCGTCCTCTCGAACTGAGCCAGCAGAGCGAGTTGCACCTGGGGCGCCTGGACACGGCCATCTTCGCCCTCCCCATGGGCGCGTTGCTGGAGCATACCCATGGTCTCGACGCCAAGCGATTCCTGATCGAGTTGTACAACCGCTTCGCCTACCCTGTGGCCTGCCTGGTGCTGATGCTGGTGGGCGTTCCGTTGGGTGTGGCCTCGCGGCGGGGCGGCAAGAGCTCAGCTGTGGTGGCTACCATTGCGCTGGTCATCGTCTATTACTCGCTTTCCCTGATCGGCACCGCTCTGGGCCGTCAAAACTGGATTCCCGCCTTCCTCGCGGTCTGGATGGCCAACCTGCTCTTCAGCGCGGGCGGCATCTTTCTGCTCTGGCAGATGGCCAGTGGCGGCCGTGTACTGAACGCGATCGCCACCTGGGCCGTGCGTTTCCCAAGGCCCGCGGCCCCGCCCAAACCTAACGGCGTTCCCATCACCGGCCTCCTGAGCAGGCTTCAACCGCGCCCCCAGCGCACCGCGGTCCGCGGCGTCTTTCCCCGCATCCTCGACGAGTACGTGGTGCGCGAGTTCCTCAACACCTTCATCCTGGTGCTGATGAGTTTCGTCCTGCTCATGCTGATTTTCACCTTCTTCGATCTGGCGGGCGACATCCTGCGCAACCACATTCCGCTGTCCACGGTCGGAGACTATCTGATCAACCTCACGCCCAGCATGCTCTACCAGATAGCGCCATTGGCGGTGCTGATCGCCGTGCTGGTCACCTTCGGCGTGCTCAACCGCAACAGCGAGCTCATCGCCATGAAGGCCACCGGCATCAGCCTTTACCGGCTGGTGATTCCCATCGTCTCCATCGCCGCCATCCTGGCCGTGAGCCTCTTCCTCTTCGACCAGTTTTATCTCTTCCAGGCCAATCGCAGGCAGGAGGCGCTGCGCAACATCATCAAGGGCCGTCCGCCCCAAACCTTTCTGCACCCCGAGCAGAAGTGGATCTTCGGCCAGCCGCATCCCGGCGAGCCCGCCCGCATCTTTTACTACCAGTTCTTCGATCCCGACCGCGACGAGTTCGCCAATCTCTCGCTCTTCGAGATCGATCCGTCCACTTTCGCGCTCTCGCGGCGCATCTTTGCCGTCCGCGTCTTCTGGGACTCAGGAACCGGTTCCTGGCGCTTCCAGAACGGATGGCAGCGCGATATCGAAGGCCCCAACGTAACGGAATATCGCGAATTCAAACAAACCTCCTTCGCCGAGATTCACGAGGAGCCCGGCTACTTCAAGAAGGAGAGCCTGCAATCGCAGGAGATGAACTTCGGCCAGCTTGATCGCTACATCGGCGACCTGCGCCAGAGCGGATTTGACACCATGCGCCTGCGCGTCCAGCTCTGGCACAAGCTCTCTTACCCGCTCGTCGCCATCGTCATGTCTGTGCTGGCCATTCCCTTCGCGCTCTCCATGGGCCGCCGCGGCTCGCTCACCGGCATTTCCGTGGCTATTGCCGTGGCGCTCGCTTACTTTGTAGTTGACGGCCTCTTTGGAGCCATGGGCAACGTGAACTATCTGCCTTCCGCCCTGGCTGCCTGGTCCCCGGATATCCTCTTCGGGATTACGGGCGGCTACCTGCTGCTGCGAACGCCGACATAAGCCGGCTTTCAGGTAGTCAATTCGCTCCGTTCGACCAGCCCCGTACAATAAATACATGCTCAGGGATCTGGCCCCGCTCTACAGTTACATGCGCCGCTACCGCTGGGGTTACCTGTGGGGCACGCTTTCCTGCGTCTGCACAAATGCCATCTGGGTTCAGTTTCCCGGCGTCCTCGGGCACGCGGTCAATTCAATCGAGAAGGGAACTACCCGTCAGCAAATCGTAATCTTCGCCGGCCTGCTGGTCGCTATCTCTCTCGTCAAGGGCGTCTTTCTTTACGCCCAGCGCTGGATACTGATCGGCATCTCGCGCGACATCGAGTTCGACCTGCGCAACGACCTATTCAAGAAACTTGA